>CBDUMN010000096.1:0-13006 GCA_965368335.1 uncultured Rhodospirillales bacterium
GGATCTTTACGTTGTAATCAACAACTCGCTTCACTGCGACTAAGACTTTCATGGCTTTCCTCTGTCTTTTAAGCCGTTACAGGTCCCGAAGTTCGCGGCGCAAAATCTTGCCCACGGCGGACTTGGGAATTTCATCGATAAAGGTCACATGCTTGGGCACTTTATAGGCCGTTAGGTTATCGCGGCAAAAATCCCGTACAACATCTTCATCAATGCCGCTATCTTGTTTTCTGACAGCAAAAACCTTAACCGCCTCGCCGGTTTTATCGTCGGGAACGCCGACGCAGGCGCATTCGACAATATCAACATGGGCGGCTAAAACACCTTCAATTTCATTGGGATAGACATTGAAACCCGAAACCAGGATCATGTCTTTCTTGCGATCAACGATCTTGAAGTATCCATCCTCGGTCATAATCGCCACATCGCCGGTACGGAAGAACCCGTCCGATGTCATGACTTTCGCCGTTTCCTCAGGCTTGTTCCAATAGCCCTGCATAACCTGAGGACCGCGGGCGCAAAGCTCACCGGATTCTCCCAGTGCAGGCTCTTTATCCTCATCATTGAGCAATTTGATCTCGGTTGACGGCAGCGGCAAGCCAATGGAGTTCATGAACTCGGTTCCATCCACCGGGTTGACGGTCAGGACGGGCGAGGTTTCGGAAAGACCGTACCCTTCCAAAATGAGATTGCCGGTTTTCTCTTGCCACTTATTGGCAACCGCCTCCTGAACCTTGGTGCCGCCGCCAATGCAGACTTTGAGATTGGAGAAATCCAAATTTTTAAACTCAGGATGCAGCATCATGCCGTTAAACAGCGTATTGACCGCCGTGAAGGCCGTAAACTTACGGCCTTTCAAAGTGCCGATAAAAACATCCATGTCGCGCGGATTGGGGATTAGCAAATTACACCCGCCAAGGCTGCCGTAGATCATCATATTCACGGTCAGGGCGAAGATATGATAAAGCGGCAGCGCGGTGACGATCAGTTCGTTGCCTTCTTCCAGCTTAGGTGACAGCCACTGACGGGTCTGCGCCACATTGACCGCCACATTGTAGTGCGACAGCGTCGCGCCCTTTGAAAGACCTGTGGTGCCGCCCGTGTATTGCAAAAACGCAATATCTTTCGGCTCAACCGAAACTGGCGTGAAGACTTCCTCAAGCCCCTCAACGACAGCCTCGTGGAACCACCCCATACCTTCCGGCAGGTCGGGACGTGCGATGCCGTCCGCCATCAGATCCTGCGGACCGATAACCATGACCGATTTAACCGGCGTGTTAGCGGCAATTTCGGCAAATGTCGGCAGAACGCCGACAAAGACAATCAAAGCTTCCGCACCCGAATCGTTTAACTGGTGCTCAAGTTCGCGCGGCGTATAAAGCGGGTTTACGTTGACAACCGTCAAACCGGCCCGTAGCGCCCCGAGACTGGCGACGGGATTAGGCAATAAGTTGGGCGACATCAGCGCAATGCGGTCACCCTTTTTCATCCCCGCCTTGTTTTGAAGATAGGCGGCAAAGGCTTTCGATTTTTCGTCGAGTTCACTAAACGTCATGGTCCGACCAAGACATTCAAACGCCGGGCGATCAGCGAATTTCCCGAAAGAATTCTCGAAAATTTTGACAATGGTATCTTGGGCGATTTCACCCAGTTCCGCATCAACACCTTGCGGATAGCTTTTCAGCCAAACCTTTTCCATAAAGCACCCCTGCCGGAAAAAACCGTTCTTTTGTGAAAGCGATGATAGGCATGCACTCCCCGCCATTCTTGTCATTTAATGCCGTTTTATTGTCAATTTACGACAGTGAGACTAAGGTAACGGGCGAGATGCGCTTTACCCTAATAAGTATCTGGGGTGATCGCAGGACAAGACAAAAGGCTTTTTTTGCATGATCGAAGTCAGAGATCCGGAGTTTAAACAACGCGCCATCGTCGATGGCGTGGCAATGACCGGAATGGACCGTTTTTTGCGAAAGGCACCGGGAGGATATCTTCCGGTCTTTCGCGAAATTGGCGTCGATCCGGCGATTGTCGGCACCCCAGGTCGAACAACCTTGCTTCGCAATTACATGGCCTATTTTGAAGTGGGAGCGAAACACGCCGACGATCCGGCCTTCGGCCTTCACTATGGAGCGCTCACCCGTCCGCACCTGACAGGCATTCCTGGATACAGCATCCTCAACTCAACCAATCTGCGCGACGCCATGATCAATTTCGCTCTCACCGTCCCGGTGATCGTCGAAGGTCTCGACCTCTGGCTGGTCGAAGATGACGACACGGCCTATTACCAATGGCTGATTGTCGAAGAACGCAATGAGGCGCACTGGCAGTTCGCTGAATTCGTCAATGCATTTTTGCTCAGCATGTTTCGCGGCATTATGGGGCGACGCTGGCTACCTCGCGAAGTTCATTATCGTCACCCGCCACCGGGCGACGTCTTCGAAGCGCCCGTCCACTTCGGTCGACCGGTCAACGCGCTTGTGATTGACCGACAAGACCTCAACAAACGCAATTTGCGGGCCGACCCCTACCTTCGCAAACTACTATTGCACCAAGCGGAAACCCAACTGGCGCACCGTCGTCGCCCGACCGACCCCTTGCGGGTTGTTCGCAGCACCATCAGCCAAGCGCTCTCTCAGGGCTTGAGCGACATTACGTTCATCGCCGACCGACTGGGCATCTCTCCACGCGCTTTGCAACGTCTGCTCAATGCGCAAGGGACAACATTTCGCACCTTACTCGAAGACGTCAGGTTTGAACTGGCCCGCGATCTCCTGGGCGACCCGACTTTGCCAATGAACGATATAGCCTATCGTTTAGGCTACGCTGAGGTTTCCGCCTTTTCTCGCGCCTTTTCCCGATGGGCCGGAGTTTCGCCTAAACATTACCGCTAAGGACGAAAGCTCTTATAAGCATGCCAAGATGCATATCCGGCAACCGGCAAGGTCACCGCGAGGCCAATAAACAATGTAACCATCCCGCAGGCGGTCAATAGAACCAGCACCGCCCCCCAGCTCGCCATGACGCGAGGATTGGCCGTTATGGCGGCCAAACTGAAGGCCATTGCATCAAATGCAGAAATGTTTTCACTGACAATCATCGGCATGGAAATCGCACTGACGGCAAAAGCCAATGCGGCGAGAACGCCCCCAACAACCGTTCCAAGAACCAAAAAAATCGGTGTCTGCGGCTGGCTGATCAGCCCCTGGTAAAAGGTCTCTAAGCTTGGCGGCGTTCCACCATAGAAAACCGAAAAGATCACCATGGCCAGCAGCAACCAAGCCATCATGATGAGCATTAGAACAAAACCGACGAAAGCCAGCTGTCCAAGATTCTTAAAACTGGACTTAACAGCCGCGGCCAAATCAATGACTGCTCCTTCGGCCCGCATCCTGGCGATTTCATAAAACAAGACGGCAAACAGAGGCGCGACGATTAGAAAACCGGACATAAGGGGCAGGAGAAACGAGGTAAGTCCGACCGCTTGAAGCCAAAAAACCATGGCGTATCCGGCAATGACATAAACACCGCCAGCCGCCACACTGATCACCGGACTATTTTTAAAATCAGCCCAACCGGATTGTACCCAACGGGTCGTATCTTCAATCCTGACTTGCGGAATAGATGCGTTTTGCGCACTTCCAATTCTAATACCCAGAGCTGCCGCCATGAACCCACCTCGCCTGTTAATTAGAACCAATTGCAAACCATACTAATCCATTTATTTAGTTTTGAATACTTCTAAACAAACAAGCATCCTAGACAGGTCGGCAGCTAAACTTATAGGTTTCAGTGAATTATAGTTGACAGGGAGTTATCATGCCGAACGCATTGCCGTTAAGTCTTTACCAAACTGACATCAAGAAAGAATGGCTGGATTACAACGACCATCTCAATGTGGCCAACTATGTTCTGATTTTTGATGAGGCTGGCGTTGCGCTGTTCGATCATCTTGGCATGGGTGAGGCCTATTCGATGGAAACAGGCGGCTCCTGGGTTGTTCTTGAAAACCATGTGACTTACGACCTTGAGCTGGTCTTGGGGGACAAGGTGAAAGTAACGACCCAAATCATCGATTATGATGCAAAGCGCCTACACCTCTATCATGAAATCCATAAATTAGGCGGTGAAGTGGAGGGCCCCTCTTCGACCTGCGAACAGATGACCATGTTTTTCGATTTAAATGCCCGCCGGGCCGCAGCGTTTCCCGAACATGTGATGGAAAACATTACCCGCATCGCCAACCAACAGAAGACATTGCCAAAACCGGCAAATATTGGCCGAACTATTGGCATTAAAAGAACAAAATAAGATCGGAAGAAATTTCACCCCAGCTTTACGGCTATCGGCAGATTGAGTGGAGCATGAGGAAGAAAGCTCTCCGAGGTATCTTCCTCCCTCATAGCGACTTGTGTCGCCATGAGCTCTTTGACCGAACCGTTTTCATTGGCCGGTCCTTCCCAAAAAACAACGATATCACCATCATCGAAATAAGTGTGATGGCCGAAAAGGGCACGAAGGTTACGAAGGAGAGAGCCTCCCTCCCCCATAACCTTGAACTCGGTCTGCATCTCAATTTGGTAGATATGACCTGATGTAAGCTCCATGCCCCCTCTTACTGCTAATCTTCTTCTAAAATCGGATAGGTCCCTTCTCGATCATGGACCTCGGTTCCGGTTAAGGGCGGATTGAAAACGCAGATAAGTCGTAAGTCTTCCGTAGCTCTAAGGTGGTGCTTTTCATGACCATTGAGCGCATACATCGTGCCATCTGTAATCTTGTGAATTTCCCCGGTCGTCAGGTCTTCGAGTTCCCCCTTACCGGCGACACAATAGACCGCCTCAAGGTGGTTCTTGTACCAAATCAGGGTTTCGGTTCCGGCAAAGATCGTCGTTTCATGGAAAGAAAAGCCCATTCCGTCACGGCGTAAAAGGAACCGACGGCTGACCCAATTGCCGTTCTCGGCTTTAACGTCCCTCTCGGTCCCGACAATATCTTCAAGTCTCGTGACGATCACTGGAAGCCCCCCTCAAAAATTTTCGTACGACGCGAAGCGATCTCACCAATTGCTTCATCCACAACATCCAGACCTTCTCTGAGGAGTTCTTCCTCGATGATCAGCGGAGGCAGGAACTTCAACACACTATCGTCAGCACCCGCCGTTTCGATAATCAGTCCGCGCTCAAAAGCCGCTTTGGAAACTTCGCCAGCCCGGCTTTCCTGGTGGAAATCCAGCCCCCAGGCCATGCCGACGCCCCGGACAGTTATCCCTTCATCAGGATATTTGTCTGCCAACTCCAATAGGCGTTCTTCAATGATTTTTCCTTTATGCACAATGGCATCCTGGAAATCTGAATTTTCCCAATAGCTCAGAGCCTGTGTTGCCGCAACAAAGGCAAGGTTATTACCACGGAAAGTACCCGTATGCTCACCCGGTTGCCATTGGTCAATCTCAGGACGCATGAGAAGCAGGGAAAGGGGAAGTCCGCCGCCAATCGACTTGGAGACCGTCACCATGTCGGGGGTGATCCCGGCACGCTCAAAACTAAAGAACGGACCGGTGCGACCGTTCCCCATCTGGATATCATCAATAATCAGCAGCATATCGAACTCGTGACACATTTTTTCGAGTCCCTGGAGCCATTCGTCGCTGGCAACGTTGATGCCACCTTCGCCCTGCACCGTTTCGACAATCACAGCCGCGGGCAAATCGACGCCGCTCGACTGATCTTCGAGAAATTTGCGGAAATAATCGAGAGTATTCACCTCAGGACCAAAATAGCCATCAAAGGGCATAAAGTCCGTATTGGCCCTCAAGCCGTAAGACTCATCACGATAGAAGCTATTCCCGGTCACCGCCAGCGACCCCATGGTCAAGCCGTGGTAACCGTTAGTGAACGCAATAATATTGGAACGCCGCTTGACCATACGAGCCAGCTTCATTGCCGTTTCCACGGCATTGGTGCCGGTCGGTCCCGGGAACTGGATTTTGTATTCCAAATTTCGCGGTTTGAAGATCGTATCGACCATCTTCTGAAGAAACGCACATTTGGCCGTCGTCGCTTTATCAAGCGCGTGGACGATGCCGTCGTGGTTCAGATAATCGATCAAGGCCTGCTTGATGGCCGGATCGTTATGGCCGTAATTGAGAGTACCGGCGCCGGCAAAAAAATCAATATAACGATTATCCTGTTCATCATAGATAATCGCACCTTTTGCAACGTCAAAAACCGCCGGAAACGAACGGACATAGCCTCTAACGTCTGATTCAACTTGTTCAATGATACGCATAATTTTTTTACTCTTTGTTTGAGACGTAAAGGGATGAAAAGGGGCCAATGGTGATTAGAAGCTCTTCTTCATGCTCACCGCCCAGGTCCTCACTCGACAAGAACGGCGAAAATTCGATCCGTCCCTGAACGCGGAGGGAAAAATTAGTGAAGAATTTTTTCGATGCTTCATTGGAAGGCGTCGCTGTCGCTTCTACAAACTGCACCTGGGCGCATTCCGGGCGCGACAGAATTTCAAAAAACATTTTTTGAGCCGTGCCGCCTCGCCGAAACGCCTCATCGACAGCCACCTGCCAAAGGAAATATCGATCAGGTTTCTCCGGCGGAATAAAACCGGAAATAAAACCAACGATCTCGCCCTTAGAAACAGCAACCGCACTGGTTTTGGCGAAATATCCACCGAGCAGATTGTAGGCGTATTGGGAGTTTAAATCGAGCGGCGGGCAACGCCCGACCAAGCGGTGTATGTTCAGTCCGTCTTTCAGGACCGGTTCTCGGATTAAAATACCTGGCTCCCTGCCCTTACGGGCTTTCTATTCACTGATAACGAAAACGGGGGCGGCTGCGAAGTCAATTCACTACGCAACCATCGCGCTTTCGGCGTTATAGATGCCGGGTTTTGACAGCCAGTTCATTAACATAAGATGGGTTCCATTAAAGTGGGCAATTACTGCAATCAATTCCCCTCTTCAACTCAAGCATTTACCCGCACTACGGCTAAATGTCCGGAACAAAACATTTTTTCCCTTTAATAGGGGTTCCAACTTAACCTATGCTACCCCCTCATTGAGTGCATCTTTTCTATTCTAATTGAAACTGACACATGCGGGGAGCAATGGCGAAAAAAGGAGAAGAGCTCCCACTCCTTAAAAAGCTTTCGATTTTTATGAAGCTGAATAAGGAAGAGCGAGACTGGCTTGTCAGCGCTGGGAAAGATCCATTCCCGGTCTCTCCCGGCGAGGAGATCATTCACGCAAGCACCACCGATAGAAGCGTCTATCTTTTGCGTTCAGGCTGGGCCTGCCGATTTAAACTACTCCCGGATGGACGACGCCAAATTCTGAATATTGTGCTTCCGGGTGATTTCATAGGGTTGAGAGCCGGACTTTTCGGCATGACCGACCACTCCGTTTTCACCTTAACCGACTGTCAGGTTGCAACGGTTCCCGCCCAATCAGTCGCGGAATTGTTCGGCACACTCCCCCGACTTGCCATGGCGATCACATGGTCGACAGCTCGCGAAGAAGCTATGCTGGCCGAACATCTTGTAAGCCTCGGCAGGCGCAACGCCTACGAAAGAACCGCTCATCTGCTCATGGAACTCTGGAAGCGCCTTCAGGTAATAGACCAGGCAGATGGCAAATCTTTCGATTTCCCCATCACGCAAGAGCTTTTAGGCGACCTACTCGGCCTGAGCGTTGTTCACGTCAATCGAACGCTACGCGCCTTGCGCAAAGATGGCCTGATTGATTATGAGGCCGGCTCCGTCCGTATCCTGAAACCCCAAGCCGTCCTGAACACCAGCGCATTCGACAGCGCACATATCGATAAGAACGAGGTCCCGGCAAGCATCGACAATAAACTCGACGACCTAGAGCAGCTACAACGAAAAGATAGATGGCCATCATAGGTTAATGCAGGTTTTGACTGGTTTTTTAGACTTCCAGACGCCTTTCAGCATTTACGCAATTGATGATCGGTTTCTTTCCTTTTCTTTTTTCCTTAGCCCTCTCCTCACCAACTATTCAATCCAGACTATCCCCCTTATGCTCTCGATGTGTAGGATGCCTCAGTTAAACGACGGAATAAGACCAGCACAATCATGCAAAAAACGCTGATCAGCATTTCAGCGCTTCTCTTGGGAGCGGGCGCCATCAACCTCGGACTTGGTTTGCAGGCTTCATTGCTGGGCCTACGTGCAGAGCATGAATCCTTTGATGTCATGCTCACTGGCCTAATCATGTCCAGCTATTACGCTGGTTTCGTCATCGGCAGTCTGACGGCCCCTGCCATCGTCAACCGCGTTGGCCACATTCGGACCTTTTCCGCTTTCGCTTCCCTGGCTTCTGCCGCGGCGCTTTGCCATGCAATCCTCGTAGAGCCGTTTACCTGGATGCTGTTTCGAGCTGTAACCGGCCTGTGTTTCGCCGCTTTGTGTCTGGTCGCCGAAAGTTGGCTCAATGAGCGCTCAACCAACTTGAACCGGGGCACCCTCCTCTCCACTTATTTCATCATTATTCTAGGCGCAACGGCTTTAGGGCAACTGCTGCTCCCGATCGCTCCCATTTCCGGTTACGAATTATTCGTCATTGTCTCAGTCGTCATCTCCATTGCTTTGGTGCCGGTGGCGCTAACCTCCACACCGACGCCTGCAGATATCGAACACGAGCGTCTCAAGCTAAGCCGTTTATTCAGGGTTTCACCCGTCGGCATGGTTGGTTGCATTGGTTCCGGGTTAACGTCAGGTGCTCTTTGGGCTCTCGCCGCCGTTTACGCAAAAGGCATCAATCTGACGACAAGCGATACAGCTGTTTTCGTCGCCTGTATGATTCTTGGCGGCCTCATCACTCAATGGCCGCTCGGCAAAATTTCAGACTTATTTGACCGCCGGGTTGTAATTGTCGGCGTCGCTTTCACCATGGCAATTACCGGAGGCATTGTCGCCGTCTATCCTGATCTAAATGGGAGCTGGCGGTTTATTTCGGCGGCATTAACCGGAGGCTTGGTGCTGCCCATTTACGGTCTCGCCATTGCCCATACCAACGACCATATGGAAACCAAAGATTTTGTGCCCGCCAGCGCTTCGTTGCTCTTGTCCTACGGATTAGGCGCAACGCTCGGTCCTTTTGTCGCGACGGTTTTTATGAACTATCTGGGCCCACAAGGACTTTTTATCCACGCGGCCCTGGTATGCGCGGCAATCGGCCTCTTCACGCTCTATCGCATTACCCAGCGCGCCGCCGTCTCTCAAGATGACATGGAAAACTACGCCATGGTCCCCCGAACTTCTTCTATGGCCTTCGAGTTGGACCCTCGTTCCGATGATGAAGAAACGACCAATAGCTCCGACCAATAAACCAGTTTGAACTGCACGAAAAATATGCAGCATTTCCATCTCGCACTTTTCCAAAACTACGAAAAACACCAGAAACCCTAGCTTTACGCCTTTGGCATGGGGTTTGCTTTTCGCTAGAGCAAAAGTCCTGCTCTATGCGGAAACCATGGATAAAGATCTTAAAATTCTCATTATTGATGAAAACCCAGTGCGTGCGGCAATCCTGAATGAAGGATTGGACGGCACGAAACATCTTCGCGTCGAATGGATATCGGATACCAACAATTTACTTGAGCGCATCGCCGTGCTCGATCCGGACGTTGTGCTGATTGATCTTGAAAACCCCAATCGGGATGTTCTTGAACAAATGTTTCAAGTCAGTCGAGAGGTCATGCGCCCCATCGCCATGTTCGTGGATCAATCGGACTCCGCCATGATCACCGCCTCAGTTGACGCCGGAGTTAGCGCCTACATCGTCGATGGACTGAAAAAAGAGCGGATCAAGCCAATTCTCGACATGACGATCAGCCGATTCAACGCATTTTCTCGGCTTCGAAAAGAGCTGGACGAAACCAAGGAACAACTTGAAGAGCGCAAAGTAATTGATCGCGCCAAGGCCATCCTAATGCAACAGAAGAAAATCGATGAAAACGAAGCCTATACCCTTCTCAGACGCAATGCGATGAACAAGGGGAAAAAGATATCTGAAATCGCAACCAGCATTGTTACCGCTGCGGAATTGCTCAATTGATGGAACCCCCAAGATGACCTCCCCCTCTCTCTCTTCATCACCACCAATTATTCGGGCCGGATTTATTCCGCTGATCGATAGCGCTCCCCTTATTATCGCTAAGGAAAAAGGGTTTGCCGCCGATCAAGGGGTCAAACTTAAACTTTCCCGTGAAGTTTCCTGGGCCAACATTCGGGACCGGATCAATATCGGCCAATTCGATGTCGCCCATATGTTGGCGGGAATGCCCATCGCGGCCAACCTGGGCATCGGCCAGATCAAATCGAAAATGATCGCCCCCATGGCTTTGGGGCGCGGTGGCAACGCGATTACAGTCAGCCGCTCTTTCTACGACCGCCTTATTGCAATGGACGGCGCCCCAAAAGATCCACTCTCCCTCGGCCATGCACTGAAACGAGTTTTGGATCAAAGAAAGATCGAAGGAGAAGACCTCCTAACCTTTGCAATGGTCTTTCCTTTCTCCAACCACAATTACCAACTCCGTTATTGGTTTGCCGCTTCAGGTATTGACCCTGAAAATGATCTTCGCCTGATCGTCATTCCACCGCCCTACATGGTCCGCAGCCTCGAAGCCGGTCAGGTCGACGGATTTTGCGTTGGCGAACCCTGGAACAGCATAGCCACCGACCAAAAGGTTGGAAAAATTCTCCTGCAAAGCTCTCAAATTTGGCCCGCCGGACCGGAGAAGGTTCTCGGCATGCAGCAAGCCTGGGCAGAAGCGAACTCAGACCTCCTGGCTGCACTTCTCCGCGCTGTAGATACGGCCGCCGCCTGGGCCGATGACCCAGCAAACAAGGCTGAGTTGGCACAAATACTTTCCCGCAAAAACCACCTGGAAGTCGACCCCAACCACATTCTTAGCGCTTTGCAAAATGGTATGCGCTTTTCTCGCCAGAACGGCGTCAAAGCCAAAAAACAAGATGCTCTCTGGCTATTCGCCCAAATGGTACGTTGGGGACAAACCGAGCACTCGAAAGAGGCATGGCATCTTGTCGAGAAGACGTACCGCCCAGATCTGTTAGAAAACGCCACGGGTGAAAAATCCGAAACGAAGTCGACTGACTTGGAACCTGCTTTCACAACACCTTTAGGCGGCAGCCCTTTCGACTTGAATGATATTGAAGGGTATATCCGGTCCTGCACGATACGATCAGGTAAAATTTTGTGCAATGCACCATAATTGACCACAAGATGCACATAGATTGGGCATTCATTGAGCGCATCCGCAAACTAAAAAACACCCAAAAACAATATTTTGCATTATCAATCAATCACTTACTCAACCCCATCAACTTTGGCACACATCTTGTAAAGCTTTAAGTGCAGGCAACGACGTCTGTTTGAAAAATTTCCGCCCGTCTTGGGCAAATACTGCAACGCCGCAGATTCCGGGGCCGGTCGCCCCGTCGAATTTGCGGCGTTTTGTTTTCTGGTGGTCCTTAGGAGGAAACCTATGACGAAAAGTCAAAAAATGAAGAACCCTTTGAAAGCGCTTTCCCGTCGCGCCTTTCTAAGCCTTGGGGCGGCGGCGGCCGTATCCCTCGGCGTCATGGGTTCGCCGGTCAAAGCAGAAATGCTCACTCCCGAAAAAGAAGAATTGAAATTCGGCTTTATCAAGCTGACCGACATGGCCCCCCTGGCAATTGCCTACGAAAAAGGTTTCTTTGAAGACGAAGGCCTATACGTCACCCTCGAACCCCAGGCCAACTGGAAGGTTCTGCTCGACCGGGTCATCTCCGGCGAACTGGACGGTGCGCATATGCTGGCCGGTCAGCCTCTTGGAGCAACCATCGGCTTCGGCACCCAAGCTCACATCATCACCGCTTTTTCCATGGATTTGAACGGTAACGGCATCACGGTTTCCAACGAAATCTGGGAACAGATGAAACAATACGTCCCTAAAGGCCCGGACGGCAAACCCGTCCACCCGATCAAGGCGGACTACCTTAAACCGGTCGTCGAAAAATATCGCACCGAAGGCAAACCCTTCAACATGGGCATGGTTTTCCCGGTCTCGACCCACAACTACGAACTGCGCTACTGGTTGGCCGCTGGCGGCATCCACCCCGGCTATTACTCGAAAACCGATATTACCGGCCAGATCAAGGCCGACGCTCTGCTTTCCGTGACGCCGCCGCCCCAGATGCCTGCCACCATGGAAGCTGGCACCATCTATGGCTACTGCGTGGGTGAACCGTGGAACCAGCAGGCCGTCTTTAAAGGTATCGGCGTCCCCCTGATTACCGACTACGAAATCTGGAAAAACAATCCTGAGAAGGTTTTCGGCGTCAGCAACGAGTGGGCCAAGAAAAACCCTCAATCGCATCTCGGCGTTGTCAAAGCTTTGATCCGCGCCGCTCAGTGGTTGGATGAAAACAACAACGCCAACCGCCCGGAAGCCGTCGAAATTCTGGCCCGTTCGGAATACGTAGGGGCCGACGCCGAAGTGATCGCTAACTCCATGACCGGCACCTTCGAATACGAAAAAGGCGACAAGCGTGAGGTTCCCGATTTCAACGTGTTCTTCCGCTACAACGCGACCTACCCCTACTACTCCGATGCCGTTTGGTACCTATCTCAGATGCGCCGGTGGGGTCAGATCGCCGAGCCTAAATCGGATAGCTGGTTCACCGATATCGCCAAGAAGGTCTATCGCCCCGACATCTATCTCAAGGCAGCCGAAATGCTGGTGGCCGAAGGGAAAGTCAAGAAAGAGGACTTCCCCTGGGATAGCGATGGCTTCCGTGCCCCTCAGTCGGAATTCATCGACGGCATCACCTTCGATGGCCGTAAGCCCAATGAATATCTCGCGCAATTCCCCATCGGGTTGAAAGGCGGCGAGACCGTCAAAGGCAATACGGTCGTCGCATCCAAATAACCTCCCGGCGGAGAGGGGCTCCCCCCTCTCCG
>CBDUMN010000097.1:0-12383 GCA_965368335.1 uncultured Rhodospirillales bacterium
CTTTCCCTTCCACCCGGCCGCGACCACAAGGGCAAATATCGCGCAGGCTACGATGCCATTGGCCAAGCCCTACAATGGTCGGATGCTCCCATTTTGGATGCTCGACGGGCCTACCTGCGTCTAGCTGCATTCGTGATCGTAGGCAATGTCGATTGCCACCTAAAAAACTGGAGTTTACTGGAAACTCCGGAAGGTTTCCGGTTATCGCCCGCATACGATGTCTTAAATGGATATATCTACGGCGCCGAACAGTTCACGACCCGCTTTGGCCTGCAAATCGGTGATGATCGAGTGCAGTGGGAGGAATATGATCGCGAACTCCTGTTGTCCCTGGCGGAACCCGTCGGCTTAGAACGCCGCGTGGCGGCAAAGCTCTTGGATACATTGCAAAAAAAAGAAAAAGTTTTTTTTAAGCGTCTTGCCCAACCCTTAGGTTTGAATGAGAACCGAACATGGGACTACCGTAACAGCGTACGGACAGCTTGGGAGAGGATTTATGGATAAACTACCAGCCCTGGCTGAATTGGGATACCTCGCAGCCGTACGGCGCAGGAAGGAGGGCCTGACGCAGAAAGCGCTTGCTGACTTAGCCGGTGTCGGTCATGTGACCGTCGTGCGACTGGAGAAAGGCGAAGGGGCGCTCCGGCTGAAAAGCGCATGGATAATTTTGGAAACCCTGGGCCTCATCGCTAGTGGTGGGGTAGTCTCCGTCGAAAAGGGTGGCCGCCAATACAATGCGGTTTACGGCGTGTCCGACGGCATCCTGTCGGTACGCACGAAAAAAGGAGAGAAAGCCACGCAGGTTGGCGGTCAAGTCGGCAACGAAAAGGGCTTAGCACGCCTTCTTCTGCATGAATTGATCGATGAAGCAAAGGCTTAGTGGCTACTGCATCCGAAACCTAGGGTCAGGACCCTAGAAACCTGCGAGGAACTCTCCCCTTCTCTAAATCTATTAGGCGGCGCTTACCCCTTGGGCACCAGCACCGTGTAGTCGAAGTCGAGTACGACGCTGGGGTCGTACTTGCCGTCTTCGCCTTTGAGTGGGAAATCGGCGCAGGGCTTGTCGGTGGTCGCGACGGTGCGCAGGCGCAAAGCGCCCAGGCCGTCGTTGCCCTCGACATCCATCTTGTCCAACACCTCCGACCAAGCGAAGACCGTTTTGTCGGCGAAGGTCGGGTTAGCGTGAGCGCCGCCGTTGATGGCGACGATTTTGAAGGCGTTTTCCAGACCGTTAAACGACAGGGCGCGGGCTAAGGAAATGATGTGCCCGCCATAGATCAAGCGGCGGCCGAAGCGGTTTCCTTGAGCAGCCAACTGATCGAAGTGAACCTTGGCGGTGTTCTGGTAGAGCCGGGTCGCCATCTGGTGCTCGGCTTCTTCGATGGTCATGCCGTCCACATGGTCGATCTTTTCACCCACCTCATAGTCGCCCCAGGTGTGCTGGGCGCCCGCCAAATCGAAATTGTAGCCGCTCATGTCCAGCCCTTGCGGGATAAACAGGCTATCGGCGTCAACCGCCTTGGGCAGATCGGGCACGGAGGCTTCAGGCGTCGGGGCGTCCAGGTCGTTCTTCTTGACCATCACCCAACGGCAATAGTCGAGCACCACGTCGTCATGCTGGTTGGCGCCGACAGAATTGACATAGACCACGCCGGTCTTGCCGTTGGAGTTTTCCTTCAGCCCAATGACCTTGGAAGTGGTGCTCACCGTATCGCCCGGATAGACCGGCACGCCGAAACGGCCCGCCGCATAGCCCAGGTTGGCGACCGCATTCAAAGAAACATCGGGAACCGTCTTGCCGAACACCATGTGGAAA
Organism: uncultured Rhodospirillales bacterium; assembly: GCA_965368335.1. GTDB lineage: Bacteria > Pseudomonadota > Alphaproteobacteria > Rhodospirillales > JAPHRK01 > CBDUMN01. The sequence continues at coordinate 1,817 of CBDUMN010000097.1, forward strand.
ACCAGCATGTCGTCGATGGGCGCGGCCTCAAAGCCGATGTCCATGGCGAAGGTATCGGCCGACTGGACGGCGAAACGCGGACCGTAAAGCGCGGTATAGAGCGCCACGTCGCCTTCGGTAATGGTCCGCGGCGTGGCATGGAAAATTTCCTGGCCCAGTTCGAAGTCTTCGAAGAAGTTGCCGGGGTTGGTCTTGGTGGTCATAGCCGCTTACCCCTTCATCTCGTCGATAGCGTCGGCAAGAGCAATCAAGCGCTTGGCGTTTTCCACATGGAGATTTTCGATCAGCTTGCCATCGACCAGCACGACGCCTTTGCCTTCCTTTTCCGCTTCGGCATGGGCCTCGATGATCTTGCGCGACCAGGCGACGGCTTCCTCATTGGGCGCAAACGTCTCGTTGGCGGCGTCGATCTGTTTCGGGTGAATCAAGGTCTTGCCATCAAAGCCCAGTTCCAGACCCTGCTGACAATGGGCCGCATAACCTTCGGCGTCGTTGAGGTCGAGATAGACGCCATCGACAATAGCGATCCCGGCGGCGCGGGCGGCCAGAATGCAAAGGTTGAGCGAGGCGATCATCGGCAGCCGCATCGGCGTATGGGCGCAGTGCAGGTCCTTGGCCAGATCGGAAGTTCCCATGACGAACCCACCGAGACGCGGCGTGGCGTCGGCGATTTCCTCGGCGCGCAACATGCCGCGCGGAGTTTCCATCATGCACCAAATGCTCATTTCGGCCGGTGCGCCGGAGGCGTCCATAATCGCTTCCACCTGACGAACCATGTCCGCACTTTCCACTTTCGGGATCAGGATGGCGTCGGCGCCCGACTTGGCGGCGGCGGCCACGTCCGCATAGCCCCAGGGGGTGTTCAGGCCATTGACCCGAATAAGGATTTCCCGCTTACCGTAGCCGCCTTCGGACGCGGCGGCGCAAACCTGCTGACGCGCGGTTTCCTTGGCGTCGGGAGAAACGGCGTCCTCCAGATCGAGAATCAAGGCGTCGGCGGCAAGTCCCTTGGCCTTTTCCAGAGCGCGGGCGTTGGAGCCGGGCATGTAAAGTACGCTGCGGCGGGGCCGGGCGGTCTGCGGCATGGTGAGATCTCCTAAAAAGTTACTATCCCCTGTCTTCCTGGCAGGAAGCCCTGCCAATAAATTCGCGGCAGACTATAATCGGTGAAAATGCTATGGCAAGCTTGCTGTGGGTGAAAGGGGGCGATCCTGTCTATTCTATCTATCCAATCGGCCGTCGCTTACGGCCATGTGGGCAACTCGGCGGCGGTTTTTCCGCTTCAACGCCTGGGGTTCGAGGTCTGGCCGGTCAATACGGTGATGTTCAGCAACCACGCGGGTTATAAAACCTGTCGCGGCCCAGCCATGGAGGCCGCCGACATCACGGAGGTCGTCATCGGTCTCGAAGAGCTTGGACAGTTGAAAAACTGCCGGGCGGTCTTGAGCGGATATCTCGGCGTAGAGGAAAACGGAACGGCTATCGCCGATGCGGTGGAAAGAGCCAAGCGGGCCAATCCCGGCGCTCTTTACTGCTGCGATCCGGTCATCGGCGATACGCGTGAGGGCGTCTACGTGGGTGAGGGCATTGCCGATTTTATCCGCGACCGTCTGGTCCCGATGGCCGATATTCTCACCCCCAACCGGTTCGAACTGGAACAACTAACCGGGCAAAAGGCCGAAACCGACGCCGAATTGATCGAAAGCGCCCACTGCCTGATCGATAAAGGCGTCGAGTTGGTCGCCGTCACCTCGCTACCCGTTGAGAGCGACAGCCCCGAAATCGCCAACCTCATCGTCACCCGGGAAGCAACCTGGCGGGTGACGACCCCACGGGTTGCGCTAAAGGCCAAGGGCACCGGCGATCTGTTCGCCGCCCTGCTGCTCGGCCATGCACTCGGCGGCCTGCCCGCCCCTCAGGCCTTGAGCCGAACCTGTGGCGCTCTTTTCCATATCATCGATGAAACATCGAAAGCAGGCTCGGAGGAGTTGTTGCTGATTGGATCACAAGAAGCCATAAGCAGTAATCTAGAACCTTTTCCAGCCACGCAAAAAACTAAATAACAAAGTTTTTTCAATAACTTATGCCTACATATTCAATTTCACTGATTGTTAAGCGACCCTTGCGACACTAAATAGAGTCGAAAAGCGCCGTTCTATGGCTTGAACAAGAGGGAAACCAATGCAAGGGCTCAACCTGGAAGAGGTTGATTTCCTCGTTATCGAGGATAACGCTTTCATGCGGTCACTCATTAAGACGGTCCTGCGCACCCTGCGAGTCGGCACCATCAAAGAAGCCGTCGATGGGGCGGATGCGCTCAAGCTGATGCAATCCGGCTTTTCACCCGACATTATCCTGCTCGACTGGGAAATGCCCGCACTCGACGGCATCGAATTCACAAAAATTTTGCGTAGCGCTTCGGACAGTCAAAACCAATTCGCCCCGGTTATCATGGTGAGTTCTTATTCAGACCTCAACCACGTCATGCAGGCGCGCGATTCAGGGGTTAACGAGTTCCTCGCCAAGCCGGTTTCCGCCAAGGAGCTTTACCGTCGTATTTACGAGGTCATTTCCCATCCCCGCAGCTTCGTCAAAGCCAAGAGCTACACAGGGCCTTGCCGACGCCGCAAGTTCATCAACGAACTCCCCTATGAAGACCGTCGACAGCACGATAATCATCAGCCGGAATAATCTTTACCGTTTGTTCGAGGCCAATGATCTGGTAGGAATTCATCGGGGGGCTTCACAGCATCCTTTTGCCGCCGCACCGCCTTTGGGAATGGCGCATCGGCGCAGGATACTTGGTAGGGTTTGAAAATGAGCGGCTTAAAGCTTGATAACGTCAGTTTCATGGTTGTCGACGACAACCCGTTCATGCGTACGCTCGTCAAAAACATTCTCACCGCTCTGCACGTCTCGACAATCAGCGAAGCCGAAGACGGCGTCGACGCCTTCAAGCTGATTAAATCCGGCGTCAGCCCCGACATCATCATTTTGGACTGGAATATGCCGACGCTCGACGGCATCGACTTTATCCGTCTGGTCAGAACCGGCGAGGACAGCCCCAACCCTTATGTGCCAATCATCATGATGACGGCCCATTCGGAATACGACAAAGTCATCGCGGCGCGGGATTCCGGCGTCACCGAAATCCTCGTCAAACCCCTATCGGCAAAATCCCTGTTTTCACGGGTTGCTTCAATCATTCAAAAACCGCGGCCGTTCATCAAATCGAAAACCTACTTCGGTCCCGACCGGCGTCGTGTATCCATCCCCAACTATCCAGGGCCCGAGCGCCGCAAAGCAACCCCGATGCTGTCCGAAGATACGGACGATATGATCCCTCTCGATCATATGTAAAAGACGAACGTACGCCGAATGAGCATCTATTCCGACCGAGCCGCCGCAAAAAACCGACGAACTTGCTTCTGTAATTCTATTGGAAAGTGATTGCGGTAGGTTTCATAGGTTTCTTCACCGTACATCTTAGTCAGGGTCGTTTGGGAGATAATGAAATATTCGACCCCTCCCAACACCTGATAGATGAAGGTGAAGAGGGCGGGGGCGGGCACGTCCTTTAGAGTGGGCACCCGCCGAACGATTGAGACAAGGCCGTTGAGAAACGGCACCAAATACCAGCTATTCGCCTCATTGGCCCTGGATTGATTGTCAATCATCTCACGAACCAGCAGATGAGTATCCTCGGGGTTCTCAATCGCCGCGTGATAGAGGCTCAGAACGATATTCTCAAATTGCTGCTCAGGTTCGGCATCCTTGGCCTCGGCCATGCGAACATACCGCAGTAGTTTCTCGGAAATTTGCGCGAGGACTTGCGCGTAAAGATCTTCCTTACGCTTGAAATGATAGAGCAGCGCCTGTTTGCTGATTTTCAGCTCTGCTGCAATATCGGCAATACTTGCGCCATAGAAACCCTTGGCGGCGAATTGCCGTTTTGCCGTCGCCAGCAGTTTATCCTTGGTCTTTTCGCTCATTCGCCAATCTTATCCAAAATACCCTTCGGTAAGAAGCAATATGTTCTTTACCTCCAAGAACCACGATCAGAACTTCTTTTAATGACAATGCACTAACCGATAACACCCAATCCCTCTTGACACTTACCAATCGGTAAGTGAATAATTTACTTACCGATTGGTAAGCGACTATGATTTAGTGACAAGGAGGCCTCTATGGCGAAAGAAGTTATTTATTCCAAATCTGGTTCGATCGCGACAATTACCCTGAATCGCCCCAAAAAGTACAACACCCTGCGCCCCTCGATTCTGGCGGACCTGGACGACGTTTTGCGACAGGCCAACACGGACAATTCGGTAAAGGTTATCATTCTCGAGGGTGCTGGCGATGCATTCTGCGCCGGGTTCGACTTCTCAGGAGGGCTGGAGCATTACGCCGAGTACAACCTTACCGAAGACAACTATGACCCCGGCATGGACATGGATGCGGTCATCAACCCGTACAAAAGCTATTTGACCCAATTCATGGGTCTGTGGCGCGGATTGAAACCGGTGATCGCCAAGGTCCATGGCTACTGCATGGGCGGTGGCTCGGAAATGGCTTTATGCGCCGACCTGGTCGTCGCCTCTGATGACGCCCGCATCGGCACACCTTATTCACGGGTCTGGGGCTGCCACCTTTCGGGCATGTGGGTCTATCGCCTCGGCCTGGCCAAGGCTAAATACTACGCCCTGACCGGCGAATGGGTCAGCGGCGAAGAGGCCGCTAAGATCGAACTGATCAATGAGTCCGTTCAAAAGTTGGCCGAGAAGTTGGCGCAAATTCCATTGACTCAGTTGATGGCGATGAAGCTGATCGTCAATCAAGCCTACGACAACATGGGCCTGCAGAGCACCCAGACCCTCGGCCCCATATTGGACGGCATGATGCGCAACACACCGGAAGGCCGCGAATTCGTCAAGGTCGCCAAAAATCACGGCGTCAAAGAAGCGGTCACCCGCCGCGACGGCCCGTTCGGCGATTATAGTCAGGCCCCGGTCGATCAACACCCCCGCAAGCGAAGTGACCTTGGGCTATAAAGAATAGGCGCACCAGAAATCGATAGCTCAATGGCACTTTAAGAATCGAAAGAGGCCGTGACATGAAATCACGGCCTCTTTATTAATTCTCCAACCCTTAGCCCAGGTAGTCTTGAGCCAGCACCTCGGCGATTTGCACCGTGTTGAGCGCAGCACCCTTGCGCAGGTTGTCGGAAACGCACCAGAACGACAGGCCGTTGGCCACCGAGTGATCCCGGCGGATACGGCTGATGTAGGTGGCGTCTTCACCGGCGCACTCCACCGGAGTGACGTATCCCTCATCGGCGCGATGATCGACGACCGAGATACCGTTGGCGTTACGCAGAACGTCGCGCGCCTTGTCTTCATCCATCGGCTTTTCGGTCTCGATGTTGATGTATTCGGCGTGCCCGACGAAAACCGGCACCCGCGCACAGTTGGCGTGAACGGCGATATCGGGGTCGAGAATTTTCTTGGTCTCAACCACCATTTTCCACTCTTCCTTGGTCGCCCCATCGTCCATGAAAACGTCGATATGCGGAATCACATTGAAGGCGATCTGCTTGGTGAACTTGCGCTGGGTTTCATGGACCGGCTGATTGGAGTAAACGCCCTTGGTCTGGTTGAACAACTCGTCCATGGCTTCCTTGCCGCCGCCCGAGGTGGACTGATAGGTCGAAACCACCACCCGCTTGATCTTGAAGGCGTCGTGCAACGGCTTTAGCGCCACCATCATCTGAATGGTCGAGCAGTTGGGGTTGGCGATAATCCCGCGCTTCTTATAACCGGCAATGGCTTGCGGGTTCACTTCGGGAACAACCAGAGGAATATCCGGCTCCATGCGGAAATAGGAGGTGTTATCAACCACTACGGCGCCGGCAGCAGCTGCCTTGGGCGAATAAACTTTGGAAACCGAAGCGCCCGGCGAGGACAACACGATATCGGTGCCCTTGAAATCGTACTCGGCCAAATCCTGGCACTTGAGGCGCTGATCGTCGCCATAAGCGACCTCGCGGCCGACCGAACGGCTGGAAGCAAGCGCGACCACCTCATCGGCGTTGAAATTACGCTCAAACATGATGTCGAGGATTTCACGGCCCACATTGCCCGTGGCCCCAACGACTGCAACTTTTAAACCCATAGTATTTTTACTCCTAAATTCCGGCCTGCTTCGATAAGACCCGGAGTTTTTCAAATTCATTGGACAAACGAAAAACCCGCGGGAATGTTCCGCGGGCCCTTGGTTTGTTCGACGAACGTCAGGCCCGCTTTACCTCGCGGTCTTGGTCTTCGTAGTTTTGGTCGTTTTAACGGAGGCGCAAACAAACGCGGCGCCTGGAAGCGGGGCTTCGGCGCTTAAGTCGCAAATGTTGTCGTTCGTCATAAAAAACATCACTGATCTCCGTTGCGCCGACCTTTAGCGCAAATCCCCCCCCAATAGCAAGGGGGAAGGTTAATATGACTGCCATCATAGTCTTTCATTGTGGCGAATAGGGAACACCGATTACACTTGCGGTAAGAGCCAATAAAAAAGAAACCAGCGAAACTTTTTTAAGAGGATGGCTTTCACCATGAAACTTTACGATTGCGCCACTGCACCAAGCCCTCGCAGGGTCCGCATCTTCTTGGCGGAAAAGGGTATCGAGGTTCCTAAGGTCGAGGTCGACTTACGCAGCGGCGACCACCTTAAAGAGCCCTTCAAAAGTTTGAATGACCGATGCGACGTTCCCTTTCTGGAACTAGATGACGGAACCGGCATCGGCGAGCCCGAAGCCATTTGCCGTTATTTCGAAGCGGAGACCCCAGAGCCTCCCCTATTTGGCCGCGACGCCAAAGAAAAAGCCCTTGTTTCCATGTGGAACCACCGCATCGAAACGGAAGGTTTTATGGCCATTGCCGAATGCCTGCGCAACAAAAGCCCCGGCTTCAAAGGCCGCGCCTTAACCGGTCAGGTCGGCTATGAACAAATCCCCGAGTTGGCCGAACGCGGTAAAAAACGCACCGAGCATTTTTTCACGATGCTGAACGGCTTGGTCGCCGATCGCCCCTTCATCACCGGCGATCATTTCACTTTCGCCGACATAACGGCAATGGTCGCAGTGGATTTCGCCGGATGGCTAAAGATTGCGCCAAGCGACGATCAACCCCATCTGAAGCGCTGGCACGAAGCCGTTTCAGTACGCCCGAGCGCCAAAGCTTAGAAGGAGAGAATTGCAGCATGTCCTGGCAAGGAAAGATTTTGCGGGTTAACCTGAGCAAAGGCTCCTGCGTCTCCGAACCGCTCAACATGGGCTGGGCCGAGGCCTACCTGGGACAACGGGGCTTAGGCAGCAAATACCTGATTGAGGAAACCGAGCCGACTATCGATCCTCTCTCACCGGAAAATCGGTTGATTATCGCCACCGGCCCCCTGACCGGAACCATGGCTTCGACTGGCGGCCGCTGGTCGGTAATCTGCAAAAGTCCTCTGACCAACGCATTGGCCTGCTCCAACTCAGGCGGCTATTTCGGCGCAGAACTCAAGAACGCCGGCTGGGACATGGTGATCTTTGAAGGAAAGGCCGAAAAACCCGTCTATCTGGAAATCAAAGACAATATCGCCCTCCTACACGATGCCTCAGCCTATTGGGGCCGTTCGGTCTGGGAAATCGAGCCCGAACTGAAACAAAAGCACGGCGATCCACAAGCCCGCGTCGCCTCCATCGGACGCGCCGGAGAATCACTTGCCCGCATCGCCGCCGTGATCAACGACCTACACCGAGCCGCCGGACGGTCGGGCGTCGGCGCGGTAATGGGTTCGAAGAACCTCAAAGCCATCATCGTGCGGGGTACCGGTGGCGTTTCGGTCAAGGACCCGGCTCGGTTCATGGAAGCGGTTCGGGCGGCCAAAGACAAGCTCGACCCTTCGGAGCGTCGCTTCCGTCTGGGCAAGTTCGGCACCCACGCCATGATGGACGCCACCAACTCGTTTGGCTCCCTACCGACCCGCAACAGCCGCGAACTACAGTTCGAAGGCGTCAACAAGATCAACGCCAAGGCCGTGACCGTGCCGCGTTTGAGCGACGGCAAGCCCAACCTGATCGGCGCTAAAGCCTGCTTCGGCTGCACCATCGCCTGCGGCCGGATGAGTTTGATCGACCCGACCTATAAGCCCGTAGCAGGCGAAGACAAAGCCCGCTACCGCAAAGGGACCGGCGGTTTGGAATACGAGAACGCCTACGCCTTCGGTCCCATGTGCGGCATCGACGATCTGGACGCCCTGATGTACGCCAATATGGTCTGCAACGAAGACGGCCTCGACACCATCTCCTTCGGCGCAACGTTAAGCGCGGCCATGGAGCTTTTCGAAACCGGCGCGATCACTACGGAAGACACCGGCGGGATCGACCTCAGTTTCGGCAACGCGGACGCCCTGATCGCCATGGTCGAACTAACCGGCAAGGGCGAAGGCTTCGGCAAAGATATCGGCCTGGGTTCCAAACGGCTCTGTGAGAAATACGGCCACCCCGAATTCTCCATGACCGTCCGGGGACAGGAATTTCCCGGCTATGAACCCCGCGCCATGAAAGGTATGGCGTTAGCCTATGCCACCTCCAACCGGGGGGCCTGCCATTTGCGCGCCGCCCCCTTCGTCCCCGATTTCACCAAAGTGACCACGGAGGGCAAGGCCGAAGTCGTGAAATTCACTCAGGACAAAAACGCCCTGGTCGATTCTTCAGGTCTTTGCACTTTCCCCGGACCGGTCTGGGACCCGGAAGATCTGGCGCCCAAGTTCGATGCGGCCCTGCCCGGAAAATGGACGGCCGAGCGCATCATGGAATGCGGTGAACGCATCTGGACCATGGAGAGGCTTTACAATACGGCTGCGGGTCTCGGCCCCGAAGCCGATACGTTGCCCGACCGGCAACTGAAGGAACCGGCGGGAAGCGGCGCGGCCAAGGGTCAAACGGCGGAACTGGAGAAGATGCTGCCCGAATACTACGAACTGCGCGGCTGGACACCCCAAGGCCACCCGGCCAAACAAACGCTACAAAGGCTGGGCCTCGCCTAATGAAGATCACGGTGGAGGTCCATTCCATCGCCTGCGGGACGTTTCCCTCCGGCGAAGGAACCCTGGACCTCCCCGACAAGACCAATCTGTCAACGGTCTTGAAGCAACTGGCGCTTAAAACCGACCCAGATGAGATTTACCCGGCTTTGGTCAACGGCACACCCATTCCGCCCGAGGAGCGGGATCAAACGTTTTTGAAAGAGGGGGATCATCTGGTCGTCTTTCCGCCCATTGAGGGAGGTTAACTAAACCTCGCCTCGCGGCATACGGATGGTAAATGTCGACCCTTGGTCGGGCACACTCTCAACACTGATGGAACCGCCCATCATTTCACAAAGACTTTTACTAATCGACAGGCCGAGCCCTGTGCCGCCGTAGGAGCGAACCATTTCGGGATGAACCTGGGTAAATTCTTCAAACAGGTCGGACATTTTGTTCTCGGGGATACCGATCCCCGTGTCGCACACCGCAAAAACAACCTCACCACCATCATTCTCAGTCTCCACAGTCAAGGTTACGTCACCTTCTTCGGTAAATTTGCAGGCGTTACTCAATAAGTTCAGCAGGATTTGATTGAGCCGCGATTTATCGGCATGGATATCACCGATATTCTTGGGGCAGATCATTGAAAGATTGTTCATCCGCGCCTTGGCCATCGGCGTAACGGTAGTCAGGGTATTTTCAACGAAGCGAGATAGTTCGAAAGTTTCAGGCTGCAACTCCACATGCCCGGCCTCGATTTTGGAAAGGTCGAGGATTTCATCAATCAACCCAAGAAGATGGGTCCCGGAGCCGTGAATATGGGTCAGGTATTCTTGATATCGTTCATTTTCAATTGATCCGAAAATTCCCTCTCGCATCACGTCGGCGTAACCGATGACCGCATTTAAAGGCGTTCGCAGTTCGTGGCTCATCTTGGCCAGGAACTCGGACTTGGCCTCGTTGGCGTGTTCGGCTTCGGTTTTTGCCTTTCTGATTTCTTCCTGGGTTTTCATCGCCTCGGTTACGTCGGTTCCCGTACCGCGATACCCGGCGAAAGCCCCCTTTTCGTCAAATATCGGTTTACCGCTCACCCTGATGTAACGGATACGACCGTCGGGGTGGTTATAACGATACTGAAATTCTTTGAATTTCCGCCGCTCCCGTATCAGTTGGCGGAAGACCTCCCATTCCTCATGCTTGTAGCCCGTATCAACCCCTTCGTTAGCCTCACGCCCGATAATCTCCTCAGCCGGAACCCCCAATGCATCGAAGGCCCGTTCGGAGATATAGGTAACCTTGAAATCAGGGCCTGTTTCCCAAACCCAATCGGACGAGACGGCCGTATAATCCCGGAACTTTTCTTCGCTTTTCCGCAATGCCTTTTGAGCGGCGGCGCGACGGGCGATTTCCGCCTCCAGATCTTTCGTTCGTTCGGCGACCCGTTGCTCCAGGCCGTCATGCGCATGCCGTAACTCTTCCTCAGCCTTGGCCCGTCTCTCATTTT
>CBDUMN010000098.1:0-12310 GCA_965368335.1 uncultured Rhodospirillales bacterium
TTGCGATACGGCCATTATACAAAACAAAACTTACGTTTTCACACAGGCTGCCAAAGACCGCCATTTGTCCGTGTGTGAAAAGCTGAGCGCCGCTTATTTTTTGTTCTTATCGCTGCTGAGTTCTGCCAGTTGGCTTTGCAACTCGTTCAGTTTGGATTGCAGGTCTTCCAACTGCTCAACACCCTTTTCGGCCGTTGCGACGGCATTTTCCTTTGCCATGCTGGCATTGTTCGTCTCGGACTGTGCGCCGCCGGGCTGAAATGGCGCCATCATCTTCATAGCGTTTTCGAAGAAGTTCATGTTTTGCTTGCCCATTTCCTCGAGGTTGAAGGGAAACAGGCCGTCCATGGTCTTTTGCATATAGTCGCGGATTTGCGTTTGGTTGTGGGCGAAAGACTGCATGGAGTGTTCGAGATATTTGGGCACCAGGCCTTCCAGGCTGTCGCCGTAGAAGCTGATCAGATGGCGCAGAAAGCTGGTGGGCAGGAGGTGTTGCCCTTTGCTTTCTTCTTCGACGATGATTTGCGTCAATACGGAGCGGGTAATATCGTCGCCGGTCTTGGCGTCGTAGACGACGAAGTCGACGCCGTCCTTGACCATCTGGGACAGATGATCGAGTGTCACGTAGGCACTGGTCGCTTTATTGTAAAGTCGACGGTTTGCGTATTTTTTGATGGTGATCGGCTCGTCACCATTCCCCTTTTTGTCCACCATATGTGGTCCCCAGTCATGCTGCGCAGCATGTCTTCCTACCACAGTTTATTGTTGCGCAGCAAAAATTTTATGCAGGTGCAACATGCGTTTTGGCTAAAATAAGCCAATGAAAGGATATGCCGATGGCTGATACCCCAGATTTGGAGCGCCTTGCCAAGACTTATCTCGACCTCTGGCAGCGCCAGATAAGCGGTATGATGAACGACCCCGAAGCTGTCAAATGGATGACCGAGGCGGCGCAGAAAAATCTCGAAATTGGCAAGGCCTGGAGTGAAACCTTCGTGAACGCCATGGGAGAAGATGGGGTTGCGCCACAGGCCGAGACGGGCCAGCATGACGGGGAGCGAGAAACCGGAAAGGACGGCCATGACGGCGACCGATCAGAACGCCCCGGGGGAACGGAAAGGGCCAAGGCCGCTGATGATGCATCTGGCGATGATGACCGGCGCCTGGACCGCCTCGAGCGCCGCCTTGCCGTTCTTGAAGAGCGACTCGCCACCCTGGAAGGGAAGGGCGGAAAAAGGCAAAGCCGACCTCGCAAAAAAACTTAAGGACCTCCAAACGCCCGCCTTTGCCGCCGCTCTGAACAAAGAAGCCGCCCAGCGGCTCCGATTGTTCCATGAGGGCGTGGCCGCTTACCATGCCCATCCCTATCATCGCGATTTGCCCGAGCCGCCTGCCTGCTGGCAAGAGGGCTCGACCCGGTTGCTGGATTTCGGGGGCAGTGGCAAGCCTCTGTTGTTGGTGCCGTCCCTGATCAATAAAGCCTACATTTTCGACTTGGCGGAAAAGAGAAGTTTTGCCCGATACCTGAGGCGCAAAGGGTTTCGCCCTTTGCTTGTTGATTGGGGCGCGCCCGGTGAGATGGAACGTCGCTTTACTCTCACCGATTATGTCGTTGGGCGTCTTGAGAGGGTGCTTGATGATGCGCTTGCGAAGGCTGGTGTGAAGAGTCTTGGCGTTATTGGTTATTGCATGGGCGGGTTGTTGGCGCTGGCCCTGGCGCAGCGTCGTTTGGAGGCTGTGGAGCGTTTGGCGCTGCTTGCCACACCCTGGGATTTTCACGCCGATGCGCCGGAGTGGCGGGAGCAGATGGCGTCGTTCGTCTCTCAGCTTGCGCCTGTCATCGAGGCAGAAGGCGTTTTGTCGATTGATCTCATCCAGATGCTTTTTGCTGCGCTCGACCCGTTTAAGGTGCCCGAAAAATTCCAAAAGTTTTCCGGCCTTGATCCGGCATCGGCCAAGGTGCGGGATTTTGTCGCGGTGGAAGACTGGGTCAACGACGGGGTGCCGCTGGCCGGGCCGGTGGCGCGGGAAACGCTGGAGGGGTGGTATGGTGAAAATCAGCCCGCACAAGGTCGATGGTTTGTCGGCGGCCGAGCGGTTCTGCCTGAAGAGGTGAAAAAACCGACATTGGTCGTTGTGCCGTCAAACGACCGTATCGTGCCACCCCAATCGGCGCTAGCGCTCTATCATGCCCTGCCAAACGCATCGAAACGCGTTCTTTCTCAAGGGCATATCAGTATGGTGACGGGGCCGCAGGCGAGCCGCTCACTCTACGGGCCGACGGTTCGATGGTTCGGCGGCGAACGATAAAAGTTTTGTGAATCTCTTCGCTAGTGCGAAGGGCGCTTGCCAAGCTCTTTCAGCCTTTCTATAACGACTCTACTTTACATGCCGGAAAGAGTCTTTTTCCGGGCCTGACATGTTTTGCGTGTTCTTCGTTTTCAGGGTTTAACGAGCGGGAATATCGCAAACAGGAAAACACATAAGGAGGACTTTATGACTGAGATCGTCATTGCCAGCGCAGCCCGTACGCCCGTTGGCGCATTCAACGGTGGTTTAAGCTCCGTGCCGGCGCATTATTTGGGCGAAGTGGCCATTCGGGGTGCAATGGAGCGCGCAAAAATCAGCGCCGACGACGTCGATGAAGTCATCCTCGGCCAGATTCTTTCTGCGGGCGAAGGCCAGAACCCAGCCCGGCAAGCCGCCTTGAAGGCTGGCATCCCTCAGGAAAAAACGGCTTACGGCATCAACCAGCTTTGCGGTTCCGGTCTGCGCACGGTGGCGCTTGGTTATCAGTCCATCCTCTGCGGCGATGCTAACATTGTCGTGGCTGGCGGCCAGGAAAGCATGAGCCAGGCGCCTCATACCGTCCATCTGCGTAACGGTATCAAAATGGGCCCGGGTCAGATGGTCGATTCGATGATCAACGACGCCCTCACCTGCGCGATGAACGGCTATCACATGGGCAACACGGCGGAAAACGTCGCCCAGAAGTGGCAGCTGACCCGTGAAGAGCAGGACGCTTTCGCCGTCTCCTCGCAGAACAAAGCCGAGGCCGCCCAGAAGGCGGGAAAATTTAAGGATGAAATTGTTCCTGTGACCATCAAAACCCGCAAGGGCGACATCGTGGTCGACACCGACGAACACCCCAAGCACGGCACCACCATGGAAAGCGTGGGCAAACTGCGCGCCGCTTTCGCCAAGGATGGCTCCGTGACCGCGGGCAATGCTTCGGGGATCAACGACGGCGCCGCTGCTGTGGTTCTGATGACCGCCGAGGAAGCCAAGAAGCGTGGGATTGAACCGCTCGCCAAAATCGTCTCCTGGGCGACTGCGGGCGTCGACCCGGCGATCATGGGCACCGGGCCGATTCCGGCCAGCCGTAAGGCGCTGGAGAAAGCCGGTTGGTCGGTCGACGATATCGACCTCGTCGAAGCCAACGAAGCCTTCGCCGCCCAGGCCCTGGCCGTTAACAAAGACATGGGTTGGGATGTCGATAAAGTGAACGTCAATGGCGGCGCTATCGCTCTTGGCCACCCGGTCGGCGCTTCCGGCGCGCGGGTTCTGGTCACTCTGCTCCATGAAATGGGCAAACGGGACGCCAAGAAAGGTCTCGCTACGCTTTGCATCGGCGGCGGCATGGGCATCGCTATGTGCGTCGAGCGCGGCTAATCACCGAAGAAACAGAAAGGAGCGCCCGTCAGGGAAAATACCGGGCGCTCCTTTTCAAATCCAACGTCAGAAACAGATTTAAGAGTTAGGGGAAATTTTATGGGTCGTGTTGCTCTAGTAACCGGCGGCACTCGTGGTATCGGGCGCGCCATCTCCGAAGGCCTCAAGGCTGAAGGCTACACCGTCGTCGCCAACTATGGCGGAAACGATGAAGCCGCCAACAAGTTTAAGGAAGAAACCGGCATTGATGTCGCCAAATTCGATGTGGGCGATTTCTCTTCCTGCGAAGCAGCGGTCGCCAAGATCGAGGCCGATCATGGCCCCATCGAGGTCCTGGTCAACAATGCGGGTATTACACGCGATAAGCCGTTGCATAAGATGGACCCGGACGCCTGGGATGCGGTGATCACTACCGATCTGACCTCCATCTACAACCTCTGTAAGCTGGTGATCGACAAGATGCGGGATTCCAAATTCGGCCGTATCATCAACATCAGCTCGATCAACGGCCAGAAGGGTCAGTTCGGCCAGTCGAACTATTCGGCCGCCAAAGCGGGCCTGATCGGTTTCTCGAAAGCGCTGGCGCTAGAAACGGCGGCCAAAGGCATTACGGTCAACGCCATTGCTCCGGGTTACATCGCCACCGAAATGGTCATGGCGGTGCCTGAGAAAGTGCTGAACGAAGTCATCCTGCCGCAGATTCCGGTGGGTCGTCTGGGCGAAGCCGACGAAATCGCTCGTTGCGTCGCCTTCCTGGCCGATGATAATGCGGGCTTTATTACCGGCTCGACCATCACCATCAATGGCGGTCAGTACATGACCTAACCGGTCACTGAGAAATCGGAAATATTTTAAGGGCGGAGCGCTAAGGCTTCGCCCTTTTTTGTATCATACCAACTCGCGCACCATTTCGGCCATGGCTGAAGCGGCGGGAGAAAGAGGGAAGTCGCGCGCCCAGGCAAGACTGGATACCCGTTCCAGTTTTGGCTTTTCGATGGGTGCGGCGATAAGTGTTCCTTTGTCCAGATCGTCCTGACAAGCGACCAGCGGCAGAACCGAGACCCCCAACCCTCTACGCGTAAGCTCAAGGATCATCGAAAGAGAATCCGACTCGACGGCGACATCAAGGAGCCGTTCGCTTTTTACAGCCTGGCGCTCGAGAATATTGCGAACGCCATGCCGGGGAGCGGAAACAACTAAGGGAAAATTACAGACCTGCTCAAAAGTAACCGGCTCGTTTTCGGTAATTCCGCTCTCGCGATTGCCGATGAGATAGAGTTTTTCGGCCCAAAGTTGGGTGAGTCGCAATGGTTTATCCGTCGAACCCTCGTAGATGATTCCGAGGTCCAGTTTCCCTTCCAGCAAGGCGTCTTGAACGTTGCCGCTCATCATTTGGACAACACGTACTTTTACGTCTGGATATTGCGCCCTGTAACGTTCGATCAGCGGCCCACCGACAAATAGACCGGCACTCGGCGGTAAGCCGAGAATGACATGTCCGGTTATCCGCCCTTTATGATCGGCCATATCAGCGTGCAAGCGCTCGACTTCGCTTAAGATACGCGAGGCGCGTCGGGCCAGCACTTCACCCGCTTCGGTAATCTCGACGCCTCGACCCGTGCGGGTGAGTAGAGACTCGCCCATTTCATCCTCGAGCATCCTGATCTGGCGCGACAGGGCCGGCTGGGAGAGGTGCAGGCGTTCGGCTGCTTTGCTGAGGCTGCCGAGATCCGCCACATGGAGAAAGGTGCGTAACTGCTTTAGGTCCATACCCTCAAGATATCAAAAATAACTATATCTGATAATTGTAAATTCGAATTTTATTATGTCTTTGCCGGGCTTATTTTCCGGTCTAACGATTTTTACGGAGCCGTCATGTCTCAACTCGCCTCATCTCACAGCGCCCTGCTTCTGGTCTTTGGTGCGACCGTCGCTCTGGCGTTTAAGGGGATCGTCGCCAAGATGGCCTATGCTACGGGTATGACGGTCGATGCGGTTTTGCTGGTGCGTTTCGCCTTGGCCGCGCCCTTGTTTTGGCTCGGTGTGCGCTGGATGACCGGCGGCTGGGCCGGGAGTATGACGTTTCGTGACTGGCGGGACTGTGCGGGTATGGGGGCTTTGTTCTTTGCCGCCACCTATGGCGACTTCAAAGGCCTTTCCTATATCGACGTGGGGCTTTCGCGCCTCATCCTCTTCACCTTTCCGGCCCTGGTAATGCTGTTGTCTGCTGCGATGGACCGGCGCGCGCCTTCCGTGCGGCAAATGATTGCTTTCAGTATTACTTATGGCGGGTTGGTCTTGGTGTTGGCGCCCGGCGGTATGGCGACCTTGAGCGCCGATCAACTGACCGGCATCGGCTGGTCTTTCCTCTCGGCCTCGACCTATGCCGTTTATCTGACCCTGAGCCAGAAGGTTATGGCGCGGATCGGTTCGCCTCGTTTCACCGCGGCATCGGGCAGCTTCACCTTTGTCTATATGGTGCTGATGGCGGGGTTGGTGGGGGGTGACGTGCCCTTGGGGGTGACGTCGGAAGGGTTCGGTTGGGGCATGGTCATCGCCGTGGCCTGCACGGTTATTCCCTTCTTTATGTTGTTCGAAGGCATTGCTCGCTCGGATGCGGCGCGGGCCAGTATGATTTCTCTCTCGGGCATTGTGATCACCGTAACCGGCGCTTATTTTCTGCTAGGCGAGACATTCACGCCCTTGCAGATTGCCGGATGCGCCTTGGTGTTGCTCGGCGTTCTGTCGGTGGAAGGAAAAGTTCTGCGCAGAAAAAAAGCGGCTTACTGAAGCACGGCCAAGAGAGCAACGGCGGCGGCGACGGCGGCGACCGCCCAGGCCAGTGCGCCGCTTGATCCTCTGCGGCGACCGCCGGTGAAGGCTTCCAGAGTATCGGGATGAAGACGAAGCCCCCCGTCGTTCATCGCCGCAATGCTGTTTTCTAGTCCGGCGACCACACCGGGCAGACGCTGAATGGCCAAAGCCACGTCTTCCACGGTTTCCTGAAGCCGCGCTTTTGGCCCTAGGTTCTCCGCCACCCAGTCTTCGATCAAGGGCTCGGCGATTTTCCACATATTGGCTGTCGGGTTGAGGCGGCGACCCGTGCCTTCGATCAGCAGCATGGTTTTCTGCAACTGCAGAAGTTGAGGTTGGGTTTCCATGTCGAAGTATTCGGTCACCTGGAAGAGTTGAGCGAGAAGGTGCGCCATGGAAATTTGATCCTGGGGAAGCCCCAAAATCGGCTCGCCGATCGACCGGCAGGCTTGCGTGAAGGCGTCCACCGATTTATGGGCGGGTACCCAGCCCGCGTCAAAATGGACCTGGGCGGCCCAGCGGTAGTCGCCCGTCAGGAAGGCGATCAGCATTTCGGCCAGGTGACGGCGAGTTTTTTGGTCGATCCGTCCCATGATGCCGAAATCGACGGCGATGATATTACCGTCATGACCGACAAACAGGTTTCCGGGATGAAGGTCGCCATGAAACAAGCCATCACGAAAGACCATGTTGAAGAAGATCGCGGCGCATTTGGCGATCACGTCGTCCGGGTCGTGACCGGCGTCGATCAAGGTTTCCCGTTCATCGACCGGAATGCCGCTGATCCGTTCGGAGGTCAGTACCTGTTTGGAGGTCAGCGGCCACTTGATCGCTGGAATATGCAGCGTCGGATCGTCTTCGAAATTTTCTGCCAGTTCGGTCGCCGCAGCAGCCTCGAAACGCAGGTCCATTTCCAGCTGAACGGTTTCTTCAAGGGAGTGGACCGATTCAACCGGCTTTAGGCGGCGCAGCTCCGGGCGCGCGGCTTCCAGCAGTTCGGCCACCCAATAGAACATGTCGAAGTCTTTGTGAAAGGACTCCTCCACATGAGGCCGTAGAACCTTTACCGCGACGTCCTCTCCTTCCGCCTCGTCGGTGGCGCGGGTGCGGGCGAAATGCACTTGGGCGATGGAGGCCGCAGCAACGGGCGTGTCGTCGAACTCTTCAAACAATTCCTCAATGGTCGCCCCCAGATTGCGCTCGATGATGGCGCGGGCCTCATGGCCGGGGAACGGATCGAGACTGTCCTGAAGATCGGTCAGGTCGGCGGCCATCTCCTCGCCCAGCAGATCGGGGCGGGTGGAAAGGGCTTGCCCGAGCTTAATGAAAGTGGGGCCGAGCGTTTCGAGGGCTTTGGCGAGTTTCTGGCCGGGTCGCAGGCCTTTGACCTGGCGGGAACGGATGAGGGTCATCCGGCGTGCGGTCCAGACGATCCCCTGGGCGACGTCCAGGCGTTCGAGCACGGCCAGGGCGTCGTAACGCGCCAGAGTGCGGGCGACGCGGAGCAGGCGCAGGATGTTACGGATGGTGCGGACCATGCCCCGAGTTCTCCGTCCTAAATTCGCCAGCCGGTATGGATGGCCGCGATGCCGCCGGAAAGATTTCGGTAGCTGATCTGTTCGAGGCCCGCTTCGCGGATCATTGCGGCGAATTCTTCCTGTGGCGGGAATTGGCGGATACTTTCGGCCAGATACTGATAAGAGGCCGCGTCGTCGGCTACCATACCGCCCATCCAGGGCAAAACCTTAAAGGAATAAAGATCGTAGGCCTTATCGAGCACCGGCAGGATTACCTGGCTGAATTCCAGGCACATGAATCGCCCTCCGGGTTTCAAAACCCGGCGCGCCTCGCGAAGGGCGGCGTCGATGTGGGTGACGTTACGAATGCAGAAGGCGATGGTGAAGGCGTCCATGGTCGCATCGGGCACGGGCAGCTGTTCGGCGTTGCCGCAGACCCAGCTGAGTCCTTCGAGTCGCCCCTGATCGATGGATCGGTCACGCCCCACGGAAAGCATCTCTTTATTGATGTCGCAAACGACTACATTGCCATCGCCATTGATCCGGTCGAGAAAGCGGAAGGCGATATCGCCCGTTCCGCCGCCCACGTCGAGCAGCGACATGCCGGGGCGCGGATTGAGCCAGTCGAGCATGGCGTTCTTCCATAGGCGGTGAATGCCCATGCTCATCAGGTCGTTCATCAGGTCGTATTTGGAGGCGACGGAATCAAAAACGTCGCGCACCATGCCGGCCTTTTCTTCGGCGCGCACGGTGGAGAACCCGAAATGGGTCGTTTCTTCAACCGTTTCATGTGAGTTCGTTTTCGACATGGCGGGACCATAGCCTAATGGAAATTCTTACGCTAGCTTTGGTGCAGTTATGGAGAAGGATTTTTTAGATGCCCGAATTGCCCGAAGTGGAAACCGTCAAGCGCGGGTTGGTCCCGGCGTTGGAAGGCGCAATCTTGAAACAGGTGATCGTCCGGCGTCCCGACCTGCGTCGGCCGCTGCCTGAGAATATGGCGGGAAAGTTGGAGGGGCGACGGATCGAACGGCTTGGTCGGCGGGCCAAGTATCTCCTTATATATATGTCGGGCGGCGACGTCTTGATCGTTCATCTTGGTATGTCGGGCCGTATGACGGTCCATGAAACCGCCGAAGTCCCGCCGTCGGGGAAGCACGATCATGTGGATTTCGTTACCGAGGCGGGCAAGACGGTGCGCTTCACCGACCCTCGACGGTTCGGCTCGATGGATTTAGGCGAGGCGGAAAGCCTGATGGGTCATCCTCTGTTTGCCGCCCTTGGGCCGGAGCCTTTGGGAAACGACTTCAGCGGCCCGGTATTGGCTGCCGCGCTCAAGGGTAAAAAAGGACCGATCAAAACCGCTCTGCTCGATCAGTCTGTGGTCGCGGGGCTTGGCAATATCTATGTCTGCGAAGCTCTTTTCAGAAGCGGCATCTCGCCGAAACGTCAGGCGGGGACCGTGCAGGGAAAAAGGGCCGAAGGGTTGGCTGCCGCGATTGTCGCCGTGCTCAATGAAGCGATTGCAGCCGGTGGGTCATCGTTGAAAGACCATCGTCAGGCCGATGGGACGCTCGGCTATTTCCAGCACGGTTTCGTTGTTTACGACCGGGTGGGGCAGCCTTGTCGCGGATGTGATTGCGATTTGGAAAAGACTGGTGGCATCCAACGGATCGTGCAGTCGGGACGCTCCACTTTCTATTGTGCAACCAAACAGCGCTAGAGTATGGTTCTCCCATGTTTTTACGCCTTTTAAAGTCCCTCACATTCTGCATGGCTTTGGCGCTTGCCCCGCTCGTGGCGCAAGCCGAGGGCTTTCTGCCCGGCCTTGAAGACGTTCCTTTAATGGAGGGGCTGGTTGTCAACGATGGCGATGTGATGGTTTTTGACACGCCTGAAGGGCGAATTGCCGAAGCCGAGGCCGGGGGGCTGGTTGAGCGCGACAATGTTATCGAGTTCTACCGCACAACTTTGCCTCAATTGGGGTGGATGCCGAATGGACGGGGTGGTTTTGACCGCGAGCAGGAGGCGCTTGAGCTTGAGCTTTCGCCTCCCGAAACTTCTCCTGTCACGGTGAAATTCCGCATCAAACCTTTGGAAGAGGCGCGTAAATAATCGTAAATCCTCTTGTGCTGTCCGCCCGGTGGAGCCGAAAAACGGTCAGCTCAAAAATTGTGATAAGGACTAGGGAGACCTTTTATCATGGCCTATGAAAACATTATCGTCGAAATTCGTGGAAAGGTTGGCTTGGTAACGCTCAACCGCCCGAAAGCCATGAATGCGCTGAACCCGGACTTGATGAAGGAGCTGAAAAGCGCCTTGATCGATTTTGAGGCTGACGACAACATCGGTGCGATTGTGCTGACCGGCAGCGAGAAGGCTTTTGCCGCGGGCGCCGACATCAAGGCGATGCAGTCAAAAAGCTTTATGGAAGCTTTCCTCGGCGATTTCATCACCGACAACTGGGAACAGATCAAGCTTTGCCGCAAACCGGTGATTGCCGCTGTAGCCGGATATGCGCTTGGTGGGGGCTGCGAAGTCGCCATGATGTGCGATTTTATTCTCGCCGCCGACAACGCCAAATTCGGCCAGCCGGAAATCAATCTCGGCATCATTCCCGGAGCGGGCGGCACTCAGCGCCTGACCCGCGCAGTGGGTAAGGCCAAGGCCATGGAAATGTGCCTGACGGGCCGGATGATGGATGCCGAAGAGGCCGAGCGGGCGGGCTTGGTGAGCCGCATCGTTCCGGTCGACAATTTGGTCGATGAAGCCCTTGAAACGGCCGAAAAGATCGCCAAGCTTTCCTTGCCGTCGGTCATGATGGCGAAAGAATGCGTCGACCGCGCTTTTGAGTCCAGCCTCAACGAAGGGCTGCTTTTTGAACGTCGGGCGTTTCACGCTCTGTTCGCCACTGACGATCAGAAAGAAGGAATGGCTGCGTTTGCCGAAAAACGTTCAGCCAATTTCACCAATAAATAGTTTGGCGATGCTGATGAGAAAAAGGGATGCGGCAAAGGCGTCCCTTTTTCCGTTTCAGCGCTTGACGCCAGGCTGTGCGCCCTATATAACGCCGCCTTCCGAAAACGCTTTAGTATCGAATGTAGGTCTGAACAACCATGGCCCATCATAAGTCTGCGAAGAAACGCATCCGTCGCAACAGCCGCCGCGCCGACATCAACGGCGACCGCCGCAACCGCACCCGTTCGTTCGTCAAGAACGTCGAGGCCGCGATTGAAACCGGCGATAAGGCCGCCGCTCAGGAAGCGCTGCGCGCTGCTCAGCCGGAACTGGCCAAGAGCGCGAACCGGGGCGTCTTCCACCGCAACACCGTTGCGCGAAAAATGTCCCGCCTGTCGGCCCGCGTTAAGGCAATGGCCTAACCGAAACCGACAACCCGGTGCGGTACGTTGCGCCGGGCTTGCGAAAAAGAAATTAGCCGCGTCGCCCGGACTCCCGGTGCGCGGCTTTTTTGCTGCTTGATCCCATCTCTTTGAGATTCCAATGCGATTCTAAAACCCCTGCCCCGCAAGGCCCGTTTCGAACCCGCAACGAAATGGAGAGTCAAGCGATTTATTTTACATGTTCTCCTTTCGATCTCATTGAAAGGGCCCGTCGGGGGGGCTAAAGTCTGTCCATCCAATCGGGTGGTCGGCCCGGTACAAAAAACAAAATAGGCAATCTTGTGGCGCCGTTTTCCGGCGTGAGGGTTTTTGGGTATTGGCGGGTTCGCTCGCGCCAAAAGTGTGGTTTATTGCTCAAAGCCTTCAATCCGGTCGTCGTTCCGCAAGGCAGCCAGCCGAAATGAAAGCTATGTTCGCCGGATATCCGGCAAGGGCGCCGTAAAGAGCGCCTAACCGGAGCAAGACGGTCTTGCTCACGAGGTTTTAGGTTTTGTCGCCCGCTCATCGGGTTGGGGTAGAACCCCGATGAAAGGGCGTCGTGAGTGCGGACTTTTTGAGATGTCTCGGAGCGAGACGTTTCGAGAGGGATGATTTGGGGAGGTCTGGCCATCGGGCCCTTATTGTTGGGCGAAATCCGGTGGGTGGATGCAACAAGTTTTTGTGAGTTAGGTTGCGGGGTCTATGACAAATTCCATTTTAAGTCATTCCATCGATCCGGACGTAGAGGATCAATGGGTATCCATTTGTGAACGCATTCGGGGAGAAATTGGCGATACCGCGTATAAGAGTTGGCTTAAACCGATTACCTTGAAGGGGCTTGATGGCGGTACGCTGCGCATGGCCGTACCGACCCGCTTTATGCGAGACTGGGTCATGACCCATTACGCCGAGCGCATTCGATCTCTT
>CBDUMN010000099.1:0-12084 GCA_965368335.1 uncultured Rhodospirillales bacterium
CGCCTGTATCGCCTTAATGCGTGATGGTTTCCACCCGGAAAGCATCGGCGGCACCGTCACCTTGCATGACGATGGCAGTCCCATTATCGATTATCCGGTCTCGGATGCGATGTGGGACGGGTTTAGGCGCGCTTATTTGAGCTTGGCTGAAATGCAGTTTGCCGCCGGGGCCGAGGAGGTTCTACCGCTGCACACGGAAGCCAAGCGTTATAAAAGCTGGGCAGAAGCGCAGGCTGCGATTCGGGCTCTGCCTATGGAAATTCTCAAGGTGTATCTCGGGTCGGCCCATGTGATGGGAGGATGCCCAATGGGGGGGGATAGCCGAACCTCCTTGCTTGATACCCTGGGGAGTTATCGTCACCTCGACAATCTGTCGGTTATGGATGGCTCGGTCTTCCCAACCAGCGTTGGGGCCAATCCACAGCTTTCCATCTATTGCGTGGCCATGCGGAATGCTACAGCCCTCGCGCGCCGGTTGAATGGTTAACCATCCGTATAGTTTTTTCTCTTACCGATAGACGCTTCCGTTTGGATTCTATAAGGTGTGGCTTGGTTTGATTGAGTTCAAATAGAGATAAGATTTACTGTGTCAAAACAAAGCACTAATAACATAGACAGCGACTATCTCCTCAGTTTGGCCCGGCAAAAGTCGACTGAAAGCCGCAATACCCTAGCCTCAACCATTTCTGATTTGTTTGAAGATAAGGCGGAGACCCTGACCGACCGCGAAAGGGCTCTGATGTTCGATATTCTCCACAATATGGTGAAGGAAGTTGAGCTGACGATCCGCAAGAAGTTAAGTGAGCGTTTGGCCCAAGTGGGCGAGGTGCCGGTTGAGTTGGTCAATATTCTCGTAAATGATGAGATCGATGTCGCCTATCCGTTGCTCAGCAAAAGCAAGGTGCTGAGGGATATGGACCTGATCGAGGTCATTCGGCATCGGACCCTGGAACATCAGTTGGCGGTCGCTATTCGGGAAAATCTTAGTGAGCAGGTTTCCGACGCTTTGGTCGAGACGGGTGAGGAAAATGTTATCCGCACCCTGCTCAAGAATTCGAGTGCCGTAATTTCGAGCAAGACGATGGCCTATCTGGTCGAACAATCGCGGCGGGTCGATAGCTTCCGTGAGCCCATTCTACATCGTGACGACCTCAATCCGGCCCTTGCTAAGCGCATGTTCCTTTGGGTTTCGGCGGCCATGCGTCAGTTCATTATTCAGAATTACAAGCTTGATGATGCAACCATCGACGACCTCATGGAAGAAGTAGCCCGGGAAAGCGCTACGGGAGAAACAAAAGACAAAGAGCTTTCTCCAACTGCTGAACTGGCTGCGAGTCTGGAAAAGGAAGGAATGGTGACCAACAGCATGCTGGTCAAGGCCCTTCGCCAGGGCGAAATTCCACTTTTTGTTTCACTTTTTTGTCGCCGTTCGCAATTGAGGGAAACCTTGGTGTTACGTATTTTGTTCGAGCCGGGCGGCGAAGGGTTGGCCATTGCTTGCAAGGCGCTTGAAATTTCCAATGATGAATTTGAGGAGCTTTTCAAGTTAAGCCGCAAGGCACGACCGGGAGAGGGCGGCGATATCAAGGGCGAAGCGAAGCAGGTGCTCAATCTCTACGAACGGATGAGCAGCGAGGCGGCGATAAAGGTACTCAAGGCCTGGCAGAGGGACATGGAGTACTTGGCCGCTATCCGGCAGTTGGAGGTGGATCGGTAGTTCGTGTCGGAAAAAGAACAAGTAACTGATTCTGCAATAAAAATAACCGATCTTCAGCGAAGATTGGATGATATTACGCGTCTGGTTTCCGATTGGGTTTGGGAGACGGACGAGCACCTTCGTCTGACCTATGTTTCGCACCGGATTTTCGAACTTCTCGGCTTGCATCCTTTTCAGGTGGAGGGGCAAACCTTTACGGAGTTGGGTGCTTTTACCGCCTGGGATGGCAGCAATTCCGAGCCGCGGTGGCGCTCACCGTTTCGCGATGTGGAGTTTTCGACCAAGGATAGGGGGGGGCAGGACCGTTCTTTTCTGATTAGCGGTTTGCCGGTCTATGATCCCAATACGGGCGCATTCTGCGGTGTTCGGGGAACGGCTGAGGATATTACCGAGCGACGCAGGGTCGAGAGTGACCTCAAGCGTAGCTATGAGGAACTTGAGCAGCGGGTTGATGAACGAACCCAGGAATTATCTCTGGAGATTCAAGAGCGTAAGAAAATTGAAATGGCCCTGCGTCAATCGGAGGCGCAAGCTCTACAGGATAGTGCTGCGAAAACGCAAGTCTTGAGGAACGTCAGTCACGAGTTGCGAACCGCGCTCAACGTTATCGCCGGTTTCTCCGAATCCATGCAAAGCGAACTCTATGGCCCGCTTCAGAATGAGCGCTATCAGGAATATGCCGATGGAATCTACGCTTCCGGTAAACGGTTGCTCGATATGATTGGCGGATTTGCCGACCTGACCGCTTTGGGTGGCGGAATTCTGGAGCTGAAGGAAGAGATGTTTGATCTCGCCCCACTGGTGGCAGATGTGGTTCTCCAGTTATCGAGTCGCGCCGAAGAAAATGCCATTGAGATTAGGCAAGACGATATGGCGTTGCTGCCCAGGCTCTACCTAGATAAAAATCGACTTGAGCAAATGCTCGCTTCGGTCCTGCTTCACGCCATTCGTCGCGCTTCACCCGGTGGATGTATAACGATTATGGCGCAGAGCCTTGAGGGCGGTTTGGCGGTTACGATTGAGAATCCGGCTATGGTGATGCGTGAGGCGGAAATGCGAATCGCCTTGGAAGAGCCGTTTTCACCGGCGCAGTCTTGGCTTTATCGCACCGAGGTAAGCGCTGGCCTCGATCTTTTCATGGTCCGTCAGCTGGCCCAGGCAATGGGCGGTGAGTTTTCCTTAACGAGCAGCGAGGAAAGCGGCTCGGCCTTCACTTTCTCTTTCCCCAAGGAAAAAATCGCCTAAGGCATCTCTGTTTCAGTGGCCAGGAAAAGAAAAAAGCGGCCCGCCTAAGCAGACCGCTTTTTATCAATTGGCTCCGGAGGAGGGATTCGAACCCCCGACCAGCCGGTTAACAGCCGGCTGCTCTACCGCTGAGCTACTCCGGATTAGTAGCTGGAGGCGCGACCCGGAATCGAACCGAGGTACAAGGATTTGCAATCCTCTGCATAGCCACTCTGCCATCGCGCCACTCGACGAATTGAGGCGCCTGGGAAAGCAACCGATTTCCTGCCGCGCTCCGTCGGACGCCGGGAACTTAGACGCAAGATTTTTTCCGGTCAAGAACCGGATTGCATCAAATGAAGTTTTTTTTGCCAAATGAGGGCAAAGGAAAGGAAAACCGCCATTGTGCTGACGCCCAAGTCGGATTATATATCCCCTGCCTTTCCTTGAGTTAAGGGGAAGAGTTCCATTTTCAGTCCCTAGCAAGCCGGAAGTTGTCATGGATTACGCCGCCGCCAGAAAAAATATGGTCGATTGTCAGATTCTTCCCACCCAGGTTACGGATCCGTTGGTGATCGATGCGATGTATACCGTTCCGCGGGAAGCTTTCGTTCCCAAGCAACTTCAATCGATAGCCTATGTCGATGAAGCCTTGTCGCTTGGTAACGGACGTTATCTCGCCGAACCGATTGTTCTGGCTCGTCTCTTCCAGGCGGCCGATATCGGCAAGACTGATGTGGTCCTCGATATTGGCTGCGGCACAGGCTACGGCGCCGCAATCCTTGCAAAAATTGCAGGCACGGTGGTCGGTCTGGAAAGCGACAAAGCTCTGGCTGAAGCCGCTTCTTCGGCTCTAAGCGCTCAAGGGGCGGACAATGCCGTGGTGATTGAAGGGGATTTGACCAAAGGAAATGCGGAAAACGGACCCTACGATGTGATTATTATCAATGGGGCCGTTGGAGAAATTCCCGAGGAGATTCTGCAGCAACTGGCTGACGGCGGACGTTTGGTCACCATTGTTGAAGGTGAAGAGGCAGTCGGGCGCGCTCAATTGGTTGTCCGCGATGGCGATTCGTTTGCTCATCGCGACCTGTTTGATGCTGGCACCCCTCTGCTTCCGGGCTTTGAGGCGGCCAAGCCTGGATTCGTTTTTTAAAGGGGTTGTTTCAGCTTTTTTAGACCGATTCGTTGCTCAAAAAGGCGGAATGATCGTTCCGCCTTTTTTTATTTGGCCCTGAAATGAGTCTTTCAAGCCACAAAAGGTCTTCAAAATTCCTTCCAAGTGACTGAAACTTTTGCCTTGTAGGGTTTACGTCGCTACACTGTGCGCGCGACGCGAAAAGGGAAGTAAAACGGTTATGAAAATGAAAACGCATTTGGCCTTGGGGCTCTTTATGGGGATGGCTTTGGGGGGCTCCGGAGCTGGGGGGGCCATGGCGCAGACTTTGGAGGACGCCTTAAGCGCGACCTACAATTCCAACCCGACTTTGAACTCGGCCAGAGCTTCTTTGAGAGCAACCGATGAAGGTGTGCCTCAGGCACTGGCCGGTTGGCGTCCGTCTGTCAGTGTGACGGGTACCGCAGGACGGGATCATAGTTATCGGACATCCCGTACGGGAAAACGCACTGCAACGCGGACTCCGACGAGTGCGACGCTGTCAATTTCTCAGAATCTCTATGCTGGCGGCGCTACGGAAGCATCGATCAGTCAGGCTGAAAATACGGTTTTAGCGTCTCGTGCTCAATTGGTGGGTACCGAGCAGGATACTTTGTTGAGCGCCATTCAGGCGTTTCTCGACGTTTACCGCGATCAGGCGGTGCTCGAGTTGAACACCAACAACGAAGAGGTGCTGCGACGCCAATTGGAAGCTACGCGGGATCGATTCGAAGTTGGAGAGTTGACCCGAACCGATGTTAGCCAGGCGGAGGCTCGTTTGGCTGGGGCGACGGCAGATCGAATTCAGGCCGAGGGCAATCTTGAAGCTTCGCGCGCCGGATATAAGAACATTATTGGGCAAGCGCCGGGGGAATTGAACGCTCCAGCCATGATCGGTCAGTTGCCGACCTCCCTGGATGAGGCGGTCGCCGTTGCTCTCGACGTTCATCCTAACGTCGTAGCGGCTAAGTTTACGGAGCTTGCTGGGCGTGATAATGTAGATAGCTCTCGTGCTGACCTTTTACCCTCTCTCGATGTTGCGGGGAGCGTCTCTCGCACCAGGGATTCTTTGGAAACCAATGGCCGCTCTGATGAGGCTTCGGTCACGGCTACGCTGTCTGTTCCTATCTATCAGGCCGGGGCGGTTTATTCGGGGCTGCGTGAAGCCAAGCAATTGGCGGCCCAATATCGAGTCGATTTGGAGTTTGCCAAGCGCCGCGCTATTGAGTTGGCGACCCGCTCTTGGGAATCACTGACCACGGCACGGGCTCGGATTCGCTCCTATAATTCGCAAATTAAGGCGGCGGAAGTGGCGCTTGAAGGGGTGCAAAGAGAAGCGCAGGTTGGTTCGCGGACGGTGCTTGATGTGCTTGATGCGGAGCAGGAGCTCCTGGATGCGAAAGTCAGTCTGGTCGGGGCCGAGCGTGATGCATTGCTTGCTGGCTTTCAGGTTCAGGAAGCGACCGGTCGCTTAACGGCGAAAGATTTGGGGCTTGCCGTTAAGGTTTACGACATGAATGATCATTATAACGAAGTAAGGGATTCCTGGTTTGGGGGATCCAGCAGTGGTGACATCGACGACACCAACGGGGAGGGTAAGGGCGCAGAATAGATGTTGTGGATCAATTTCCGGTTTTCGCGTCGTCAACACGATTATCGGTATATGCCGTCTTCATTGAACTGCGCTTTAGGATGAGTAACTGATGAGCGAAGACAACGCCCAGCAGGAACCTTCAATGGAAGATATTCTGGCGTCTATCCGCCGGATACTTTCAGAAGATGAAGAGGAAGGGGAGCAAGCGGTCGCCGATGAGGCGCCCGCTGAGGAGCCGGTTGAAGAAGAGGCGGCTCCTGACCCCGAGCCTGAGCCGGAAGACGACGAGCCGAAATCGCAAGACGATATCGATGCGATGTTTGCATCTGAGCCAGAACCGGAGCCTGAGCCAGAACCGGAGCCTGAACCGGAGCCCGAGCCGGAACCTGAGCCCGAGCCGGAACCTGAACCCGAGCCGGAACCTGAGCCCGAGCCCGAGCCGGAATTCGAGCCGGAGCCTGAACCGGAGCCCGAGCCCGCTCCTCCGCCACCACCACCACCCCCTCCACCGCCTTCTGAACCGGAAGATATTCTGGAACTGACTCCTGCTATGCGGTTTGAGCCGCAGACGCAGATTTCGTCGGAACCCGTTCTTTCACAACCAACGGCTATGAGTTCGGCCGACGCGCTCTCGACCTTGGCCAAGGCTTTGCTCAATCAGCGGGATATCGCCGTGGGGTCGCGTGACCTGACCTTAGAAGGGCTAATTCGCGAAATGCTTCGCCCCATGCTTCGGGAGTGGCTGGATCAAAACCTGCCTTACCTGATCGAGCGGTTGGTGAAAAAAGAAATCGACCATATGGTCAACCGGGCGGAACGTCTCGATTTATAGGCCTTTTACAAGGCTTTTCCTTGACTGTCAGGGCCGCCTCGTCTAGAGCAATCGTAACGAAACGGAACCATACGCTGGTTCCGTTTTTTTACGTGAATTCTTCGATTTCCGAAGGGGCGGGGGGTTCATAGGCTCCGTTGGAGCCGCTGTCATTCATACCGCTAAGATGAAAGAGTTTCAGCAATGCTGGACAAAACATACCGGCCGGAAGAGGTCGAGGGCAAACATTACGAGAACTGGGAACAGAAGGGCGCCTTTAAGTGCGGCGGCGAACGGGAAGGTCAGGAGACCTATACCATCGTTATTCCGCCACCTAATGTAACCGGTAGCCTGCATATGGGGCATGCTCTCAATAACACTCTTCAGGACATCTTAATTCGTCAAAAGCGGATGAAGGGCCTGGATGTTCTTTGGCAGCCTGGGACCGATCATGCCGGTATTGCCACGCAGATGGTTGTCGAGCGCCAAATGGAAGGTGAAGGCCTGACGCGCCATGACCTGGGCCGCGACAAGTTCATTGAGCGGGTTTGGGACTGGAAGGCCGAATCGGGCGGCACCATTACCGGTCAATTGCGTCGCCTTGGCGCCTCCTGCGACTGGTCCCGCGAACGTTTCACCATGGACGAAGGACTTTCGAAGGCCGTTCAGAAGGTGTTCGTTGAACTTCATAAGGAAGGATTGATTTATCGCGACAAGCGATTGGTCAACTGGGATCCGCTTTTGCACACGGCCATTTCCGACCTGGAAGTCGAAAATAAAGAGCAAAGCGGTAAGATGTGGTACTTCAAGTACCCCTTGGAGGAGGATTCCTCGAAGCACGTTATTGTCGGTACGACGCGGCCCGAAACTATGCTGGGCGATACCGGCGTTGCCGTTCATCCAGATGATGAGCGCTACGCGGATTTGATCGGGAAAAACGTCGTTCTGCCGATTACAGGGCGTTTGATTCCCATTGTCGCCGATGAATATGCCGATCCCGAAAAAGGATCGGGGGCTGTGAAAATTACACCGGCCCATGATTTCAACGACTTTGAAGTCGGACGTCGCTGCAAACTCGATGTGATCAATATTTTGGACCACAACGCCTGCATCATTTCCGATACGTCGGAAGGGGATGGAATCAATTTTACAGGCGCGGCGACAGACGTTCTGGCGTCCGATCTTGGAATTCCTAACCATTTGCACGGTCTGGACAGGTTTGAAGCCCGAGATGTGATCGTCAAGGAGATGGAAGGCCTGGGGCTGCTCGATAAAATCGAGGAGAACCCAATGACCGTTCCTTATGGCGACCGTTCCGGTGTGGTTATCGAGCCTTGGCTCCTGGATCAGTGGTTTGTTGATGCGAAGAAACTGGCGGTCGAGGCTATTAAAGCCGTCGAAGACGGCCGGACGACGTTCCATCCGAAGTCTTACGAGAACACATACTTCGAGTGGATGCGCAATATTCAGCCCTGGTGCGTGTCGCGCCAAATCTGGTGGGGGCACCAAATTCCGGCTTGGTACGGACCGGATGGGTATCCGTTTGTCGAATATACTGAAGAAGAAGCAAAGGCCGCCGCCGAAAAACACTATGGCGAGTCGGTCGAACTGACCCGCGACCCTGATGTGCTCGATACATGGTTCAGTTCGGCTCTCTGGCCATTCTCTACTTTGGGGTGGCCGGACAAAACGCCTGAGTTGGAGCGTTATTACCCGACCGATTGTCTTGTTACCGGGTTTGATATCATTTTCTTCTGGGTTGCCCGGATGATGATGATGGGACTGCATTTCATGAAAGAAGTGCCATTCAAGGATGTCTACATTCACGCTCTTGTCCGTGACGAGAAGGGACAGAAGATGTCCAAGTCAAAGGGCAATGTGATTGACCCCTTGACCCTGGTCGACAAATACAGCGCTGATGCGTTGCGCTTTACTTTGACGGCTTTTGCCGCCCAGGGGCGCGACGTTAGGATGTCTGAGAGCCGTGTCGAGGGGTATCGAAATTTCGGCACCAAGCTCTGGAATGCCGCACGTTTCTGTGAAATGAACGAGTGTAAGCCGGTTGAGGGTTTTGATCCGCAAAGTGTTTCTCTAACCCTCAATAAGTGGATCGTCGGCAAGGTGGCCGAGGCGACCAAGAATATGGATAACGCCCTTGATGCTTATCGTTTCAACGATGCTGCTGGGGCCATTTATCAGTTTACCTGGGGGTCATTCTGCGATTGGTATTTGGAGTTCGCCAAGCCGGTGTTTAACGGCGAAGACGAGAAAGCCAAGACTGAAACGCGTGCAACCGCTGCCTGGGTGCTGGAAAACACTCTTAAGCTGATGCATCCGATCATGCCGTTTATTACAGCCGAATTGTTCGAAAAAATGGGCTACGGTGTGGCGGATGAGATTATTCAGGGGCCTTGGCCGGTCCTGGGTGACGAATATATCGATGCCGCGGCTGAGGCCGAAATGGATTGGCTGGTAAGCCTGATCACCGGTATTCGTTCCGTTCGTGCCGAACTCAATGTTCCGCCGGGAGCGAAAATTCCTCTAATTGTTTTGGCGGAAGAAGTTTCTGGTGTCCAAACCCACCGTAGCGCCATTGAGCGTCTCGGTCGTATCGATGGGATAGAAACGGGTGTAAGCGCCCCTAAGGGAGCGGTCCAGTTCGTCGTTGATCAGGTTTCCTATGCCTTGCCGATTGCCGATGTGATTGATCTGGAGGCCGAAAAGGCCCGCTTGGAAAAGGCGATTGGAAAGCTTGAGCAGGAAATCGACCGTTTCGACAAGAAGCTCAACAATGCAAACTTCGTTGCGAGAGCCCCTGAAGAGGTTGTTGAGGAGCAGAAAGAAAAGCGGGAAAAAGCGACTCAAGATCTTGAAAAGCAAAGGGAAGCCCTGGCGCGATTTGCTGCAATGTAGGTATTGCGGCAATGATCGCCTCTTGGGGGAGTGTCGCGGGTGCTTCACAACTGTTGCGATTTGTGTTTTGTTTTCAGTGTGTTGAAAAATTGTGCAGAATAGCTCAAATGCTAAATTTGTTGCGTTTTGCTGACAATTTGTGTAAACTGTTCAGTGCTAGAATAGTATCTGGAGAAACGTCTTTTTGATTCGCTCCCTAGAATCAGGGGGTTATGAACCGAAAAGACCCTTTAGAGGGCTAAGAAGATGGCCTTGGAAGTAAGCGGATATAGCTCAGAAAGAGCGACCGGAAACGTCCTCCCGACGTCGCCGGCGGGTGCCGCTGTGCTGCTTTCAAGAGAAGTCGTTGAAGCTCAGCAGGAAATCACCACTCAAATTAGAGAGCGTGTGAGAAGCGGCGAAGATCATTTTGATAAATTCGCTGAGAAAGCTGAGACGAGCGCGGCGAATGACGATCAAGATCAAGACCAGCAGACTAACGCTGGCTTGACTGGAGAGCAACCGCCGCGGACGGACCTTGAGCCCGGCGCGTATCTGAGCATTCTGGTCTAATATTAGGCTGGAAAGCTCGTGAGTGAGCATTTAGGGGCGTGCCCGGAGAGGCGCGCCCAAGGTGCTGTTTTGGTTTTGTCTGAATATTTGCTTGTTCGAATTGTCGCTTAACTATCGCTGCATCTCTTCCTCCTTTCCTTGAATAAGAGAGGGGCGAGAGTTGTTTACGACTGTTGCTGTCTATTTTTGGCTAATATTCGATTTAAGAATTTCGGTCATGGTGACGCCTAGGTGTTCCTCGACGACAACCACTTCGCCTCGGGCGATAAGCCTATTGTTGGCGTGAAGCTCGATTTCTTCATCCACTTTTTGATTTAACTCAACCACGGCGCCACGGCCGAGTTTTAGGAGCTGGCTGACTTTCATGGTTGCTTGACCGAGAACGGCGGTCATTTCAACGGGGACGTCATAGACGGCCTCGAAGCTATCGCCATCGGTGAAACCGGCAGGAGATACGGGGGTGTCGCCACCGCCTTCAGTCCCGAAGTCGTCGCCACCGTCATCGTTCATCATGGCTGCAAAATCGTCGTCGCCTGCTGTCATGTTCCATTCCTAAACCGTTTGATCGCGGGCAATGCCCGAATCTCTCCGAGACGCAATGATAGCATAGTCTAGTCTGCAGCAGTGAAAATGCGGTTAACGCCGCCACTCTTGGATGAAATGGGCTTTGACCCCGGTGTTCTCCTGAGTATGCTGTGCGGCCCGGCGGAAAAGTATTCGCCGGGGCTTGAAACGAGAAGGATTTATTGAGACATGCCCGACTACAGGTCAAAAACTTCAACTCACGGACGGAACATGGCCGGAGCGCGCGGATTATGGCGGGCTACCGGAATGACGGATCAGGATTTCGGCAAGCCGATTATTGCGGTTGTCAATTCCTTTACCCAGTTCGTGCCGGGGCATGTGCATTTGAAAGATCTTGGGCAGATGGTTGCCCGTGAAATTGAGAAAGCAGGCGGTGTCGCCAAAGAATTCAACACCATTGCTATCGACGACGGTATCGCCATGGGGCATGACGGCATGCTCTACAGCCTGCCGAGCCGTGAGATTATCGCCGATTCTGTCGAGTATATGTGCAATGCGCACACGGCTGACGCCATGGTCTGCATCTCAAACTGCGATAAGATCACGCCGGGTATGATGATGGCCTCCATGCGCCTCAACATACCGACTGTTTTCATCACCGGTGGCCCCATGGAGGCCGGGCATGTGAAAACCTCCGACGGTGAAGAGCGGGCTGTTGATTTGATCGATGCGATGATCGAGTCGGCCAACCCTGAGGTTTCCGATGAAGATGTGGATTCTTATGAGCGTTCGGCCTGTCCGACTTGCGGATCCTGTTCGGGGATGTTCACCGCCAACTCGATGAACTGTCTGGCGGAAGCCATTGGCTTGGCCTTGCCTGGCAACGGCACCATGTTGGCGACCCACAGCGACCGCAAGGAGATGTTCCTCGAAGCGGCGCGCCTGATCGTCGATGTGACCCGCCGTTACTATGAGCAGGACGACATGAGCGTTTTGCCGCGCTCCATCGCTACTTCGGCGGCCTTTGAGAATGCGATTGCGCTCGATATCGCCATGGGGGGCTCGACCAATACGGTTCTGCACTTACTGGCGATTGCACAGGAGGCGGAGGTCGATTTCACCATGGCCGATATCGACCGGATGAGCCGTCGGGTTCCCTGCCTCTCCAAGATCGCTCCCAACGTGCCAGACGTGCATATCGAAGATGTTCACCGGGCGGGTGGCATTATGGGTATTCTTGGTCAACTGGAAGCAGGGGGCTTGCTGCACGGCGACTGTGCGACCGTTCATGCGCCGACCCTGAAGGACGCCTTGGCGAAGTGGGATATTTCCCGTTCCAATGACGAAACGGTTGCAACCTTCTATCGGGCCGCTCCTGGTGGGGTGCGGACGACACAGGCTTTCTCGCAGAGTAAGCGATTCGATGCGCTAGATAATGATCGGGCAAAAGGCGTTATCCGCAGCGTCGATAAAGCCTTTACCAAAGATGGCGGTCTGGCCGTCCTGTTCGGTAACATCGCTGAAGATGGGTGTATCGTTAAAACCGCCGGTGTTGATGAGAGTATCTTCAAATTTTCCGGTCCAGCTGTGAT
>CBDUMN010000100.1:0-12059 GCA_965368335.1 uncultured Rhodospirillales bacterium
AACACAAAAAGAAAAACCCCGCCAAAAAAAATGACGGGGTTTGTCAATGGTCTGAGGCGCCGTCCGGCGCCTTTTGTGATTCTTAAGTGCCTTTGTTCTGCAGGCGATCTCGTTTCGCTTTGAGCCATCTTGGAAAGAGCAGTTTTTTCTGCGGCCCCTGATCGACCACATATTCGAATGCGCTTTGATAAAAATAGGGTTTGAGATAGCCCGGAATCCTGAAAAGTTCCTTTCCGCCGTCGTCATAAAAAATGGTGGTTGGTGAAAAGTTGATCATCAGGTCTTGGGTCAGCTCACGTTCGCTTGTCACCGTACCTTCAAAGTCCGTGACTTCGTTGTCGCCAAACATATTGATCTGTAAGACTTCGAAATGCTCGGTGATGTAGGAGACCAATTCTTTCTGTGAGAAATTTTCCTCGTGGAGCCTTTTGCAGCTACCGCAACCCGGTTGTTCGAACAGGATCACCAACCCTTTGCCTTTTGTTTTCGCTTCCGCCAAGTCTTCTTTCAAATCGAGGAAGGTGAGGGACTTCATCCAAGGTTGGGTATGGATCCCATCCGAGCGAAGAGGCGCGTCGCCCGCCAAAGCTCCGTGGACGAAGGAAAGGACAATGGCGAAAAGGAAGAGGAGGGAAATTGTAGCTCTTCTCATGGTTCTCGGTCCTGCCTAAATGATAAAAAAAAGGAACGCGGAGTCTCCCCCCGCGTTCCTCTTGAATAGTATGAGGTCTTAGCCCCAGATGTCGTTGGCGATATTGGCGTACCAACCACGGGCGTATTTGGCTTCCAGCGCCCGGAATTTGGGACCTTCGCCCATCGGGCTCAAGCCGCCTGCACCGGCAACGCCCATGTACCCCTTGTCGGTCTGACGGTAAACGGCGGTTACCGAAATACCATAGTTTGGGGTGATCAGGCTGTAGCAGGTGTTGGACGTGGTCGGCGTACCTGGTTTACGACCGCGGATCATGTCGACCACGGCAGCTGCGCAAACCTTGGCTTGCGTATTGGCCGCGTTGCCCGATTTGGGCATCTTGGTCGCAATGGCGGCATCGCCGATGACGTGAATGTCCTTGTGAATGGTCGATTCCCAAGTCTGGAAATTGACCGGACACCAACCGGTCTGGTCGGTCAAACCGGCGGCGAAGGCAATTTTGCCTGCCTTTTGAGCCGGAATGAAGTTCAGCACGTCGGCTTTGTGCTTTTCGAACTCGGTGATCGCCACCTTGTTCTTGGCGTCGATTTCGCGAACTTTACCGTCCTTGGAGGCCGGAACCCATTCGATAATGTCGCTGTAGTGCTGTTTCCAGCCTTCTTGGAACAGTCCGAATTTGGAGAACTTGTCCTTGGCGTCCAGAATCAGCAGCTTAGACTTGGGCTTATTGGTCTTCAGGTAGTGCGCCACCATGCTGGCCCGCTCATACGGCCCAGGCGGGCAGCGGAACGGGTTGGGCGGAGCCGCCATAATGAAAACGCCGCCGTCACGCATTTCTTCCAACTGAGCGCGGAGAAGCTTGGTCTGCGGACCGGCCTTCCAAGCGTGCGGGACCATTTCTGCGGCTTCGGCATCGTAGCCCGGGGTCAGTTCATAACGGAAATCGATACCCGGCGAGACGATCAGGCGATCATACTTGATCTTAGCGCCGCCTTTGGTCGTGACCGTTTTGTTTTTCGCATCGACGGCGGTAGCCATGTCGTGAACCACGTTGACGCCATGCTTGTTGGCCATCGCCTCGAAGCCGTGCGTAATGGAATCGAAGCTGCGGATGCCGCCAAGATAGAGGTTGGAGAACGGGCAGGTGGTGAACTGCTTGTTCGGCTCAATCATGGTGACGTCGATTCCAGGATCGAACCATTTGACGTATTTGGCTGCGGTCGCCCCACCGAAACCGCCACCGATTACCACGACTTTTGGTTTTTCACCGCAACCGATCAACGGAAGGGCGGCAGCGGAAGCACCGGCAGCGCCAGCCATCCGCAGGAAGTCTCTGCGATTGGATTTAAACATTGATGTGCCCCCCAATTATTTGCTGCCCATAGAGCCGAAATACTTGGCGAGAGCCTCGATTTCAGCGTCGTTGTAGCCTTTGGCGATGCGTCCCATGATGGTGGACGGCTTAGCGCCGGATTTGAAGTCGTTCAATTTCTTGACGAGTCGGCGAGTGGGAAGCGAATCCAGCTCGTCGATCACACCGGCGCTGGCGCCGTTGTAGCCATGACAATTGAAACAGTTGGATGCAAGCAACTCAGGCTTAGCCAGCAATTCACTGGCGTTCGCCGATGCAGCCATAAGGCTGAAACCAAGAGCCGCTGCAAGACAGACTCCGACTTTCTTCATAAAGAACCCTCCCTGGTACTTTGGTTAGTGTATCGCAATTAAATTAGGTTTTTATCATAGAACGGTATCACAAACTTATAAGGTTGAAAATAGTTACATAAGAAAATTGTGAAGCAACAAGAATAGCTTAGGGTTGACGCGGAACTTTGCGGGCTAAGTTGGTCAGGTATCCCCAGAAAAAATCCTCACCGTGGTAGCCGATGATACGCCCAATTTCCTTGTTGTCGTCGACCACGATAAAGGTTGGCGTGAAGACGATTCCCCTTAGCCAGTAAAGAGAAGGGGGAAGGGGGTCGGCAATATCTATCTTTCTAAGCGGCAGCAGTTTTCCTTCGTCGGTCTTGTCATAAATAACGCCAACTTCTTCATCCCAGGCCTCGCACCATGTACAGGCCGAGCTTTCAAACATTAAGAGTTCGGCCCCCGTCGCAGAGGAGGGCAGAATGGATGAAAGCCAAAAAAATACGCCAAGATAAAAGAATAAAAGGCTTTTATTTGAATGCGTTATAGAGGTCCTCATTAGTAAAAACCCTTGTAAGCAAAGCAATTTTTAAAAGTCATTATAATAATTACAATATTATATTTTTGTCATGTTTTCGTTGAAAAGTCGAAGACCTCCCTTTACCCTTAAACCCATAAGGTTAATGATCGAAACATAAAACGTATCGGTCTAACAGCCTCTTTAAACTAAAAGGCTGAAAAACAACCAGGGAGGTAGCATGAAGCCCAGACTGTTGGTCAGTACACTGGCCCTCGTGGCCATGCTCGGCTCTACCGCATCATCCGTTCAGGCTGGCGGTCTTGTCGACTATATGGTTCTCAATGAAGCGATTCCTGAGTACCTGGAAGGAACCCAGCCCGGTAATGCGGAGCGTGGCAAGGGTATCGCCATTCATCGCACGAAGGGCAACTGTTTAGCCTGTCATCAAATGCCCATTCCCGAAGAACAGGATCATGGACTAACCGGTCCGACGCTCGATGGCGTCGGTAGCCGAATGACCGAAGGGGAGTTACGTCTTAGGCTCGTTGATCCCAAGGTCTCCAATGCAGACACCATGATGCCGGCTTTCTACAAGGTCGATGGCCTCCATCGGGTTTTGAAGAAGTTCAAGGGCAAGCCAATTCTGAAGGCTCAAGAGATCGAAGATGTCGTAGCCTATCTGAAAACGCTTACGGACTAAGATTTCAGGTTCATTATTTTTGGAGAGATTCCACCAATGACGGAAAGCAATAAATCAGCCGCCATGATGAAGCGCCGCGATTTTCTCGCGGTGGCTGGATCCGGCGTCGTCGCTTTGATGGCAACGGCCATGGTGCCTGGAAAAGCCTTCGCTAAACCCGA
The DNA here is from genome assembly GCA_965368335.1 of uncultured Rhodospirillales bacterium. Classification (GTDB taxonomy): domain Bacteria; phylum Pseudomonadota; class Alphaproteobacteria; order Rhodospirillales; family JAPHRK01; genus CBDUMN01. Next base: position 3,678 of record CBDUMN010000100.1, read on the forward strand.
GGATGCTGCAAAGCTTATTAGCGAATATACCGGCGGAAAAACGGTGCAGGAGGGCAAGGTTAGCCTCCAGCTCCCGCAAATCGCCGAAAACGGCAATACGGTTCCCGTGACCGTGATGGTCGATAGCCCAATGACAGCCGATAACTATGTGAAGAAAATTCACCTGGTTTCGGAAGGCAACCCGACTCCGTATGTGGTCAGCTTTAACCTGACCCCGCAAACGGGCAAAGCGGAAGTCTCGGCGCGTATGCGTATGGCTAAGACCCAAAATGTGGTTGCCGTTGCCGAAATGAGCGACGGCTCTTTCTACGCAACGAAAAAACAAATCAAAGTCACCATTGGCGGCTGCGGCGGCTAAGGCACGAAAGAGGAGTATAGAGTTATGGCGAAAAAACCTCGCATTAAAGTGCCGAAGTCGGCCAAAAAAGGCGAAATTATCCAGGTCAAAACCCTGTTTTCTCACAAGATGGAAACCGGGCTTCGTAAGGATAAGGCAACCGGAAAACTGATTCCGCGGAAAATTATCAACAAGTTCGAATGTCTGTTTAATGGCAAGCCGGTCTTTTCGGCGGATATTCATCCGGCCGTTGCCGCCAACCCCTACTTTGCATTCAACTGTCGTGCCGAAGAGAGCGGTGCGTTTGAATTCAAATGGCATGAAGATGGCGGCGAAGTCATTACGGCAAAACGGGAGATGAAGGTCAGCTAAAGCCAAATCTTTCCACGAACACAGAGCTTAGGGAGGCTCAGCGTCATGAAAATGATTAAGACGATACAGGTGCTCGGGGGGGCTTTGGGGCTTTCATTGGCCTTGGTGAGTATTGCTGGGGCAGGAGAGCCGGATCTTAAAGATCCTCGGGTTCAGGAATATATTGTCGGTGAAAAGTGGTCGGGTTACGTGATCAACGAAAACGAGACCCGCGACATGCAGGACGACGACTTCCAGAACCCGGCCTTTCTTTGGGTCGAACAGGCTGAAGACCAATGGAGTATGATCGAGGGCTTATCCGGTAAAACCTGCCAGTCCTGTCACGGGCATGTGGATCGGTCCATGAAGGGGGTTGCTACGACTTACCCCAAGGTTAAACGCGGCGAGTTGATTACGGTGGAGCATCAGATCAACTACTGCCTGACCGAAAGAATGAAAGCCGAACCCTGGAAATGGGAAGGCGATAAAATGTTGGGGATGAGCGCTCTGGTGCGCAATCAATCCCGCGATATGCCGGTCAACGTTAAAATCGACGGTGAAGCTAAGCCCTACTATGAAAAAGGGCGTGAGTTTTACTTCAAGCGCCGGGGGGCGCTTGATTTGGCCTGTACGCACTGTCATGTGGACAATCCGGGAAACAAGGTTCGTTCGGAAGTCCTGAGTCTGGGAATGCCCAATGGCTTCCCGACCTATCGGCTCAAATGGCAGAAACTCGGCTCGTTGCATCGTCGGTTTAGGGGATGCAATAAAAATATTCGTGCTGAACCTTATAAACAGGGCGCGCCGGAATATACGGCCTTGGAGCTCTATGTAATGTGGCGGGCTAATGGTCTGCCGGTTGAGAGTCCATCGGTTCGTAAGTAGAGCGCGCCATTTTAAAGCGGGGCGGCGCCGCATCCACTGAGATGCCGCCGCCCTTTTTTCTGCAAAAATTTAGGTTGTGAAGGGTTTCAACGCATGCTCACTCGGCGAGATTTTCTTCAAGTTGCAGCGGCTGTCGCCGGGATGGGTTTAACTCACCCATTCGGCTCCTTGGCGCGCGCGGCCGCAGGACAAAAAATAAAACAAGACGACTTGCTGGATTTTGAGTCTCTTGGGCAGGTGACGCTACTGAACTTCACCGATATTCATGCTCAGCTAAAGCCCCTTTATTTCCGTGAACCATCAGTCAATTTGGGCGTAGGGGCCGTTTCCGGTCTACCGCCACATCTTACCGGCAAGGCCATGCTGGATCATTTTGGACTTAAGGGGGGAACGCCCGAGGCCTATGCCTTCGCCAGCGTCGATTTCGTTGAGTTGGCCAAAGAATATGGACGGGTTGGCGGTTTGGATCGTATGGCGACCCTGATTAAAGCCATTCGCGCCGAACGCTCGGACAACACGCTGTTGATCGACAATGGCGACACTTGGCAGGGGTCCTATACAGCCCTCCATACCCGCGGTGAAGACATGGTAACTGTGATGAACGCTTTGGGGGTGGACGTTATGACCGCCCACTGGGAGTTCACCTATGGGGCTGAGCGTGTCAAGGAACTGATTGAGAAACTTAAGTTTCCTTTTTTAGCTGGCAACGTCAAAGATACCGAATGGGAAGAAGACGTCTTCGATAGCACGGCCTACTTCAAGCGTGGAGGCTTGAAAGTTGCCGTTATCGGTCAAGCTTTTCCTTATACGCCGGTTGCCAACCCCCGTTATATGATTCCGGAATGGTCGTTTGGCATCCAGGAAGACAAGGTGCGAGAGAATGTACGGGCGGCTAGGGATAATGGGGCCGACCTTGTTGTTTTGGCGAGTCACAATGGTTTTGATGTAGACCGTAAGCTGGCTTCCCGTGTTGATGGGATTGACGTTGTTCTCACCGGGCATACCCACGATGCTATTCCAGCAGTATTAAACGTCAACAATACGTTGTTAGTCGCCTCCGGTTCCCATGGGAAGTTTCTCGCTCGTCTCGACTTGGATGTCGAAAATAAAAAGATCAAAGATTACCGATTTAAACTAATCCCGGTTCTTTCCGATGCGATAACGCCCGACCCTGAAATGGCGAAGGTGATTGCCGATATCCGTGCACCATATGACGCCGCGGTTTCCGAGGTCTTAGGGCGCTCAGAATCCGAGCTTTACCGACGCGGCAATTTCAATGGCACCTTCGACGATTTGATCTGTACGGCGATCATGGAACAGAGGGATACGCAGATATCCTTGTCTCCGGGGTTCCGCTGGGGGGCATCCATCTTGCCGGGGCAGGAGATCACGGTCGATGACGTTTATACGCAGACTGCGATTACCTATCCCAATTGCTACCGCTCACAGATGTCAGGAAAACTTTTGAAGGATATTTTGGAGGATGTCGCCGACAATCTGTTCAATCCCGATCCTTATTATCAACAAGGCGGCGATATGGTTCGGGTCGGCGGTATGGGATATGCCATTGATGTATCCAAACCGATTGGTCAGCGGATTGGCGATATGACGCTTTTGTCCAGTGGCGAGCCTATCGATCCTTCTAAGTCTTACGTGGTCGGTGGCTGGGCGTCGGTTAACGAAGGGACGGAAGGCCCGCCTATCTACGATGTGGTCAGCGATTACATCAGAAATACGGGAACCATTACGGTTCCTGAAAATCAAACTATTAAGGTAAGCGGAGCCTGATGCTATGGGTGGATTTGACGTAAGTTACGCTGGTGCATTAATTGCGGGGTTTCTGAGCTTTGTTTCTCCCTGCGTTCTTCCTTTGGTTCCGGCTTATATTTGTTTTCTGGGCGGCGCCTCTCTCGATCAGTTGACGGCCGAAGATGGCGTCGATTCGGCGCTTGCGCGTCGGGTTTTCATATCGGCCCTTGCGTTTGTTCTTGGGTTTGGCACGGTATTTGTCATTCTCGGGGCGACGGCAACGGCCCTTTCACAGACCATTGCGCAGAATATGGGGTTGCTGGGCAAAATCGCCGGTGTTGTCATCGTCGTTTTCGGACTCCACTTTATGGGAGTGTTCCGTATCGGTTTTCTCAATTTCGAGAAACGCTTCCATATGGAAGATAAGCCTGCCGGGCTGCTTGGCTCTTACCTCTTGGGGCTAGCCTTCGCTTTCGGCTGGACACCCTGCGTTGGGCCTGTGCTGGCAACTATTTTGATGGTTGCCGCAACGGGCGAGGATATTTGGAAGGGAATATTCTTGCTCAGCTCTTATGCCGCAGGGATTGGTTTTCCATTCCTTTTGGCAGCCCTTGCGGTTAAGCCTTTTATGAGTTTTATGGCGAGATTTCGCAAGCATATGCGCAAGGTGGAAATCACCATCGGTAGTCTTTTGGTGATGACAGGCATCGCGATTTTTACCGGTTCTCTCGCCGATGTCGGTCAATGGATGCTTGAGACGTTCCCCGCCCTTGGAAAGGTGGGCTAGAGTGCGATCAGTTTAGGTTGAGCCATTTTATGGTTCAACCTAGGCTCAGGACCCTAAGTCGTGAATCGTCCTCTACACATTTGAATGAGGGGCGGGTTTACGCTTCAGTCCGAATTACGAAGTGATTCGACCTGAAGCGATCCGACCTAACGCCCATTTACCACATGTTTACGTTTTTTCCTTCTTTGCGGTATTTTTCAACCATTTCGGCGATATATTTCTGGAAGTGTTGATTCTCGTAGCGGCGCTCTTTGACCCATTCGAACATACGGACGAAATGAAACGGCTTGAAGTAGCCCGGCATGACAGCGGCAATTTGCCGGATGCCGGGTTTGCCGTCTTGGAGTTCGTTTTCTTCGACAAAAAAGTGAATGGTCGGTGTGAAGACGACACCCCATTTGCGGGCGAGTTTCTTCTCCGTAGTGACTTCGCCGTCGAGATCTGTCACTTCCCGGTCGCCCCAAAGGTTGAGCTGAATGACCTCGAAATTGGCTTTGATGTAGTCTGAAATCTCTTTAATCGCCAAGTTTTTGGTGTGAGTTTCAGCGCAATAGGGGCAGCCTTTTTGTTCCCACATGATCGCCAGGCGTTTGCCTTTGCCCTGGGCTTCGGCCAAATCCTCCCGCAGATCGAGAAAACTTTCAAGGAACCAGGACTGCTTGTGGAGGCCGTCATCACCCACTTCACCTTCCGCTATAGCTTGGTTGGGTATGAAGGCTGCGAGGGCGACAATGAGGGCCAGTCTATGAAAAGTTTTCGTCCAAACAGTCATTGAGGTTCTCCCTATAGTTTTTTGTCTTATCCTGAGATGGGTTAAGGGGTGATATAGGTCCAGCCGTTCAGTTTACGCTCGACAATCTCCGGTATTCCCGCCTGAACCCGTTCGACGCCGGGCAGTAAGTCTTCCGTTCTTTTGCCTAAAGTATCGAGCGTATTGCCGCAGGCAACGAATTCTACGTCGTACTGCAAAAGGCTATCGATGCGATCCTTAACGGTCGATGTTTCCTTTAAGAGCGCCTTGACGCCTTGGCCATATGCGATAACGGCAATCTGCACATTATCCATGCCATAGAATTTTTGGATGTTGATGGCGTTGTAGAGGATGCCGTTGACCTTGGAGTCGTCAGAGGATGTCAACTGGAGCATGATCTTGCGAGGGTTGTCCATATCCGGCTTCGGGTCGGCCAAGTCAGAAGCCTGAGCAGGCCAAATAGCAATGATAAGAGCGATCCAAAAGAAGCCAGAAAAAAGTCGCACCAGCATGCCTCCATTTCATTGGTTTTGTTCTATTAGAATAACCTAAACCTCTCCAATCTCCTAGAGGGAGGAAAGGAGGCCAACACGTATTCCATGATATTTACCGTAGTTCGGGTATGACTTTTTTTCCGGTTTAAGGGGCAAAAATTACCGCCTATCACGATTTTCCATTATCCGAAATAGATAAAATAAATCAAAATCCTAGAGTCTCCCTACGTCAATCTATATGGCATGCGCATTGCTTGTGCGGTGTGGAATAAAGAAAGATGAAGGGGACGACCAATGACGATTGGGCCTATCAAAATCGATCCATCCATGCCGTTTTTAAGCGGCAAGGACCTCGCTAAAGAAGCGGCAAGCATGCCCGTTGAAGAGTTTGACCTGGGTAACGGCATCTCGGTTCAACGACAAGGCATGATGGTTAAGCTTGTCGGCGGCAACAATCTATCGCCACAAGCCTTCATGGCGGCTTTGCAGGCAGCCGAAATGGGTGGCGACGCCGGTCGCTCCATGTTCGATACATACCGCAAAACAAATCCAATGGACTTTGATGGTAGTCGAACCCTTTCGGCGATGCTTGATGGCCCTATGTCGAGCCGCCGCGAATCCTTGGTGCAATCGGGTCGTCAAGATAAGGATGAGGAATCCTTCGAGGGACGTGACGTTCATCATTTGGCAAATGGCGAAAGCTTTGATGGAAGCGACTCCAAAGAGGGCGTGGTCGTTAAAGGGAAGGACAACGTTGAGATTATAGGGAGTGCCGAAGAGGATTTTTTGGAGGCCTATAACAATGCCCGGATTTGGGGAGGCAAGGGCAATGATGTAATCTCGGCCAATAACGACGGTACGCTTGATGGCGGTGACGGCGACGACATCCTTTCGGCCAACAATAACAATACGCTCTACGGGGGCGCCGGAAACGATACTCTTTCTGCAGGGAACAATAATACGCTCTATGGGGGGGATGGTGACGATACGCTGATCGCCAACAATAACAGCGTGCTCCACGGCGACGCAGGAAATGACACTCTTTCCGCTGGAAACGATAGCACGCTTTATGGGGGCGAAGGAGACGACAAGCTTTCCGCCTATAACAATAGCACATTGTATGGTGGCGCGGGGGATGACGAGCTTCGCGCTTATGGCAATAGCGTTGTTTATGGGGAGGACGGCGACGATATCTTAAAAGCTTATGGCGACAGTACCCTCTATGGCGGCGCAGGAAATGACGAACTGTCGGGATATGCCAATAGTACGTTATATGGCGGGGCTGGAGATGATCGGCTTTCCGGTTACGACTATAGCACCATGAATGGCGGAGCGGGTGATGACTATATGTCTGGCTACGATGATGTCATGGCGTCGGATACGGAAGGTGACAACTACGTATCTGCCTACCGACGGGCTGAAGTTGTTACCGGGGATGGAAACGACTGGATCGCCGCCTACGATCAGGCCACGGTTTCGGCCGGCAATGGCAATAATATGGTCAGCGCTTACAGTCAGGCGCGGGTCGTGACGGGTAATGGAGACGACTTAATTACGGTGGGGGCGGACAGCACCATCGTCAGCGGCGCTGGAGATGATGTAGTCAAGGTTGGAGCCGGTAGCGACGTTTTTACCGGCAAGGGCGACGACCAAATTACTGTCAAAGGCGATGCGACAATCCACTTCTCCAAAGGCGATGGCAATGACGTGATCGCAGGGGGACGGTGGGGGCATGCCTACCGGGCGACTGAAAATATCTCATCTTCCATCGTTGCGTTTGGCGATGGTATCTCAGCTGGCGACCTGAGCTTCCAGGGGCAAGGAAACGATCTTCTGATTAATGTTGCAGGTGGGGATAGTCTGACCATTAAAGATTATCAACGTCACGGCATACCTTCGATGACGTTTTCCGATGGGACTATTCTGACATCTCAAGAGGTGACGGCGGCCGTTGGCGAGGGGGAGGCTTATCAGCCTGTCAGTCAGGTGCTCCAGAAATGGCATGATGCTCGGGCCGCTTATGAGGCTTCTACGGCAAACGCCCAAACTTAGTTGCTGGAAATGTTGAGGGTGGGGCGAAAACCCCACCCTGGTGCTTACATTTTAGCTGTAGTCGTCATGCCGCCATCGACAACCAGAGAGGTCCCGGTCATGTATTTGGCCGCATCGGAGGCGAGGAAAACCGCTACGCCGGAGATGTCTTCCGGGTCGCCGATCCGTTTGAGCGTGGTCGCTTCAACGGTCGCCTTATGAATTTCTGGGTTGTCCCAAAGGGCTTTGGCGAAATCGGTTTTGATGACGCCGGGCAGAATGGCGTTTATTCGCACGTTTTTGGGGCCGAATTCGGAGGAAAGGTTCATCACAAGCCCCAGGTCGGCGGCTTTTGAAATTCCGTAAGCGCCCAACATGGCGCTGCCGCGTATACCGGCGATAGAGGATACGATAATCACGCTTCCATCGCCCCGTTCGGCCATTTTGGGCATGGTCATTTGGCAAAGCCAGAGATTGCTCTGTACGTTGTTACCCATGGTTTTAGCGTAGGCTTCATCGGGAATCTTGGCAAGCGGGCCGTAATAGGGATTGGCGGCAGCGTTACAAACCAGGATGTCTACCTTGCCCCAGGCTTTTTCGGTTTCTTCCACGAGGTTTTCAAGTTGAGCCCGATCACTGATGTTGCAGGGAACAACCATGACCTCACCACCATCGGCGCGGATTACTTCAGCGACTTCTTCGCAAGCTTCCGCTTTACGACTGGAAACCACCACTTTCGCTCCAGCCTTTGCCATGTCGATGGCGATTGCCCGCCCAATGCCTCGGCTTGAACCTGTGATAACAGCGACTTTTCCCGTTAAATCAAACATATATCGATCCTGATTAAAGTGATGGTCTATTTAGATTTTGGCGATTGCAACGGCTTTTTCGATCAATTCGGCGACTCTTTCGCCAAAATGCGCAAACCGCTCATCCTTGGTCTGGCCCCGCACGTAACGGATATAGATTTGCTGGATAATCACTGTCATCTTGAAGA
>CBDUMN010000101.1:0-11508 GCA_965368335.1 uncultured Rhodospirillales bacterium
GCTCCCACCCAACCTAAATCTACAACAGCCTAAATAGACAGGAATCCAGGCATTTCACCGATGGAAGGATTGCTGGATTCCAGATATTTGCCGTTGGCAAATTCCGGAATGACATTGTTGCGGTTTCATCTCCCTCAAAAGAAAACGGGGCCGCCCGATGGGCGACCCCGTAATGCTTTAGGCTGAATGGCGAGTGGCTTAGAAGCCGCCCATGCCACCCATACCGCCCATGCCGCCCATGTCGGGCATGGCCGGAGCGCCAGCGCCTTTGTCTTCCGGCAGGTCGGCGACCATGGCTTCGGTGGTGATCAGCAGGGAAGCCACGGAGGCGGCGTCCTGCAGAGCGGTCCGAACAACCTTGGTCGGGTCGATGACGCCAGCTTTGACCAGGTCGGTGTATTCGCCGGTCTGGGCGTTGTAGCCGAAGTTGGTGTCTTTCTGCTCAAGCAGCTTGCCAGCCACCACGGCGCCGTCGGTACCGGCGTTTTCGGCGATCTGACGAACCGGAGCCTGAAGGGCGCGACGGATGATTTCAACGCCAACGCGCTGGTCGTCGTTGTCGGTCTTGACCTTCTCGAGAGCCTTGACAGAGTAGAGCAGCGCGGTGCCGCCACCGGCCACGATGCCTTCTTCAACGGCAGCGCGGGTGGCGTGCAGGGCGTCGTCAACGCGGTCTTTACGCTCTTTCACTTCGATCTCGGTTGCACCGCCGACCTTGATGACGGCAACGCCACCGGCCAGTTTGGCCAGACGCTCTTGCAGTTTCTCACGGTCGTAATCGGAGGTGGTTTCTTCGATCTGGGCACGGATCTGGTTGCAACGCGCTTCGATGTCGCTGGACTCACCGGCACCTTCAACGATGGTGGTTTCTTCCTTGGTGATGGCGATCTTCTTGGCGGTGCCGAGCATTTCAAGGGAAACGTTTTCCAGCTTGATGCCGACATCTTCGGAGATCACGGTGCCTTTGGTCAGGATCGCGATATCTTCGAGCATCGCCTTACGACGGTCGCCGAAGCCCGGAGCCTTAACGGCAGCAACCTTGAGGCCGCCACGCAGCTTGTTGACCACCAGGGTGGCCAGGGCTTCGCCTTCGATGTCTTCGGCAATGATCAGCAGCGGACGGCTGGACTGAACGACGCCTTCGAGAACCGGCAGAAGCGGCTGCAGGCTGGAGAGCTTCTTCTCATGGATGAGAATGTAGGGGTTCTCCATGTCGCAGGTCATTTTCTCGGCGTTGGTCACGAAGTAAGGCGAGGTGTAACCGCGGTCGAACTGCATGCCTTCGACGACGTCCAGTTCGGTGTGGAGGCTCTTGGCTTCCTCAACGGTGATGACGCCTTCGTTGCCGACCTTTTCCATCGCCTGAGCGATGAATGCGCCGACTTCTTTTTCGCCGTTGGCCGAAATGGTGCCGACCTGAGCGATTTCGTCGTTGGTTTTAACCGGACGGGTGCGACCTTTGAGGTCTTCAACAATCGCGCCAACGGCGATGTCAATGCCGCGCTTGAGGTCCATCGGGTTCATGCCGGCGGCAACCGACTTGACGCCTTCGCGAACGATGGCCTGGGCCAGAACGGTCGCGGTGGTGGTGCCGTCACCGGCTTCGTCGGAGGTCTTGGAAGCCACTTCCTTAACCATCTGAGCGCCCATGTTCTCGAACTTGTCTTTCAGTTCGATTTCCTTGGCGACGGAGACGCCGTCCTTGGTGATGCGCGGAGCGCCAAACGCTTTGTCGAGGACCACGTTGCGGCCTTTCGGGCCGAGGGTCACTTTAACCGCGTTGGCCAGGGTGTCGACACCCTTGAGCATACGGTCGCGGGCGTCGGTGGAGAATTTCACGTCTTTAGAAGCCATGTCTCTCTATGACCTTTCAAAAAAATCTTCAGTTGGTGTTTCTATCGAAGAGCCGGGGGCTTGGGATTAACCCAGGATGCCCATGATGTCGGACTCTTTCATGATCAGCAGGTCGTCACCGTCGATCTTGACTTCGGTGCCGGACCATTTGCCGAACAGCACCTTGTCGCCAGCCTTAACGGCCATGGCGATCAGCTTGCCATCATCGCCACGGGCGCCTTCGCCAACGGCCACGATTTCGCCTTCGGAGGGTTTCTCCTTGGCGGTGTCGGGAATGATGATGCCACCGGCAGTCTTTTCTTCGGAATCGAGACGCTTGACCACAACGCGGTCGTGCAGCGGACGAAATTTCATTGTCTAAGCTCCAATTTAGCTAGGCAAAACGTGTAAGCGTTAACGCTAATAGCACTCCCCATGAGTGAGTGCCAACGAGTTAGTCACATGTAGCGAAACTGTCAAGCATAGGGACGCATTTTTTTTGCGATTGAGCGAAAATTAGCGTCTCGGGGCCAGTTTCGGGTTGTCGCGGACCTGATCGCCGTCCCAAACGACCATAATCAGATTGCGGAAATACAGGACGGCTTCCGGCGCGGGCTCGTCGTCATAGAGCTTGTAGCGGTAGGCGATCACCTTGGCTTTCGAGTTGGCGGCCAAAAAGGCGGCGAGCTCATTCGGGTCGTCGGACCAGGGGATCGGATTTTTCAGGCGACCGGCGAACTGATACTGGCCATGATATTTACCGAAATGAAACAGGGTCCAACCCTCGGCTTCCAGTTTGGCCAAAGCCTCGCCATTGGGCTTCATGGAGTATTGATTGTCGAACCGGGGCGCCAGGACCAGATGAAGGCAGGCGATGAAGATCACCATGCCGCCCGCCAGAGCCTTGAGGCGTGGATGCACCGGCCCCGTGCTCGCCGTCTTGACGATCAACAATCCGGCCAGAACGATCAGCAGCGCCCAGAAGGTATGTTGGTCGGCCACCCACTCGGGAAGCTTTTTGATCGGCAGGTAGGGCGCGGCCAGCAGCGCCGTCCCGATAAACATCAGCAAACCGGCGGGGAACCATTGTTCCCAGGTCCGGCCATCTTTCTGCTCATCGCGGGTCAGCAGGAAAGCGATGATCAGCGCGGCGGCAGGGAAATCGGGCAGCAGGTAGTGGGGTTGCTTGCCGCTGATCAGCGAAAAGGCGATGAAGGCGGGCAGGAACCAGGCGAGGCAAAAACGAAGACCCGAATCGCCCAGCAGCTTGGGCAGTTTGCCGAGCGACCGCCAGACGGCGGGCCAGAAGGTCCAGGGCAACAGCATGGGGCCGATGATCGCGAGGAAGAACCACCAGGGGCGTTGGTGGGCGAACGACTTGACCATGCGGCCCGCCGTCTGGCCGACAAAGATGGCGTTGCGGTATTCCTCACCCCCGGCAATCGCCGCCGGGATGGCCCAGGCCAAACCGATGGCCGCGCCGATCAGCACACCGAGGCCGATACCCAGATACCAGCGTTTCCATCCGCCTTTTTGCGCCTTGATCCGACCTTCCACGTCCCACAGCGGGGCCAGCAGCGCAATCGGCAGGGTATGGAGCAAAATCGCCGGGCCTTTAGCCAGAACGCCGACACCGATGCCGACGCCGAAGATCAGCCAACCGGACCAGCCGCCAACGCGCCGCGCCCGCAACAGGCCGAGCAGCGCGATCATCGCGGTCAGCGCCAAGAGAGTGTCGAACATGGTGAGCGTGGCGAACAGCGCCCAATAAAGGCTGCCCAGCAAAATAACCGGCGCAGCCCTGGCGACCGAAACATCGCCGGGCCAGAGAGCACGGGCCAAGGGGATGGTCAGCACCAGACTACCGAACCCGAACAACGGGGCGACCAGACGCGGCCACCAGTCATTGACGCCGAAGACCGCCCATCCGGCCTGCATCAGCCAGAACAACAGGGGCGGCTTATGGCTATAGGGTTCGCCGTTTAAGTGCGGAACGAGGAAATCCCCCCGCAGCCACATCTCCCAGGCCACTGCCAGATAGCGGGTTTCGTCGACCGGAAGGTGAGGCCGGGCGGCCAAGGCCGCGACCATTAAAACCAGCCAGAGAACGGCCCAGTGGAGAGCGGGGTTGCGATCCGTCATATCGAGGCGACCTCTTGCTGGCGGCGGTTCTTACGGACTTTGCGATAGAGATAAGCGCCGAGCAGGCCGGACAGGACGAACAGCAGCACACTCACCAGAATGCGGGTTTCGGCCTCGACTTTTACGCCTTTACCGACCAACGCGAACACCAGGGTTTGGGGAATATACCCAAGCGCCGACCCACCAATGAACGAAAGCGCCCGCACATGGGTGACGCCCGCCGCCAAGTTGGTCAGCGCATTGTTGCCCACCGGCAGGAGACGGATTAGCAGTGTCATCAGAAACGGGCTTGTCCCGAGAAACCCATCGACCTTGGCGACCATCTTGGGCCATTTCGATTTGACCAGATCGCGACCGAGGAACCGAGCATAGAAAAAGGTCAACACGCAGCCGCCCGCTGTCGCCAGCACACCCATTAAGGTCCCTTCCGCCACGCCGAATGCGTAGCCCGCCATGAAACTGACGATCTGGCGCGGCATGCCGACGGCGGTCATCATCGCGCCGACGGCAAAGAAGAAGCCATAGCCCCAAAGGCCCCGGTCTTTGATGTTGGCGTCGATCCAGGCCTGATCGAACCCGTCGGCGATGCCCAGTCCTTTGACCGCATAGCCGACTGCGACCAATACGACGATCATCAGCAAGCCTTTGATATAGGGCTTGAGCGTCGTCTGTTCGCCGTTTCCGTTGGCCTCGGTAGCGGGGGTCCGCTCAGCCATCGGGGGCTTCCTCAGTAGCGACGGGGACACGGGCGCGCTTTTGCAGCCAGCGCACGCCGAACAGATCGACCACGCCGACCTTGAGCCGGTCCCAGGTGCCGTATTTCGACACCCCGCGCTCCCGATGGCGATGATTGACCTCCACCGAAACCACCTTGCCGCCGCGCCGGATCATCAGCGCAGGCAAAAAGCGGTGCATATGGCTGAAGTAGGCCATGTCTAGGAAAGCGTCCCGGGTGAACAATTTCAAACCGCAGCCGGTATCCGGCGTGGCGTCGCCCAACAGGCGCGAACGCACGCCGTTGGCGATCTTCGACGACCAGCGTTTGACCTCGGTATCCTTGCGCGACTTGCGCCAACCGGCGACCAGCAGGAAGTCGGGATCGTCGGAGGCTTTCAAGGTTTCGAGCAGCTTGGGGATATCCGCCGGGTCGTTCTGGCCGTCGCCGTCGAGGGTGGCGACGAAACGGCCCTTGGCGAACTTGACCCCGGTGCACACCGCCGTGCTCTGGCCGCAGCTTTTTTGGTGGGTGACGATGCGCAAGCGCGGCTGCTTGGTCCGCGCCTCTTTCAGCTTGGCCGGGGTTTGGTCGTTGCTGCCATCGTTGCAGTAGACGATCTCATAATCGCAAACGCCATCGAGCGCGGCGGTGATCTCATCGATCAGCGGCTGGATATTCTCCGCCTCGTTAAAAACGGGCACGACGACGGACAGTTCGGGCGTCGCGTCTTTCTTGGGTTTTGCGGCCATGGATAAGGGTCTTGGTCCCTGAAAAATACGTCCCCCGCCTTATGCCATGCATAGAGCTTGGCGGCAAAGCGTTTTACCGTTCTACAACGGCAATCTTTTCCAAGAGGTTTAAGGCCGTTTGATGATCTTCTTCATTGGCCGCGCCGCAGGCAGGGCCGAGGACCGTTACGGCGAAGTCCCGGTCGTGGGCGTCGCGCGCCGCAGCCTGAACCGCCAGATCGGTCGCCACCCCCATGACCGAGACGGCCTCAACGCCCTGATTGCGCAGGATGGCCTCGAGCGGCGTGGCGTAAAACGCGCTGACCCGGTGCTTGACGATTTCGGTTTCACCATCGGTCGGGACGACCTTTTCATGAAACCCGGTGGCCCAGGCGCCGAGCGTCAGTGCGCCGAACTTCTTGGCCGCGCCGAACAAGGGCGACCCCTCCGGCCACTCTGCATAGGTCGATGAAAAGCCGACCTTGACGTGAACGATAAAGTCGCCGCGCGCCCGCGCCTCGGCCAAAGCCTTGGCGGCTCGGTCCAGCACACCATGCTCGGCGTCGAAGGCGGCGTAGCCCTTGCCGGAGAGTTTCCCCTCCGGGTGGATGATTTCGTTGATGAAATCGATCGATAAAAGAGCTTGCTTCGCCGCCATAAACGCCTCCCGGTGTTAGGAGATGCCGACCAGTTGAATGTTGAAGGTTAGATCCTGACCGGCCAACGGGTGGTTGCCGTCCAGCATCACCGTATCGTCGGTCACGCTGGTGACCGTCACGACGAAAACTTCACCGTCGGGGGCTTCGGCCTGAAGGGGCATGCCCAATTCCAGCTCCATGTCGCTCGGCAGTGCTTCGCGCGGCACTTCCTGAACCATTTCGGCGTTGTGATCGCCATAAGCTTCAGCGCACGGAATGGTGACTTCCTTGCTTTCCTCGACCGCCATGCCGATGACGGCATTTTCAAAGCCGGGGATCACCCCGCCTTCGCCGAGAGTGAACTCCAGCGGCTCGCGCCCTTCCGAGCTATCGAAAGTGGAACCGTCGTTGAGCATTCCCGTGTAATGAACCTGTACCGTATCGCCGCTTTTCGCCTGCGTCATATTGTGGGCTCCTTATCCCATTCCTTTCCCTGAAAACGCAGGGGGGTTTGACTCCCACATTCCCAAAAAAACTATTCTTAAAAAAACTGCGCCCCATCATGAAGGTCATAAGCCATCAGGGCAACCGGGTTTTCTCCACAAAACAGTACGGAAATATATTCACCGTCCCGTCGCACCCACGAACGTGGCTACCCATGACTTTCAAGACTCATCCCAAGTCGTAGATACGCGGAGGCAAGGCGGTTACGTCTCATCATTCCGGGTTCTCACGCTGTGAGCCCCGGAATGACGATGGGAAAAGCGGGAGGGCCGGAAGAGCAGTCTTACCCGACTTGCCCCAAAAGCACCGCGATGAGCATCAGGGCGCCGAAGTAGCGGTTGGACTTGAACTTGGTCAGGCAATCCTGCTGGTTTTTGATGTCGACGGTGGCGGCTTGCCAGATGAAATGGCAGGCGGCGGCGGCAAGGCCGATGTAGAACCAGACCGAAAGACCGGCCAGGGTTCCGGCGATGCCGAACAGGGTGATCGCCGCGCCGTAGAACACCCAGAGCCATTTGGGTGTCGCGTCGCCGAGCGCAATGGCTGAGGATTTTACCCCGACGATGATGTCGTCTTCGATGTCCTGATGGGCGTAGACCGTATCGTAGCCCATGGTCCAGAACCAGCCGCCGAAATAGAGCAGCAGCGGGGCGAGTGATAGCTCGCCAGTCACCGCCGCCCAGCCGAGCAAGGCTCCCCAGTTGAAGGTCAGTCCCAACACGGCTTGCGGCCAGTAGGTGAACCGTTTGGCGAAGGGATAGATGAACACCAGAATGAGCGACGCCGCGCCGACGGTGACGGCGAAGGTGTTGAACTGCAACAGAATGACCAGCCCGACGGCGAGTAGAAAGGCCAAGAAGGCCAGGGCCTGGGCCGGTGAAACCTGACCGCTGGGCAGGGGCCGTCCAATGGTCCGCTCCACCTTGCCGTCGATGTCCCGGTCGGCCAGATCGTTGACCACGCAGCCCGCGCCGCGCATCAAGACCGCCCCAACGCCGAACAGGGCGAAGAACCAAAGTGCTTTCAGTGGCTCGTCAAACGGCGAGGCCGCCATGCTGATGCTCCACCAGCAGGGAAACAGCAAAAGCCAGGTGCCGATGGGCCGGTCGAGCCGCATCAGCCGCAGATAGGGCTGCATGGGTTTTGGGGCCAGCCGGTCGATCCAGTCGCCGGTGGGAATATCGGTATGGCGTTGGGTTGCGTCGGTTGTCATGGGTTCAACATATAGCCGCTTGCGACGATAGGGTCAAAGCCCGTAGATCGCCGGGAGCACCAGCGATAGGACCAGCCAGACAATGAGGGTCAAGGGGATGCCGACGCGGACGAAATCGGTGAACCGATAACCCCCGGCGTTCATCACCAGCAGATTGGTTTTATAGGCCATGGGCGTGGCGTAGCTCATGTTAGCGCCGAACAGGACGGCCAGAACGAACGGCACACCGAGCCGTTGGGCGATGCCGATGGCGATGGGCGTGCCGATTACCGCGGCGGCGTTGTTCGACACGATGTTGGTCAGCACCGCCATCACCAGCATCAAGCCGCTCAACACGATGGCGGGCGAGGTTCCAGCGGCGTAGGTGGCGAACACTTGGGCGAAATAATCGGCCCCGCCGGTTTTCAAGAGGGCCGAGCCCAGCGCCAAACTGGCGACGACGATCATGATCACCGGGATGCTCAGCGCGTTGGCGGCGTCGGTCCATCGGATGCAGCCGGTGATCAGCATGAGGAAAACACCACAGACGGCGCTGGCGGCAATCGGCATAACGCCCAGCGCCGCGGCCCCGACGATGGCCGCCATGATGGCGAAAGCCAGAGAAGCTTTTTCGGTTTTGGGAATGTCGGCGGTGGCGTCGAGCACCAACAGGCCGCCTTCCGATTTGAGCTTGGCGATTTGTTCTTCGGGCCCCTGAACCAACAGCACGTCGCCAATTCTTAAAGGCACGTCGGCGATGCCCTTTTTGAACGTCTGGATGACCGGTCCGGCCCGGTGCAGGGCGAGGGTGATCAGGTGGTAAACATCGACGAAGCGGACCCCGGCAAGCGTACGGCCTTCAAGGCGCGATCCTTGGGTGATGACGATTTCGGCAATCTTCTGATCTTCGGCGCTGAGCGGATGATCCTCGTCGACCAGCACGTCGTCGGCGTAGAGCTTAGCGCCGAGGATTTCCTCCAGTTCCTTCAAGTTGGCAGGCGTGTCCCTGACGCCGAGCTGATCGCCAGCTCTCAAGGTGATGTCAGGGAGGGGTTTAACCACCAGTCCCGGCGATCTGCGCACCTCCTCCACCTGCAAGCGGCCGTCGGTTTTCTCGATGGCTTCGGCCAGGGTTATGCCGTCCGAGGTCCCTTCTTTTTCAATATAAAGATGCCCGGAAAAGATGCGGGGCGAGGTGTCGGCCAAAGGGGCCTCGCGAGAGGGCAGGAGGCGCGGTGCGACGATCCATAGATAGGCCATGGCCGCCCCTCCGGCGATGACCGCCGGGATGAAGAAATCAAACATCTGCATCCGGCGCAGCCCGAGATCGGCTGCGACGGTGACGACCAGAAGGTTGGTCGAGGTGCCGATGGTGGTGGTCATGCCGCCGACCAGGGTGGCGAACCCCATGGGCATGAGGATTTCCGAAGCCGATTTGCCGGTTCGTAGGGCGATGCTGATAAGGATCGGCAACAGCAGGACGACGATGGGAACGTTGTTGACGAAGGCGCTCAACCCCGCCCCGACGACCAGAGTGAGAAGGAGGGATAAGGCCGGACTGACCGACCAGAGACGGGCAAGCGAGCGGCCGACCGGTTCGAGAGCGCCGGTCCGCACCAACCCCTGCCCGGCGATCATCAAAGCGCAGACGGCGATCAGCGCCTCATGGCCGAACCCATGGAAAAAATCAACCGCGTGAAGCGTCTCGCCCCCGGCCTCGTAGGGAAACAGTTCAAACCCGGCGATCAGCAGAACGAGGACCGCGAGGCTCGAGGTCTCAAGCGGAATCTTCTCCCGGGTGAACAAGGCCAGCGCTACGGCGACCAGCGCCATAACGGCGATTCCATGAGGATCGGGCAGGGGAGGGAGAGACATCGGCAAGGTACCTTATGGACGCGCTTTAACCGGTTTTAGCGATCTAAAACCATAGCATGAAACGACCTTAGCAAATATGCCAAGCAAAGTTCTAATCGCGCTTGTTGGGCGGGCGGGGCTCACTTAAACTGCGCCCATGACAAACAAACCCCGCGCCCGTCTTTATCTCGACGTTCCCCTTGAAGACGGGGGAAGCGTTCCGCTGACCAAAGAACAGGCCCACTATCTTCGCAATGTGATGCGTTTCGATCTGGACGAGGCCGTGACGCTGTTCAATGGGCGGGACGGCGAGTGGCGCGGTCGGGTTGCC
This sequence comes from uncultured Rhodospirillales bacterium, assembly GCA_965368335.1. Classification (GTDB taxonomy): domain Bacteria; phylum Pseudomonadota; class Alphaproteobacteria; order Rhodospirillales; family JAPHRK01; genus CBDUMN01. Next base: position 9,941 of record CBDUMN010000101.1, read on the forward strand.
GAGTTGGGCAAAAAGGCGGGTGTCGTCGCTCTCGATGAACAAGTCAGGTCACAAGCAGACGAGTCGGACCTGTGGTTGTTGTTCGCCCCGATCAAGAAAGCGCGGTTGGATTTTGTCGTTGAAAAGGCGACCGAGTTGGGGGCTTCGGTTCTCTGGCCCGTGGTCACGCAGCGCACACAGTCCGGGCGGGTCAATGCGGAGCGCATGGTCGCCCAGACCGTTGAAGCCGCCGAGCAGTGTGAGCGCTTGACGCTCCCCGATGTGCGAGAGGGGTGTTCGCTGGAGGCCGCTTTGCAGGATTGGCCCAAAGGACGGCGGTTGTTCGTCTTGGATGAAACCGGGCAGGGAAAACCGGTTGCCGAAACGCTCGCCTCATTCAAAGGGAAACCAGCAGCCTTTTTAATCGGTCCGGAAGGCGGCTTCGCGCCGGACGAGTTGGAAATCTTGCGAGGTCACGCAGCTGTGATTTCGCTGAGCCTGGGTTCGCGTATATTGAGGGCGGAGACCGCCGCCGTCGCCGCGCTTTCCTGTTGGCAGGGGCTCTGCGGGGACTGGCAATAGTGTTCCGTCCGGGTTATATGCCAAAGACGCAAAAAATGATTGGGATCGCATCATGACCTCTCCTTCCGGCTCCCCCCTGACCAAAAACGATCTGGTGTCCTATCTGGAGAGCGGCTGCAAACCGCCCGAAGACTGGCGGATCGGTACGGAGCACGAAAAGTTCGCCTATACGCTGGATGATTGCCGCCCGCTCAAATACGAGGGCGAACGCGGTGTCAGGGCAGTGCTCGAGGGGTTGCGGCAATATGGCTGGACGCCGGTCATGGAAGGCGACAACATCATTGCGCTGAAGGACGAGACGGGCGGTTCCGTCACCCTGGAGCCGGGCGGCCAGATCGAGCTTTCCGGCGCGCCCCTAAAGACCATTCACGAAACCTGCAAGGAAGTCGGCACCCATCTCAATCAGGTCAAAGAGGTGGCGAGCGGCCTGCGCATCGGTTTCCTGGGGCTCGGCTATCAACCCAAATGGCCGCTTTCGGAAATTCCCTGGATGCCCAAGGGGCGCTACAAGATCATGCGCGAATATATGCCCAAGCGCGGTAAGCTGGGCCTCGATATGATGCTCTCGACCTGCACCGTGCAGGTCAATCTGGATTTCGAATCCGAAGCCTGTATGCGCAAGAAATTCCGTATTGCGCTGGCCCTGCAGCCGATCACCACGGCGCTGTTCGCCAACTCGCCGTTCAAGGAAGGCAAGCCGTCCGGTTTCTTGAGCTATCGCAGCCAGATCTGGACCGATACGGACCCGGACCGCTGCGGCATTTTGCCGTTCGTCTTTGAGGACGGATTCGGTTTCGAGCGCTATGTCGATTACATGCTCGATGTGCCGATGTATTTCGTCTACCGCGACGGCCAATACATCGACGCCTCGGGCCAGTCGTTTAAGGACTTCATGGAAGGCAAGCTGCCCGCACTGCCCGGTGAGTTCCCGACGATTAAGGATTTCGAAGATCACCTAACCACCGTATTCCCCGAAGTGCGGTTGAAGAAATTTCTCGAAATGCGCG
>CBDUMN010000102.1:0-11476 GCA_965368335.1 uncultured Rhodospirillales bacterium
TATGGGCGCCGTCGTGGACGTGCGTTTTGAGGGCGATCTTCCCGCCATCATGAACGCGCTGGAAACGGACAACGGTGGTAAGCGCCTGGTTCTGGAAGTTGCGCAGCACTTGGGCGAATCCATGGTTCGCACCATCGCCATGGACACCACGGACGGCCTCGTCCGCGGCTCCGAGGTGACGGACACGGGTGCAGCCATTTCCGTTCCCGTCGGACCGGAGACGCTGGGCCGTATCATTAACGTCATCGGTGAGCCGGTGGACGAGCGGGGCCCGGTGAAAACCAAGATCTCCGCACCGATCCACAAAGAAGCTCCCGAGTTCGTCGATCAGTCGACCGAAACGGAAATTCTCGAAACCGGCATTAAGGTCGTCGACCTGCTGGCCCCTTACGCCAAGGGCGGTAAGATCGGCCTGTTCGGCGGCGCCGGTGTGGGCAAGACGGTTCTTATCATGGAACTGATCAACAACATCGCTAAGGGCCACGGCGGTTACTCCGTGTTCGCCGGTGTTGGAGAGCGGACCCGTGAAGGGAACGACCTCTACCACGAAATGATGGAATCGGGCGTTATCGTTCCCGACGGAGAATCGAAAGCCGCTCTGGTGTACGGTCAGATGAACGAACCTCCGGGAGCCCGCTCCCGTGTCGCTCTGACCGGTCTGACCCTGGCGGAATACTTCCGTGATGAAGAAGGTCAGGACGTGCTGTTCTTCGTGGACAACATCTTCCGCTTCACCCAGGCCGGTTCCGAAGTGTCCGCGCTTCTCGGTCGTATCCCGTCTGCTGTGGGTTATCAGCCGACGCTGGCTACCGACATGGGTAACCTTCAGGAGCGTATTACCTCGACCAAGAAGGGCTCCATTACCTCCGTGCAGGCCATTTACGTCCCTGCGGATGACTTGACCGACCCCGCGCCGGCCACCTCGTTCGCTCACTTGGACGCCACCACGGTGCTTAGCCGTCAGATCGCCGAGCTCGGCATCTACCCGGCTGTTGACCCGCTCGACTCCACCTCGCGCGTCATGGACCCGCGGGTTGTCGGCGACGAGCACTATCAGGTCGCTCGTGAAGTTCAGCGTATCCTGCAGTCCTACAAGTCCCTGCAGGACATCATCGCCATTCTCGGCATGGACGAACTGTCGGAAGAAGATAAGCTGGTCGTGGCCCGCGCCCGTAAGATCCAGCGTTTCCTCTCCCAGCCGTTCCACGTCGCCGAAGTCTTCACCGGTTCTCCGGGCAAATACGTCAAGCTCGAAGACACCATCAAAGGCTTCAAGGCCGTCGTCGATGGCGAATACGATCACCTTCCGGAAGCCGCCTTCTACATGGTCGGCACCATCGAAGAAGTGATCGAGCGCGCCAAATCCATGGCTGAGGAAGCCGCCTAAGCAAGCGGTTTTCTCTTTAGTTAAGGGAATAAGGATCGAACATGGCTGAAACTGTTGAGTTTGAGTTGGTGGCTCCCACCGAACTGTTGTTCTCCGAACCGGTCGACATGGTTGTCGTGCCGGGCGGCGAGGGCGACTTCGGTATCCTGCCGGGCCACACTCCGATGGTCAGCACGGTTCGTCCGGGCGTCATCAACATCTACGACAAGCAGGGTAAGGTGACCAAAAGCATCTTCGTCGAAGGCGGTTTCGCCGAAGTGACCGAAGAGCGCTGCACGGTCCTGGCCGAACAGGCCGTTCCCGTCGAGAAACTGACCCGCGATGCCGCTGAGAAGCGTCTCCAGGCAGCCAACGACGCCCTGATGGCGACCGATGATGAAGGCGAGAAAATCGGCGCACGCCGCGAACTCGCCGCCGCCCAGGCCATGCTGGACGCCGCCGAGGGTTAATTCCCACGCGGTCATAAGTTTTAAGAAAAGGCGCGTGCCCATCGGGTGCGCGCCTTTCTCGTTTTCTGGGGCTTCCCTTGCCCCTTCAATGGCGGCTACACTCCCCCCCAACCGTAACTTATCAAAACACGAGGGGATTTTTTCCATGATCGTCACCACCACAGACGGCGTCGACGGACGTCAAGTGAGCCAATATCTCGGCATCGTTTCCGGCGAATGCATCGTTGGGGCCAACATCATCAAAGATTTCTTCGCTTCCGTCCGCGATGTGGTCGGCGGCCGGGCGGGTTCTTATGAAAAGACCCTCACCGACGCCAAAAACATGGCCATGGAAGATATGGAGAAGAATGCTGCCGAGTTAGGTGCTGACGCCATTGTTGGGGTCGATCTCGATTATGAAGTAATCGGTGGGGACGAAAAAACCATGCTGATGGTCAGCGCCAACGGTACGGCCGTTAAATTTTAACTGTACCCCCTCCCTCTCCCCCCTAAAAGGGGGAGGGTTTTGAAATTGCCCCTCCCCTTCTAGGGGAGGTTGGGAGGGGTATCTCAAAGTTTCCAGCATGCCCCACTTGATTGCCGACATTACCGGCCATGGTTTCGGCCATGTGGCCCAAACGGCGCCGGTCCTGAACAGCCTTCGGGATCGGTTTTCGTCATTTAAACTGACCGTTCGTAGCCCGGCTGTCTCCGCCATTCTCGAAGAACGCCTGAATGGGCCTTTTGAGCATCTCGACAGTCCCGATGATATGGGGCTTTTCATGTTCGACCCGGTGACGGTGGATACCGAAAGAACGGCGATATTCTATCGCACCCTATTGGAAAATTGGGAGGGGCGGGTCGAGCGGGAAGCGGAGCGACTTGTCGCGCTCAAGCCCGATCTGCTGATCGCCAATATTTCCCCTCTCAGTCTGGCGGCGGCCAAGCGGGCAGGTATCCCATCGGTGGCTTACGGCTCGCTCAATTGGCGCGATACGCTCGCCGCTTATTGCCCCGATGAGGCTGCCGTTCTGGAAACGATGGAGCAAGGCTATCGCTCGGCAGATCTCGTCCTCCAGCCGCGCCCTTGCTTGCCGCCCAGTTGGGCAGATAAGCCGACGACTATCGGTCCCGTGGTCGAGGTGGGACGGGACTGCCGCGCCGAACTTGTTGAGGCCACTGGCGCAGGCCCCAGGGACAAGATCGTTTTTGCTTCCATGGGCGGCATCAGGGATGGCGCGCCGCCGCCCTTGCCCGATATGACCGGGATCGTCTGGCTGACCGCACCGGCTATCGATCGGTTGCCCATGGCTCACCCGGATATCATGCGCTCTTGCGATGCCGTGGTCTGCAAAACCGGCTATGGTGCCTTCACCGAAGCGGCCTGCAATGGGACGCGCATTCTCTATGCAGCCCGCCCCGATTTCCCCGAAGCGCCCTATCTGGAAGCCTGGATCGAAACTCATGCCTGCGCCGAGCGCATGACCCTCGATCAGATGAAGCAAGGGACTTTCGCCCGACCGCTGCAAGACCTGCTGGATCGCCCCAAGCGCCCACCCGTCGCCGCCACCGGTGCGAAAGAAGGGGCGGATATCCTTGAGGGGCTGCTGAAAAATGGCTGAACTCTACACCATTCGCTCCACCACACCGGACGGTCAGGTTATCGGCTGCGGCGGCTGGACCTAGGAACGCCCCGGCTCCGGCGAGATTGAAGACGGCCTTGCCCATATCCGCCACTTCGCCACCCATCCGGCCTGGACACGAAAAGGGGTGGGGAAAGCGATCTTCAATCGTTGCCGGATAGAGGCCGAAAAAACAGATGTATTCCGCCTGGAAGTCTATGCCAGTCTTAATGCCGAGCTATTCTACCAATCGGTAGGCATGAGGCGAGTCGAGTCCTTTGATGTGCCCATGGGCGAGGGCTTAAGCTTCCCGTCGGTGCGAATGATCGGCGCGATTAGCTGAGCCCCATAAGCTGCATCCAGTAGACCTGCAAGGGCGCCATGGCGACCGAAAGCAGGCCGGTGTAGATGCAAAAGCGGGTGACTTCGCTGGCGGCGATTTTGCCCGAGCGCCCGGCGACCAGCAGGGGCGGGGCTTGGTAGGGCAGCAGGACGATGGAAAAGCCGATCACCTGGGTCATCAGGACCGCATGAAGCGAGAGCCCGGAAGCCGCCGCCAGATCGCCCGCCAGGGGGCTCATCACGGCTGGCACGCCGGGCAGAGTGGTCAGGAAAGCGGTCAGCGCTGAAACGCCTGAGAGAATAGACAGATTGGCGAAGGGATGGTTGGGCAGCAGCGGCAAATGGGCGAGCAGCCCTTCGGCGGCCATCTTGCCGAGCCCTGAAAAAGAGACGACCGCGCCCAGTCCGATAACCCCCGCCACGACGATCAAGGGGCCCATGTTGGCGCTTTTGAGGCCCCCTTCGGCCAGCGGCCCGAAGCGGGGGGCGAGGCAGACCAGGGCGGCGGCCATGCCGACCCAGGCGGGTGAGATGCCGTGCAGGCTGTCGGTGACCCAGAAGGCCAGCGCCCCGATCAGGATCAGCGCCAGTTTTCGCTCGTCCTTGCCCATGGGCGGCAGGGGGGCGGAATCGTCGTCATGGTCTGGCGTTTCGCGAAATAGCAGATAGGCGAGCCAGGCGATCAGCACCGTGCGCAACAGGCCGAATACCGGGAAGTGCAGCAGCATGTAGTTGAGGTAGGTGAAGGTGTGGCTGTAGAGCGCTTCCGCCGTGCCGATCAAAATCATGTTGGGCACGTTGGCCGGCAGGATGGCGAAGGCGGGTAAAAAGGTGGTGAACACCCCGGTGAGGATAATTCCGCTGCGCCCCTTGGAAACCGGCGCATAGCCCAGGTGATCGGCCAGGGCTGAGAGAATCGGCAGGACCAGAATGACCCGGCCCATGGAAGAGGGCATAACGAAGACAAGCAGCAGGCCAAAGCCCGCCACGCCGAACAGAATGGCTGCCTGACTATGGCCGAACAAGCTCGAAAGATACCGGGCCAGACGTGCGGCAAGGCCGGTCTTTTCCGTCGCCGCGCCCAAGAACATCCCGGCGAACACCAGCCAGAAGGCCGACGAGGAGAACCCGGCAAAGACCTTTTCGGGCGGGGCGACAGCAGCCAGCATGGCCAGCGTGAAGAAAATCAGCGCAGTGAGATACTCAGCGATCACCCCAGTCGCCAGCAGCCCGATGGTCGCCGTGCAGAGCGCCAGAACAACATTGGCCGGACCCGCCTCGAGCGGCGAAACAACCAAAATCCCCGCCGCCGCAACCAACGCCGCCCCGGCCCCAATCTGAGGAATTAATCCCGCCTTGCTCATCAAGCCATCCTAACCATAAAAAACCAAGGCCAACACCAAAGCGGGGAAAACCGTTTTACGCAAGGGAAGGTTTTCTGTGGGGAGGGTTTGTTAAATCGCTTTATACACTTTCTGTTTAGTATAAAAAATATTTGATTTTTTTTATAAAAAAATACATGTTCTCTAAATGTCTCTTCGATCTATAAAAGATATCATGATTTATAGTTTATAGATAGGCGGACTATAAATGGACCTGTCAAAATTTGATAAAGATTGCCCCGGACAACTGGTTCAAATCGCCGATGGGCGAGATGTAGCGTTTGTTCCAAACCCTTTGCCCGATACATGGGATGTGCCGAACGAACTGACGCATTTGTGGGTCGATGCTCGGGAGGTTTTGGGTGAATTGCGCGGGACGGGCAGCACCTTGCCTGATCCCGGTTTGTTGCTGCGCCCTTTAAGGCAACGTGAAGCAATACGCTCCTCCAGCCTTGAGGGTACCTATGCAACCCCGGAGGAGTTGCTGGCCTATGAACTGGACCCCCGTGATCCTTCCTCGGATAAGGATCCGGTCAACGCATGGCGTGAGGTCTTGAACTATCAGAACGCCTTGGAGATGGGGCAGGACTTGGTCGATGGCGACTATCCCTTTTCCGAGTGGCTGATCCGCCAACTTCACGAGCGCCTGTTGGCCGGTGTCCGGGGGGCGGGCAAAGGCCCTGGGGAAATTCGCAAAACTCAGGTTCACGTTGGGGCAGGCCACCGGTTCAATCCGCCGCCGCCGGAGCATTTGTCTCCGCTGATTGGCCAATTGGAAAGGGAGATGCAAGCCAATGTGCGGATCGATCCTTTGATCCGGGCTTTGATGGTTCACTATCAGTTCGAGACGATCCACCCGTTTCGCGACGGCAATGGCCGCATCGGGCGCTTGCTGCTGGCCTTGATGATCTACAGAAATTGCGGATTTTCAGCTCCGTGGCTTTATCTGAGTGAGTTTTTCGACAATCACCGCGACGATTATATCGATGCCCTATTCAACGTCAGCGCAAAAGGAGACTGGTCTGGGTGGATTAGGCTGGGTCTGCTTGCGACCGTTGAGACGGGTCGCAATACCATTGAGCGGATCAAACGCATCATGGCGCTGAAGGCGGAATATGAACAACGTATCCGGCAACATGACGGCCGGGACAGATTAATGCACCTGATCCCCCATCTGTTGAGTTCGCCGATTATCACCTATCAGAGCGCGATGAAAGCTCTGAACGTAACCTACCCGACGGTCCGCGCCGATATCGACGCTTTGACGGAAATGGAGATCGTTCGGGAGGTCCCCAGCAACAGACGGCAAAAACTCTTCGTCGCCCACGGTATTTTCCACTTGGCTTATTTCGACGGGGAGTAGGGGGATGGGGAGGAATATCGCCCACCAAAGCGGGGAAAACCGTTTTACGCAAGGGAAGGTTTGCCGACCGATAAAATCTCAAAACTGTCAAAAATGTATTGTCGGCTAATGCCAACGAAGAAAACACGCTCGAAGGGTTGGTGTCCGGTCGGATTGGTTTTAAGAATTTTCTCGCACAGCGGATCAAAGTTCTGTTTTTTCTTTTCTTCAACAGGAACAAGCCAGTCGTCGAAAACGATGGAGAGCCAAGCCTTGCAGTAGTCCGGGTTGGTTTGTGATTTCTGAATTTTGCTTTGGAGGGCTTGCTCCATAAGAGGGCGCAATTCATTTTCCAGATAGTCTTCACGGTTTCTGGCAACGGCGCTGTGTTCGTCGATTTTTCTTTTGTTTTTGCTCCCGGTTCCATGAATTTTTAGATTTGCCGGAGCCCTGCCGTAAAGTTGAAGGTGTTCCATAATCAAGGCTTCGTTTTGGCCGTCGATTGCCGCGACGCACTCGATTTTTTGAGGCTGTCCGTCGATCAAGAATAAGCCGTCGTACCGTTCTTTCTGTCCGGTAAAAGCAATCCCATCAATGGAGCCATTGAGTTTTTCCGCGATGGAAACGAGAGGGCAGGCTTCATAAAAAAAGAAATTGTGGAACCGCTCTGCAATATCGATTTCAACGCTGCTGTAAATGTGGTCTATGACGGAAACGATTTGATTGAGTTCGGCGAACTTTCCTTGCTGAAAGTGGCTTCGCCAAATCTTCTCGGCCGGAGATAGAGTCACTTACGCCGCCCTTTCCTTCGTTTCTCGGAGTCCGCCAGATGGGTGGTCATGTTGCCAGATACTCTTCAATTTTTGATGGATTGTCGTCGGCTTAGGCCTTTGTGAAGTGAGGGAGGGTTATCCCTTCCCAGCAGCGGTCCAAGACTCCAGTGATATCATCTTTAGGGCTTGGCTCCGGTGGTTCCTTGCCTAAGTTTGGACCAAACCGCTTGATGACTCTTTGTTGTAGTTCTTGAATATAGGGATCATCTGGCCATTCCCAATCGTCACAGGTCCGGTACGTCCCCCCTAGCATTCGATTGGGTTCTCGACGGCACCAGTCTAGCGCGTGAAAGCCTGCCCAAGGCCCCCCACTTCCCTTTACCTCGGAGGTTCTGACAAAATCGTTTTTTTGGATTCCAGCCTTAATTTTGTTTGTTGAGATAGAGCGCAGTGCTTTCCACACTAGCTTGATGATCTTTTTATGATCTTCGATCTCTTTGTCGTACAAAATATTGAGTTGGCTGAAATTCATCGTTGGGAGAGAAAAAGCCCAGTTTTTCATGCTCCCCCCTGGATGCCCCCAAAACCAAGTGGCGCGTCTATGGGTGAGCAACGGTTCAGGTAGGTTTGTCACGATTTGGGGGGCGTTGTGGGAACGGCTGGGTTCTAATTCAGGTTCCCAGCCTTCTTTAGGGAAAAATATTCGGACAGAATATCCTGGACATTCGGGAATTGTTTCTCGGGAAACGCCGACTGTAGAATCTCTATCTATTAACTCTCCGTGGAAAACAACCCGCGGAAAAATATCTTTAAGTGCAAAGGAAAACATAGCGTCATCAAATGCATCTAAGAAGCATATTTTCTCGCTGAAACTCATGGGGCTCACTTTTTTAAGATATCTAATTTTTGAACTTCAGGTTAGGGCCTACATCTTTGTCCTTGAGGCGGCGCTTAGCAAGTTGGTGTTGTTTTGGTACGAGGATAACGGTTTGACCCGTTGCGATAAAAATCCGCATAGCGGATTTCCATTCCCGCTCTGTCGGTTCACCATTTTTGTCTACATCAACAGTCTGGAGGTGGACTTTCTTGCCGGTAGGAGAAATTAAAGTCATATCAGATCTATGAGACCCGGGTCGGGTATCGAGATTTTTATTGGTGTTTGGGTCTATAAAACCTGCTCCGTGGCCGGGAACATATTCTTCTTTTTTTCTTTGCCACTATTTTGAGCCCGTCCACCACCTATGTGCTGGTATCCTAAATCAATGAGTCGGTCGCGTACTTCGTCAAGCTCTGACTTTGTTTCTTTTCGTTCGCGTCTTTCCTCCATGATTTGGGGTTTGTTGTATTGTTCAGACTTGTCGGGAAAGATGAACACTTGAGGCTTTTCTTTCTCCAGATTTGGAAATTCCGTGCGAGTGATAACTTTAGGCCCATTTGCCGGATACTCCTCTTTGTTATCCTTGGGATCGCGCTTGGGTGGCTCAAATCCTGGGTGTGACGGCAGTTTGGGGGCTGTATCCATTTTGGTTGTTGTGTCGTTGGCAGGGACAGGAGGAACCTCGCTAGCACCTGGTAGCTCACGACCAATAGCGTCAAACAAACTCTTGATGCCGAGTGCTTTACCTAGGACTTTTGCGCTGGATCCTGCTCCACCGCCTGCGCCTTTGATTCCACTGCCTTCGAGAATGCCGTCAATGCCGGGGCGGGCGTATTTATCCTTCTCCGACATCATGGCGAGGCGCTGATTCTTGGATTTTGACTTCTTTGCTGGCGCATCCATGCTCAAGAGATTTCTCCCAAACTGAGGTTGGGTTGCTGTTTTTTTTGGCTTGTCGCCATTGGCCGCCGAAAGCCTGTCATTCAGTTTCCGCTCGGTTGGTCCGTCCGGTTTCATAAGGCCATCGATCTTGAGGCCGTTTTCTTTTTGAAACCGCTTGATGCCTTTAAACAAGGCGCGGTCAGGATAAGGGGGTTAGCCCAAAATCGGGCATCTCGTAGTGGCCCATATGGTTGAGCGTGGTTTTGGTCTTTAGGACGTCTTCGGGGTTGACAGAATAATTCCAGCCGATGGTCTTTTTGTTTTTAAGCGGTAAGAGCGTCATGGGGAACCTAAGAACAATTATTTGCAGAAATGATTTAGCGAAATATCGCATAGCGAGAACGGAACATAACAAGAACAAATTATTTTGTCAAGATAAAATTCCTATATCAATTACATGATTTGTTATGTTGCCGCTGAGGTGGGTGAGATATAAAACGAGGCGCTTGCCAGCCCTACTTCCGCCGCCCTTTCCGTTTGGCGACTCTGCGGCTTTTGCCTTGAGGCGCGCCGAATTTAGCTGCCGCCTTGGGTGGTGCGCCGGGTCTCGCCAGCCCTAAATCGACGGCTTCGAGGCGTTTGATTTCGTCTCTTAGTCTCGCCGCTTCTTCGAATTCCAGGTTGGAGGCCGCCTCTTTCATTTGTTTGTCGAGGTCGGCTAAGTGGGCGGTGAGGTTGTGGCCGACCAGATTGTCGCCCGCAGCCATGCCGAGATCGACGGTCATGTAGTCTTTCTCGAACACGCTATCGAGCGCATCGGAGATGCCTTTTTTGACCGACTCCGGCGTAATGCCGTGTTCTTCGTTATAGGCCTGCTGTTTCTCGCGCCGCCGATTGGTTTCGCCGATGGCGTATTCCAGGCTTTCGGTCATCTGGTCGGCGTAGAGCAGGACCCGGCCGTTGATGTTTCGCGCCGCCCGCCCGATGGTCTGAACCAGCGAACGTTTGGAGCGCAGGAAGCCTTCCTTGTCGGCATCCAGAATGGCGACGGTGGAGCACTCGGGGATATCGAGGCCCTCGCGCAGCAGGTTGATGCCGACCAGCACGTCAAACGCGCCGAGCCGTAGGTCGCGGATGATCTCGATGCGCTCCAGGGTGTCGATGTCGCTATGCATGTAGCGCACCCGCACGCCCTGCTGGTGCATGTATTCGGTGAGGTCTTCGGCCATGCGCTTGGTCAGCGTGGTGACCAGCATGCGTTCGCCCCTCAATGCGATTTCGCGGGCTTCCTTGAGCAGATCGTCCACCTGGGTTTCCACCGGGCGGATGATGCACTCGGGGTCGATCAGCCCGGTCGGGCGGACCACCTGCTCGGCGAAGACCCCGCCGGTCTGCTCCATCTCCCAGTCGCCCGGTGTGGCTGAAACGAAAACCGTTTGCGGCCGCATGGCCTCCCATTCCTCGAACCTCAGCGGTCGGTTGTCGGTGCAGCTCGGCAGGCGGAAGCCGTAGCTGGCCAGCGTCGATTTACGGGCGTAGTCGCCCCGGTACATGCCGCCCAATTGGGGCACGGCGACGTGGGATTCGTCAACGAAGATCAGGGCGTTTTCCGGCAGATATTCAAACAGCGTCGGCGGCGGTTCGCCCGGATTGCGCCCGGTCAGGTAGCGGGAATAGTTCTCGATGGATTTGCAGTGCCCGGTGGTCTCCATCATCTCGAGATCGAAATAGGTCCGCTCCTGCAGCCGCTGGGCCTCCAAAAGCTTGCCCTCGGCGTTAAACCTGTCGAGTTGTTCTTTCAGCTCCGCCTTGATCTTGGTGATCGCCTGAACCAGCGTCGGGCGCGGGGTGACGTGGTGGCTGTTGGGATAGACCGTCACGGCGTCGAGCTTGGCGATCTTTTCTCCCGTCAGTGGGTCGATCTCGCGGATGTCCTCGATCTCATCGCCAAACAGCGACAAGCGCCAGGCGCGGTCTTCGCAGTGGACCGGGAAAATCTCAACCACGTCGCCGCGCACCCGGAAGGTTCCGCGGTGAAAGTCCGTATCGTTGCGCTGGTATTGCAGTTCGACCAGCCGCTTGGTGATTTCCGAGCGGTCGAAGGTGTCGCCCTTTTCCAAGGTCATGGTCATTTCAGCGTAGGTCTCGACCGCGCCGATGCCGTAGATGCAGGAAACGGAAGCGACAATGATCACGTCGCCGCGCTCCAAGATGGCCCGGGTCGCCGAATGGCGCATCCGGTCGATCTGTTCGTTGATCGCCGAATCCTTCTCGATATAGGTATCGGTGCGCGGCACGTAGGCTTCGGGCTGGTAGTAGTCGTAGTAGGAGACGAAATATTCCACCGCGTTGTCGGGGAAAAACGCCTTCATCTCGCCGTAAAGCTGGGCGGCCAGGGTCTTGTTGGGGGCCAGCACCAGGGCCGGGCGCTGGGTCGCCTC
>CBDUMN010000103.1:0-11397 GCA_965368335.1 uncultured Rhodospirillales bacterium
ATGGCAACCTTGATTGTTGAATTTTGAAGCGTCATTTCATGGTTCCTTCAGGTGCGTTTTGTGGGTAATTCAGTTTTGGCCGTTAAAGGTCTTTGGATCGGGGCAAGCGTTTTGAACTCGGAATATGGCGCTGTTAACGTTCTCCTGCTCGATCAACTCAACCTTGCCACACCCAAAAAAGACCGGCTTACCTTTTTCATTGACCGATTCAAAAAGCGTCAAGGCGTCAATAGGCCAAGGGAAGCCACTCGCGGCCTTGTCGGTAGAGTTAATTAAAAAAGGGCCGGCGAGCGAACCAACGAATGCGACCAGAACCAGAGCCGGAAGCAGATACATATTTTTCAAGCCAATCCGAGGAGCCGCCAAAGCTACACCAACCATGGCGATAAAAAAGGCAATCGCCATACCGTAAGAAATCGCTTCCCCTAAGTAGAGAGCAACGCCGGTCGAGCCAATCCAAAGCCCAAATACGAGCCAAAAGTTTCTTGGCAATTCCGAAAGATAATTGGTTAAGACGGTCATTCTCTCGATCCTTCTCAGGTGCGGTTTGTGGGCTTTAGGAAATTTCTTCCTGAAGCCGAACGAAGGTCGCTGTGTTTTTCTTAATTGCGTCTGCGATACCGCGATCAAGCCGCTCGATTTCCGCGATGATAAGCGCCGCTGCTCGAACAAGATCACGCCTCTTGCTTTTGGGCTTGTAGCTCTGAGGGTCCCAAGGCCAATTGGACGGCATAGCGCCTCTGCCAGCAATAGCCAGGGCAGCTTTGTGATTACCGTCCGTACTGGCACCATCTGCATAGACGGAAGCGGCTTTAGCAAGGTCGCCAATGCTGTGCATGTCGTCATGCTCCGGCGACCATCCTTCGGCATCGATCTGACGCTGCCGCTCGGCAGCTACTTCTTCGACGACGGATTTTGTAAGCTCGGTGTTGTTATTCATGCTTTCATCCTCGATCTATGGGGTGCCTCTTGTAGGTATTGGAAAAATCTAGCGTTTTATCGACGGACTGAATTGCGGTGACCGTTCCGCTCTAATGCTTTCAAAAAACTTCCAAGAGCCCGCTTCCCCGCTACCGTATTGCTCCATTTTGGCAATGAACGCATCGGGGCTGAGGCCCGAACATTTAGCTTCAGCAAAAGCCCAAACGGTCATAAACCTTTCTGCGGCGCGCCGGTCTATAAGCGTCTGGTCGCCAACTACAATAGGAGAGCTTCGCAACTGGTCAATCCGCCCGGCAAGGTATTCGGCTTCCATACACCCCTTAAGGCGATAGTCCTCGGTGTTTGACGGCTCGCTTTCATCGGCGGCTTTCCTTGCGGATATTTCGGCAAGGTAAAGCGCCCCACCATATTTTTGCTTCATGCCAGGGCTAAGGGCGGAAACCGCCTTTGCCGCGTAGGCGCCGACTGGATCAGCCAAGACGATGGCCGGGGTTTGATTACTATCGATATTGCTATCCGCGCTAACGACCGATGCGGTGCAAATAACGGCGATGGCAAGTGCTGCGGCAATGGGTGACTTCATATTTTGTTTCCTTCCTCGGTAGAGGTGCCTTTTGTGGGTACGAGCATTAGACGGCTCCCCTTCGGGTGATAGCGAGTTCAACGAAGTGTCCCAGCCGATTCATATTCACCAGAATTTGCTGAGCCTCGATCTGATCCCAGGAAACCGGTTTCACGGTACATTTATCTAGGCACGTTTCCCAAAGACGTTCATTCGGGTGTTGTTTGGCCCGCTCCAATAACAACCGGCCTAAAGCGGAGGGACGGACGGGATAGAGAAGACGATAGGTATCGCTTATCTCAAACAACCCGATTTTGCGCCCTTCAAACAAAGCGGCCTGAACGCCCGGCTCTAGGTCGTGAGCCGCCGTTAGATATGTTTCTTCGTCAGCCAAATGGATTTGGTCAACAAAGCGCACGGCTCTTTCATGGAAGCTCGTAACAACCCATCCGGTAATCAAATCGTCCGACATTTTGCGTCCTCATTTTCTAATTGATCGTGTGCCGTATAGCCGTTTGCCATATCGTATTTGAAAGTCGAAAGCGCTGTCTGGCGCGTCATGCTTCCTTCGTCGTACCAGTCCCCTCGGCTGGATCGCCTAACCGTTATCGAATACCCATCGTCGCGCTTGATGCGGTAGCGTCCTCGTGCCAACTTCGTAGTCGTAATCGATTTCGGGAAGCCAGGAAGCAATGGTTTATTCTCCGTTAGGGTGCCTTTTGTGTGATGTCTATATTTTGCCAGTAGAACCAGCCGTTATTCCTTGGCGCAGACAATCATGGCAGCGCCGTCTCTTCGCGCCCGGCTTTCCGGCGCTAGTGTGAATGCTCCCGGTTTCGAGATCGAACTTGTGACCGCATTCAAGAACCTCATAACGCCGACCAAAAGGCGGAAACTTGGTCTCAACAACCTTGCGCCAGGGCGCGAGCTTCCCTTTCCTGTCTTCCTCTTCGGCGATCTGCCTTTTTAAGCTACTAATTGCATCAGCGATGAGCTTGGTCCCATCATCATGCTTTTCGAAAAACCGAAGCATTTGCTTGTCTTGTCTATGATCGAGAAAAACACTCATCGTCTCTGTCTCAGTCCGTCAAAAGGTGCAGTTTGTGGGCATCGCTATTTGTTGCTTTTCTGTTCCGTCGTATCTTTCCGCAACACCTCGCGGGCCTTGTCGTCGTACAACAGTGGTAGGAAATCCGAAAAAGTGGGAAAAAGCTCTTTGGGTCGGACCAAGTAGGAGAGCCCGACTGGCACGACGACGCCAATGACGGCAAAGACCAGGATAAGGACCGGCTGGTCGGCCCAGGCAAGCCAGGGCGGGTTGAACCACAGCTTCACCGTAAAGGCCGCCCCGTAAATGACGGCGCTCCCCATCATGATAACGGCTATTGCGAAAGCCAATACGAGAACGGCTGCTTTCGGATAGTCTTTGGGTTCCATTTTATTTCCCTTACCTTGGCTCACAATACTTTAGGAGCCGTCTTCCGAAATCGGATGAAAGTCTTACCGTTTCGCTTGATCGTTTCTGCGAACACGGGCATTCCTTCGTAGGCGGCCAGTAGCTGACTATCGTCGGGGGTTACATCTGTCGTTTTTTGGCGACGCGATAATTCTTTTTCGATTACTTCAAGCTCAGCCGCTTGATGTTCCGATAATTCCTGCATTGAATCTAAACACAGATAGCCGTCCTGACGCTCTTCAAGCTCTTCCTGGGTCATCTCCCACAGATATTTCATCGCTTACAACTCCACAGATTACATTTGGACTCTGGGTTTTTCCGACCCGTACCGTACTTGCATTGATCGCATTCAATGGTAGTTTCATACCCGCAGGAAAAGTCATATTCTTCGCTCGGCACGTCACAGACTTCGGCGCGACATTTTGGATGCTTTGCTGTCATGGTCTATCCTCGTTTAGGTGCCTTTTGTGGGCACGATATTAAAAAGCCGGTTTTTCACTGTGCCAGATATTGAAACCCGTCTCTTCGTCCACCTTCAGCTCAAGGCCGTCCGATAGATCGGGATCACCAGCATTATCGAATATCTTGGCAACCTGCTCATCCGTCAGGTCGTCCTCGAATACTTCATAGGTCCGGGTGATTTCGACGGTTACGTATCTGGGCATTCTCTCAACTCCCTATTCGGTGCCTTTTGTAGGCACGGTCTAAACCGCGCCTAATTCTTCACGCTTCGCTTCCAGCTCCGCATAGTAGGCGTTCCTATCTGCTGCGGTCTGATGGCGCGGGTTGTTTTTGATGTATGCCGCCCGAGCCGTGCGAAGGGCGTCCATGACCTTCGCCGTCCGCCGGTGCCTCGGAAGTCGACGAACGGTGCGGACACAAGCGGCATAGTCGCCCCTGTCCCAAGGCATGGCCGTCTGCTCTCCACCGTAGGCGACGGCAACAATTGCGTTGCTGCTGAGGCCAGTCCACCTGTCGTTGCTGAATGAACAACTGCCAGCACTGCCAGCCCGCAAAAGAAGAAAGTCTATGTCAGCCTGCATCTGAGATTTATTCATTCTCTCGTCCTCGTTCTACTTTCGGTGCCTTTTTTAGGTATCAGCCCTGACCGTCGAAAAGATGGGCGTATTTGCCGTCCATCCATTTAGCCAGGTCGTTGTTTCCAGAGACGAGACCCGCGACAATTTCGTCGGGGATCTCGGAGGGATCGACACCGGCCAGTTCTGCAACGAGCTTTTTGATGGAATCCCGGTTCTCAGGCGTGTCATCGGCGGCAAGAGGATTGCCCGCATTGGAAGCCAGCCACTTGCGCCACCATTCCTTGCGTTCCTCTTCGCTACGACCAATGAGGTAGGCCGGGTCCATGATAAGCTTTGGTTCGGTCATTCTCTCAAATCCTTTAGGTGCGTTTTGTGGGTATCGTGATTAGTCGCCGCCCTTGGCAACACGATCACGAAATTCCTTAACTTTGGCTAGACGGTCTTTCATTCCGTCCAACTCGGTATCGCCGTCTGCCTCCGCATCGTCGATCCAGTCATTCAGCCTTTCGACTTCTTCCGCCAGGATGGTTCCCAGAATTTCGGCTTCTGCGTCGTCAATCCTCAGAACGATCAATCCCATTTCAAAATCCTCGTATTGGTGCCTCTTGTAGGCATTACTGTTTCAACCGCCATCCGGCACCACCACGGGGGCCAGGATCGGCAACGACAAGGCCGGTCGCCAAGCCGTGAGAAATGATCATCCCGGCAAATCCATAGGTGGCGTCGTCAGGCCCGCCATACATCGGATTCCGAAGCATCCTTGCCGCCCGCTTCAAAGCCTCGGCTTTGGAAAGACGGGGGCTTTCTTCGAAGAACCTGCGAATACGATGTTCGAGATTTTCCCGGCGCTCGATGCACCCCCGCGTACCGGGCCGGGATTGATCGGTCGGGTTGGAAATCATTTCCTCGAACTCTTTTCTCGCTCTCTCGTACATCGCTTGATCCCTCGCTAGGGGTGCCCCTTATGGGTATCGCCGTTAAGGCATGGTGACGGGAACATTTTCGTGCCACCAATCAGCGACGTTGGCGACGGTCTTTTTCCGTTTGTTGGCATCCTTATATGCCATCAACGCTTCACCAATAATGTCGGCTTCTTTCGGTGAGAGAAAAACGACCGTTTCACCCGTCTTTGACTGGGTGCATTCGTCGTCAAAAAGAATGGCGTATTTAGGCATTGCTTTTCAGCCTTTCATAGGTGTCTGGAAAGCGCTTTGGAAACCGCGCAAGGGCTTCGTGAATGTAATGAGCCTCTTCAACGATGCTCTCATTTGCAAAACGGTCGTCGCCGTCTCGGTAAAAAGCGACGCGGATGCGGTCTTCAAGAACCGTCGCCTCGCCAGCACGGACGGGGTGCATTTTAGAGTTATGGACGTAACCTTCTTCAACGTCGCCGGACGCCCAAACGGGATTGCCCTCCGTATCCTCCACCTGGACGTAGTACATGAAGCCCCAGGCATCGCGCATATCGGTCGGTGCGTTTTGGTTCCACCAATCAACAATCACTGAAATGGATGGATGGTCGTGGGAGCCATCCGGCAACGGCTTTGACGCCAAGTCAATCGCGCTTGAAAGGATCGATGCGGGCAATTCAACGTTCATGTTCGATAGCTCCAGTTGGTGCCTCTTGTGTAATCAGTAGAAGCAACAAGTTTCTTCGGCACCCAACAATTCGTTTCCGGCACGTCGTCCAGCTACATCGTCCAACCTTGCGCTACTGACGGCCTTGCCCGAAGACTACACCGATATATGTTCCCGCAAGGCCCGTTACTGGCATCCGCGACACGGCCAAGCTACTGTAAGACTTATCAGGGCGTTTAAGGGTCTTATCCAACCTGCGCCGGTTTAGCCTCGCGGCCCGGCATTTTGTCTTATTTCGCTTTCGGGCGTTACCGCCCTCAGTCCGGCTGCGCGTCCGGTTTCCCTTGTCTTCGTCCTCCACTCGTTGCTTCTCTGAAACCGCCACTCATGGCGGCTTGAGAGAAGGCGGAAACTACTTCCGCGATTCCTCGTAAACTTTCAGCGTTTGGCGATACATAGTTTCCAAATGATCGTCGCCAAACTTGCAGAGCTTTTGCGAAACGGCATCGTGATCCTCGCCGGTAATTGATGCAATCGCTGTTGCAATGTGACCGATCATTGTTGCTCTATTCATATCGAACGCCCCTACCCCTTAATCCAGCCGCTCGCAGCCTCAAGATCGGGACCGTGCCATGCCACATCAACAGTACGATTGTTGATAAGGTCCACCAACTCGTTTGCGAAGCCTTCTGCACCAGTATGGGTGCAGGGAAGAATGACAACTCCGTCATCGGTCTTGATAGCAACGGATTTGGCTTCCGAGCCGTCCGTCAGGGTGTCGTTAACGATATGTACGGTTGCCATCTTTCTGCATCCTTTCAGAGTGCGGTAATCAATCATTGACCTTAGTTTCTCATTTCTGTATTATCATGTCAAGCGCAACAGACGTGATAAAGTGAAAAAATTGATAAAAGTAGCTTACGTAAGGCTTACACCGAAGGGAAAGCCGCTTAAACACTGGAAAGACTTGCTCCGGGAAGCAGGGTGTAAGGTCGATGAAAACGACGATCCCTTTTACGTTGACCGCCCCAAGGAAACCGACGCCAAACACTTAGAGTTGGACAAGCTGCCGAAACTGAAAGCAGCCGTTGAATCAACGATTGAAGGAGAAACCCTCGTCGTCCCGAACATGGGCCATTTTGGCGCAAGCAAAATTTGGTACTGGGTGGCTGAACAACTCGTGGGCAAGCGGGTCAAGATCGAGGACGTTGAGGCCGATACGGTCTATGATTTGACTAAACTTGAAGAAGGCTACAAGGCCGCAAGTGAAGTAGATGCCAAAGCGCGGGCAATGAGAACCGAGAACGCACGGAGAGCTAAAGCAAAGCTTGGCGAAATTGGCGACACTTTCAAAAAGCTCAAAGGCAAAAGCCTGGAAAGAGCCAGAAAAATGTTTGTCGATCCGAATTACACCGGCAAGCAGATTGCGGACGAATTCAAGATCGGCACGGCAACCCTTTACAGGGCGATGAAGTACCGAGGAAAACCGGTAGGTCGAAACAAAGCCATTGAACTTCACAAGGAAGGAAAATGGCTCAGTGAGAAATAGTGCAAGGTGAACCAATGAAACGATTTCTAGCATTTCAATACGACAGGCATTACCCGGCTGGTGGGTTATCGGATTTCGTTGGCGATTTCGACTCGCTCGATGAAGCCTTGGCCGCTTGTGAAAAGGTCAGTCGCAACGAACCGACTGGCGAGTTTGCTGATATCCTCGACTATGAAACGGGTGAACGTTTCGACGGCTTCACGGGAAAGCCGCAAAAACTTGAACGCCTGGTTAATCAGGAGTGTGAGCAACGTGCCGATCCTGGGAATGGTGCCGCTCACTGGTCAGACGCCTATATGAAAGGCGTCAGTGAAGAACCTACAAGGTGAACCTCATGGCCTGGGAATCAGAACAGATTTATCGTAGCGACATAGCGGCACTTTCCTACGTAGAGCGCCATGGTTTCGACGTTACCCGACCCCTCTCCCGTGAAGAGGCCGCAAAGATCGGTTGCCGAGAGGGTTCTTTGATCGTCCTTCGGCGCTGTGGCTGTTTTCGCCCTCAAAGCCAGGAGTTGAGTGATTTGCCGGTACGCCCGCTCGTTCTCTCGAATATCGGTCGTCTTTTGTTGGGCCGCGCGAGGACCAGGCTCAACGAAAAATACTGGCGGGTGCGCCATTCGACAATGAACGTCAATACGAAGTTTTCCATCAAGGCTGAAATAACGTCGGATGAAGAACAGGCATTAGAATATGAACGTCGCAAGGCATCATAGAGAGACAACACAAGGTGAACCCGATGGACGAAGAAAACCGCATCAGACATCAGACCGAATTCTTTGATTTCGTCTACACGACCAAGGCCGGTTTATACCTTCGCTTGGCAACCCTGGTTCTTTGCCTCGTAGCGGTCGGCATCTCGTTTGCCGCAGAAGCGCCATTTTTGAGATACATCGCCGGTCTTTTGATTTTTTGCGGATTGGTCCATATGGGCTTCTATCGCAAGAACATCGTCCAGTAGATCGACAACACAAGGTGAACCTATGACGGAATTTTCAGAAGCGGCGGCGCAACTCAACGCCAAGGGATTTGAAATAATCCATCACATGCTTGCCGGACGGATCGGCGGCGGATTGGCCCAGGCGCAAGCCCTGGCCGAAGCAATGGACACAATTCTCTCCGAAACAAGGGAGTTGGACAGGACTCTTTTTGTCGAGCGTGTAGAAAGGTTTCTGGACGATTGGCCGGAATTCAAGAGTGACGATGTGTGCTCGGCGTTTGCCATGATATTCGAGGAAAACAAATCACTCTTTAGCGATAACACAAGGTGAACCTGAAATGACCGGCAAAAACAGCAAGACAGAACAGGTGCCCTACTCTCTCATTCTCGATGAGATAGCGAAGCAAGCGCCCGAAAAAGTCGAAGGCGATGTGGAGCAATTGAAAAGGGAGGCGGCGGAACTGGCCGAGCGCGGAAGGCACCAGTCGTTCGTAGACGAAGGCCGGTTTCTGCATCCCTCGCCGGAAATGAGGAGGGTGCAAGAGAAGACGCACAAAATGCTCCTGCGCCAACGGATAAAGTCAAACTGATAAAGCCTACAAGGTGAAAAAAATATGAAGTTCGTTCACGTCAAAGACCCCTATCACTCTCCGTACTGGATGATTCTTGTCTCCACTACTGGCGAATTGATCGAGTGGTACGTTGAACAGACAATTGTCAAAAGCGCCGTCTTCGACCTGTTCAACCGTGTCGCAGTCGGGCGTCATGCAAGCACCAATATTGCCGCACTCTACGAGCAAGGCTTTCACTCATATTCCGGTGTCGAGGACTTGGCACAACAGCTTAGTGATTTGGTGTTTAGGCCAAAAGCCAAAGCGCTTGAAAACGGCCCGATCCTCATCAATGCTGAAGGCGGATTTTGCAACTATCTGCCTACCTATCACGAAGTCACCGCCTCTGTTGAGCGCGATGAAATGGTGTGGCCTGAAATCCAGGGTGATGTTCGGTTTCTTCAATGGGAAAACGGGAAGCACTGGTACGCGAAGGTCGGGCCGCATGATGTGATTGTAGACGGCCATGCAAAATGGAACACGAGACGTCAAGCCGAGAAGGCTGTGTCAAAGTTTCTAGCAGAGAAATGAGGTTAGGGATGAGTGAGAACAACACAAAAAAGTATTTGGTTGATACGGCCAATTGGCGACCAAGGCAAAAAGATGAATGGGTCAGGTGGGCAGACCACATTCTGGACAAAGTCGAAAAGGCAGTCGCCGAGGGTATCAATGAAGATCAATATTTTGATTACCCAACCGCGGTCGATGGGTTCTGTTTCGAGCTTTATCCCGATCTTCCTTATCTTGACTCCCCTTTCATGGTTGAGCTCCTTGAAAAGATCGTCGCCTATCCACGTTACGTAAAGGAAAGCAGCGCATTCGAAAAAAAGTATGGACGCCCTTTCTTGGAGATAGACAAAATCTTGATCTCAATGAAGAAAGATGTGGAGCTTGGTACCGCTCAATTGGCGAATACTGGCTGAGAAGGCCCCAAAGAAATGATGCCTACAAGGTGAACCGAATGAAGGACAGCCCCGCCGACCTGTATGAGAAAATTGCCGCTATCGTCCATGGCGATGATGAATCATGCCGGGATAAAGTTAAGGAGCTGGCGGCGGAAGTGAACCGGCTGAAAGACCATCTTGGCAATATCTACAGCGCGGCCCGGTTCGGCCAACCCGTCCAGTGGGAGAAGGCACGCCTGGTTATAGAGGAAGAAGCAACGGCGGCGCTCTACCCCGAACGCGACTTTTCGAAAGTGAAAAGCGCCCAAATGACAAAACCTACAAGGTGAAAACCATGAGCGCAGGGATTACAGGCGAACAACTCATGTATAACTGGGGCCGGTACGAAGCGGCAGCCGGTGAACCCCTTTATGAATGGGATGATGATCCCGACTACGTAAAAGGCTGGTGCGATTATCACGGTTGCAAGAACCCATATCAGCCTGAACAGACAAACCAGCCCACAAGGTGAACGGATGGCAAAAAGCGACGAATATCTAGATAGGGACGGATTTCCGGAAGTCGTGAGGGTTGAAGTCCTAGTAAACAGATTTCACTTGCCGGACTTGTTGACGGCGGTAGCCGAAGCCGGAGGGGCTTACGACGTTGATATGATCGCGGAAAAATACCCCGAGACAGAGAACCTGGAGAAAGCCGCGAAGCAAGCTCGGGAAAGGCGTTGGCCAACGTTTAATATTAAGCCGAACTGGCCCGGTTTCCTGACGGCGGCTTGGGGGCTGCTCGGCATAGTAAACATGGCGGGCGGCGTGTTCTACGGTAAAGGAATGTCCCAAGATGTTATTAACGGCCTGACCCTCGTAATAGCAGCCCTTATCTATGGCCGGGTGTCTGGCGCATTTAAAGACGACGACTAATCACACAAGGTGAACCGAACATGGATCGAAAAAAGGTTGTGATATTTGCAGAGTTTTGGTTTTGCCGCGTAACGGCTCACAGCCTTTTCTGGTGGACCTCGATCAACGCCGGAACATTATTGATCTATGCCCAACATCGCGCCTTGGAAGCCTGGTCGCCGTGGGGCATTGGAGAATTGGCAATCCTCCTGGGACACGTAACAGCGGTGTTTCATACGCTGTTTAGCGTACCAGAAAAAATCAAAGCTCTAAGAGACTGACAAAACCCACAAGGTGAACCAATGAAACGATTTCTCGCATTTCAATACGACAGGCATTACCCGGCTGGCGGGTTATCGGATTTCGTTGGCGATTTCGACTCGCTCGATGAAGCCTTGGCCGCTTGTGAAAAGGTCAGTCGCAACGAACCGACTGGCGAGTTTGCTGATATCCTCGACTATGAAACGGGTGAACGTTTCGACGGCTTCACGGGAAAGCCGCAAAAACTTGAACGCCTGGTTAATCAGGAGTGTGAGCAACGTGCCGATCCTGGGAATGGTGCCGCTCACTGGTCAGACGCCTATATGAAAGGCGTCAGTGAAGAACCTACAAGGTGAACCTAGAATGAGGACGGAAAATGAGACTTCACCCTAATTGGAGACGGATAGCCGGGCCGCTTTTGCTCGCTTTCGGACTATTTATGATTTTCTTCGCTAACACCATGATGGGGCTGGTGGATAAGCATGGTGAAGGAGTTGGGGGCGGAAGTTTTGATCTATGGCACGGAGTCTTGGTCATTGCAGCAATTTCGTCCACTTTAGGCTCATGGTGGACTTATAAATCACTGCATGACGACCACACAAGGTAAACCGAGCATGGGAATCATAGAAAAAATCTTTTGGCCTCAAAAAGTCGAAAAGAT
>CBDUMN010000104.1:0-11396 GCA_965368335.1 uncultured Rhodospirillales bacterium
CGGACCGTCTCGCCCTGCAATGCTTTCCGACATTTGAAATTTGCAGCGAAGACTATCGGAGTTTCTTTAAATAAACTCCGCTGGTTGTTGCGGCTTGGCTTCAGTATGATG
This sequence comes from uncultured Rhodospirillales bacterium, assembly GCA_965368335.1. Classification (GTDB taxonomy): domain Bacteria; phylum Pseudomonadota; class Alphaproteobacteria; order Rhodospirillales; family JAPHRK01; genus CBDUMN01. The sequence goes on from CBDUMN010000104.1 coordinate 112, forward strand.
TTTTTAGATCGAGTCTAGCGATGGGAAAAGAACGGTCACGGGGAGCGACGGTATGTTGGCCAAGCAGATGTTCGAGTTTCGGAACTACCTTCAGGATGAAGGGATCATGTTCTGCTATAGCGGATATATGACCGAAGACATCCTCTCGGGCATTGGCGATGCGATCAAAAAAAAGCTCTCTATGGACTCTGCCGACAAGGCCACCGTGCGGGGGGTATTTTCAATTTTTGTCGAACAGGTTCAAAACGTCATCCGCTATTCGGCGGAGCGCGAAACCCATGATGAACGCACCGAGTTGAGTTATGGGGTGCTCACCGTGGGTAAAACGGGAGATCATTTTTTCGTTTCCTGTGGCAATGCGGTTGAAAGCAAAGATGCCAATCGTTTGAAAGAACAGCTGGAAATGATTCAGAGCCTTGATAGGGAAGGCCTGAAAATTCTTTATAAAGAAACCCTTCGGGGGGAAACGCCGGAAGGAAGCAAAGGGGCGGGTGTCGGGTTTATCGATATTGCCCGCCGTGCCCGTCAGGGGTTCGATTTCGATTTCATCGAGACCGAAGGAGCGCGGGCCTTCTTCACCATGAAGGCGTATATTTAGGGTCCATACCCATTCAAATGATCATTTGAATGGGTATGGACCCTAAGGAGGCGGGAAGATTAAGAATGGACAACATCTCGATTGAGGCGACGGACCGGTCGCCAAAAGTTGATTTCGATTTTGAAAAAGGCGCTTTTCTGTTGGAAGGCGAATCCTATCCGGAAAACGTTTCCGAGTTTTACGGTCCGGTCATTGAGGCTTTAAGCGGCTATTTGGAGGGCTTGAAAGATTCCGGCGGAACCGTCGAATTCAATTTCAAACTGATCTATTTCAACAGCTCCAGCGCTAAAGTGATGATGGGTCTTTTCGACAGCCTGGATGAAACCGCCGAAGCCGGGGTCGGGGTGACCATCAACTGGTTTTTTGAAGACGACGACGACAACATGGAAGAGTTGGGCGAAGAATTCGGCGAAGACCTGGAATACGCCAAGTTCAATATGAAGCCGGTCTCTGCTTAATGGGATTTGAAATATACAAGAACGAAGAGGCGATTATCGCCGCTGCCGAGACGTTGGTCGAAAATAACGTCATTGAAGGCAATGGCGCCGAGCCGTTCGCCAAGCTTCTGAAAGACTATAAAAAGCTTTTCAAGTCGACCAAGCGGTTGGTCAAAATGAGCGACCGTAACGAAGAAGAGTTGAACCGGGTCGCCAAGTCGCTCGACGAGAAAAGCTCCATGCTGGAGGCGTTGTCCTCCAAGCTCGCCAAATACCTCTCCCCTCAGGTTTACGATTCGATTTTTTCCGGCGATCAGGACGCTTCGCTGAAAACGTCACGCAAGAAACTGACGGTGTTTTTCAGCGATATTAAAGATTTCACCCAGACCACCGAAGACCTTCAACCGGAAGACCTGACCTACCTGATCAACAAATATCTTACCGAGATGTCGAAGATCGCACTTGAGCATGGCGCGACCATCGACAAGTTCATCGGCGACGCCATGCTGCTGTTTTTCGGCGATCCCAAGACCCTGGGCGTTCAGCAGGATGCGCGGGCTTGCGTGAAAATGGCTATCGCCATGCAGCGCCGGATGCAGGACCTGCGCAACGAATGGTGGGGTAAGGGATATGAGAAGCCGTTTGAAATGCGTATCGGCATCAATACGGGGTTTTGCAACGTCGGAAATTTCGGTTCCGACGACCGTATGGACTACACGATCATCGGCGGTGAGGTGAACCTGGCTGCGAGGCTTGAAGCCCAGGCTGAGCCAGGTGGAATTTTGATGTCTTATGAAACCTATGCCCTGGTCCGCGATTTGATCGAGGCCGAAGAAAAAGAGCCGATCCAGGTCAAGGGTATTCGCCGCGAGGTCCGCCCTTATGCCGTCAAAGGCATCGCCGATAATTTAGAAGGCGAGCGCCGGTATTTGCGTACCGAGCGGGAGGGGTTGATGTTTATGGCCAACCTCAACAAGCTCAAGGGCAAGGAGCGGGAAAAGGCGATTAAGGAGCTGGAAGGCATGCTCACCGAGATGAAGAACGCCGATTAGGCCTGGGGATGTTTTATCGCGAGTTCAATTGGTGATGGTTTTGCATAGAGCCACCCTTGAGCATATTCGATGTCGCAGCCTAAAAGCGCGTCGTGTTGTTTTTCCGTTTCAACCCCTTCCGCCAGTACTTTGCAGCTAAGCTCCTGCAGGGCTTGAGTCGTCTGGCGTATGGCCGGTAGATAGGGGCTGCCTTTATCCGAGTTGCGAATAACGGTGATACAGAGCTTGACGATTTCCGGGTGCAGTATTCTGGCTGTGTCGAGATCGGCAAATCCGCAGCCCGTATCGTCGAGTGCGAGGCCGACTCCCTGCCGACGAAGCTTTTCAACCGCATGGGCCAGACCTTCGGCGGCGTCGATGGGCATATGCTCGGTCAATTCAAACAGGATGTTTTCCCGTCCGGCCAACGGCAGTTCGCCGGCGGCAAAAATGAGGGCTTCGGGACCCAGATTGATGGTGAGAAACTGCCCCGGCGGTAATAGTCCTGCCGTCCGTTCGAGAGCCAACCGGGCGCAGAGCAACTCAAGCTCAACCGTTCTGCGCAGGGTGTCGCCAGCATCAAATAGCTTGTCGGGATATTCAAGAATCGACCCTTCCGGGCCTCTTGTCAGAGCCTCGTATCCGACCGTTTGGCGATTGTGCATCGTAACGAGAGGCTGGAGGAACGTGCGAACCGCTTGGTGTTCGACAATGTCCTTAAAAGCCTCTTCCGTTTCGCCGGAATCCAGTAGGGGGGATTGGGGCAACTTTCCCAATTCCGTTTCCAGCCAGTCGAGGGAAACGTCGCGCACCCGTCCGCTATGGGATTCGGGAAGCCCCAACACGGCGACAGTTGAAGATATTCGAAGGGTGGTGCCACTGCCAAAGACCTCAATAAAACGGTCGTGAATTAGTTTGTTCGCCGCGGCCTGGATGGCTTTTCGGGTTTCCGGTAAATCTCGATGCAGACCGCTGGACATAATGCGAAAGGAAGCCATCCAGCGGCCGGTTTCGACGGACTGGCATCGATCAACGATTTCGTGCTGCGACAACAGTTTGGCGATCAATTCGTCCATCTTGTCGTTGAGATCGCCAAAGGCCCTGTCCATGACCTCGATGCCGAAAATCTCGGAAAGACGTTGACGACCCTCAATGCGGATGACCAGTGCTGCGATGGTTTTATTCATGCCGACCGTATCTAGCGGATATTTCCCTTAAGAGCCTACCGTTCAAATTAATGGGTCCTGACCCTAGCGTTTACGGCATCAGCATGCCCCGAATGGTGAAATATATCAACGCGGCCATGATTCCGGAAAGCGGTACTGTAATGATCCAGGCCGAGGCGATTTTCAGAGCGGCCGAACGTTTTACCAGTTCCTTACGGTATTCACGCCGCAGTTCTTTGCGTTCTTTCTTCGAAACGGATGCGCCGCTACGTTTTTTCAAGTCTTGCAGCATGCGCCCTTTTTCGTCGAGCGAAGCCACTTTAAAGGCGTCCAGATAGCTGCGGAGCTCGGCTTCATCCTTGCCCTGGTGGTGAAGCTTGATTTCGCCGATGACCTCACCGTAGTTGGCCTTGATGGTTTCACGTAAAAAACCGACCCCGAAAACGGCGCCGATGGCGATGTGGGTCGAGCTGACCGGCAGCCCTAACTGGCTGGCGATGATTACGGTGATGGCGGCGGCCATGGCGATGCAGAAGGCCCGGGTCTGGTCCAGTTCGGTAATTTCCGAACCGACCGTGCGGATGAGCTTCGGCCCGTAAAGGGCGAGCCCGATGGCGATGCCGATGGCCCCGACTAGCATGACCCAGAGCGGAATGGAGGCTTTTGTGGCGATGCCGCCGCTCATAATCGAATCGTTAATCGCCGCCAGGGGGCCGACTGCATTGGCTACATCGTTGGCGCCGTGAGCGAAACTCAAAAGAGCGGCGGCGCAGATCAAAGGAATAACGAAGAGCTTGTTGACGCTGTCTTTTTCGGATGGCAAGGCATCGGCTTTTTTAGCGATCAGCGGTCTGATAACCAGATAGATGGCGATGGCGATGGCAAGGCCGATGCCCCCGGCTGTCAGGATATCCACTTTCCAGAGCTTTTTCAGGCCCTTTAAGATGAGGTAGGTGCTGAACGCCCAGGCCATGATGCTGATGAGAACGGGCACCATTTTCTTGGCCGCATTCTTCATGTCCTTTTGGTAGGTAATCGTCCGTTTGATCAGGTAGAGAAAAGCTGCGGCGATAAGCCCGCCGAGGAGAGGGGAGATTACCCAACTAGCGGCGATAGCACCCATTTTCGGCCAGTTGGCGATGTCTAGTCCGCCAGCGGCCAAGCCTGCCCCGAGGACCCCGCCGACGATGGAGTGGGTCGTCGAAACGGGCATGCCGAAATAGGTCGCAAGGTTGAGCCAGAGCGCGCCGGCCAATAAGGCCGCCATCATCAACCAGATGAAGGTTTGTTCGTCCGTGATCATGCTGGGATCGATGATCCCTTTCTTGATGGTGCTGACCACGTCGCCGCCGGCAACCAGCGCTCCGGCCGCCTCGAAGATGGCGGCGATGCAGATGGCTCCGAACAGGGTCATGGTGCGCGACCCTACGGCCGGCCCCACATTGTTGGCGACATCGTTTGCGCCGATATTCATCGCCATATAAGCGCCGATCACGGCTGCGGCGATCAAGAGATGACTGTTCTGTACACCTTCTGTGAGGAAGCCCGCATAGATCATAATAACGGTGATGAATACGGCGGCGACGCCCAGGCGGAGGACCTCGCTGCTGCTGGATTGCGCCGCTTCTTCGATTTGATGGATGTTTTTAAGTTCCACGCTGCTCTTCCTATCGGCGTTAGGAAGTTGGAGAGCCGGTTAGCCTTGTGCGCTCCATTGTCGGTGCGCATCGGTGCAAAACGGCTTATCCCACCCCTGTCGGCTCATGCTCGTTCAATGTTCGCCCCAATATGTTTCGTCACATATTTGCAGCAAAACGGCAACGATTTTGTAGTAAATTGTTGGGGGTGAACGTGTCGAGTTGGGCACCCGTTATTGCAAAAGACGAATGTGGGGAACGAGGGGGCTGGAGGGGTGAGTTTGTCGGCGGGGCCTAATCGATTCCCTTTTCGCGGAAATTGATTCGGTCGCAGGTAATGGCCGATTTGAGCCGCCGGTGTTTGAACTCGCCTTCCTGCCCGATTGGCTCAACCTTGCCTTTCAATAGCAGTACCTGAGAAACCGTATTCTTTTTGCCTGCCGCTTTATTGATTCTGTAAGCGAGGCGTTTTTCAGCAGTGGAGATATCCAGGTCGCGACGGGCTTTGGTTTTTTGTTGCGGCTGTTTTTTGTTAAGGCTCTTGGTCTTTGTTTCTTTCGGCTCGACGAGAACCGTTCCGATGGGTTTGTTCCAAAGAGACGTGTTGATGGCGTCTCGGATGCGGGCCCGGAACTGACAGACTCGGTATTGATTGTCCTGTCCTTTGGCCTCGGCGAAAACCGTCAGATTGATTTTACGTTTGGAGTTAGCCAGAGGAACTTCGAAGGGCTCCAGATAGATCTGATAGGTCCGGTCCCTGATTTTTTCGGGCTCCTCCGCCTTTAGCGGTGCGGACAGGGTGAAAAGGCCGGCAAAAAGAAAGGTCAGCAATGTGAGCAGAGCGCCCGCCGTTTTCATAATGTTGTCTCCTGCGCGTCAGTTCCTTGCATCATTGGTGCAAAAATACCTGGATTGACTCAAATTGCCATAGTGACAGGCAATTTTTTAACCAGAACCACGCAATTTTGTCCCTATATACAAACATTAGGTATGTTTTTGCCTTCTGGAGTTCACGGAAAATGAAATGGCTACCCGAATATAGTTGCCGGGTTAAGGCGATCGATGAAGATCACCAGATGCTTTTCAACGTGGTGGATCAGTTGAACACCTGCCATCTGGAGGGCGGGACGTCCTATCAAATTAAAACGGCCATTGCTTCGTTGGTTCGTTATGTGGACGAACATTTTGAGCGGGAAGAAAGATTCTTACGTCGGGTCGGCTATCCTCACTTTGCCGAGCACAAGCAGCAGCATGAGGAAATGCAGGGCTTAATTCGTCGTTTACAGGAGATGTATGAGGCAGAGCCTGAACAAGTGGATCTGAGCAAGGTTCTGATATTTCTAGATAAATGGTTGAAGTCCCATATTCTGCGGGAGGATATGAGATATGTCCCCTACCTATCCGGGAAAAAGCCTTCGGGTTCGCCTATTGAGATCGGTAGTGCGGAGAATCCTCAACGCCAAGTTCTCAACGTCGCCGTTTTGTCCGATAAGGTCTATTTGGTCAATGAGTTTGTCGATTTGGTAAATGGTGGAGGAGACGTTGCGTTGGCTGTTGAAGATGCGGTACATAAACTTGCTGAGAGAAAATTCAGCAGCCTATGGAAAAAGGCGGACCAGTTGTTCCGAAAATAGATAGGGGTAGTATCGGACCAGATTGCTTAATGCCGGAGTATACCGGCGTCTGAGGGGGAAGCGGACGTCCGAAAAGAATTATAAATGGATTTAGCCACACTTGTTGGGATCATTGCTGGTTTAGCCGTTATCGTCGTCGCGATCTTCTTGGGCGGCGACATGAGTTCGTTCATCAACATCCCTAGTGTTCTGGTGGTGTTTGGCGGGACCATGGCGGCGACGTTGATCAAGTTTCCGTTGTCCGATGTTTTGGCGGCGTTCAAAATCGGAATCGGCATTGCATTCAAAAACCCCAAAACCGATCCGCGCTATATCTTCGACCAGGCCATTGAACTGGCCGGGTTGGTTCGCAAAAACGGCCTTCTCGGTCTTGAAAACGTCGAAGTGGAAAATGAGCTGTTCCAGCGCGGGCTGGGGCTTTGCCTCGATGGGCATAATATCGAAATTATTCGCGATTCCATCGCCCGAGAAGTGGATATGAGTATCCAGCATAATGAAATGGGCACCCGGATGTTTCGTGGTATTGGCGATGCCGCACCGGCCTTCGGCATGATCGGGACCTTGATCGGTCTGGTCCAGATGCTGGCCAATCTGGACGATCCTGCCGCTATCGGTCCTGCCATGGCGGTCGCCATGCTAACCACCTTTTATGGTGCGGTGATTGCCAACCTGATCGCCATTCCCATTGCCGATAAGTTGGAACATAAGGCTGAGGCCGACCGCAATACCAAGCAATTGATCGTTGAAGCTATCGTGCAAATTCACGGCAGCCAGAATCCCAATGTGATGAAAGAGCTGCTGGGCGTCTTCCTGCCGGGCGGCGCGGCGGCTGCCGATGAAGATGCGCCCGCCGGTGGCAGTGCAGAGTAACGGAAGCGGAGGCCGATTGTGAGCGCTCCCCCGAAAAAATGTCCGCCCGGCGCCCCGATGTGGCTCGCGACCTTTGCCGATCTCATGTCGCTTCTTCTGGTGCTGTTCGTGCTTCTACTGACCTTCTCCGAGATGAACGTTATCCGCTATAAGGCTTTGGCCGGTTCCATGCGTGACGCTTTCGGTCTGGTCAAGGAAGACCGATTGTCGGGCGTTATCGAGATGGACGGTTCCATCAAGCGCAAGGCCGCTTCCGAGGTTGACCCGACCCGCAGCCCGATTCCCGTCGTCAGTATCGACCTGACCAATAAGGAAGAGCAGGAAGACGAATTTGAGGTTGATGCTTCCGCCCCGCAGTCGGCTCAGGTGGAGCAAGTGCAGAGTGCGGTCGAAAAGGTTTTAAAGGATTCCGACACAGGGGTTGAGGTAAAGCGCAAAGGTGATGAGGTGGTCATCACCTTTCCCAGCTCCATCGCCTTTCCATCGGGCACCGATACGGTCAACCAGCATTTCGCCGCCTCTATTGACGAGCTTGCGCCGATCCTGAAAAAGTCCGAAGGGCAGATCGTCGTTGCAGGGCATACCGACAACGTCCCTATCACCGCCGGACGTTTCCGTTCCAACTGGGATCTATCAGCGGCCCGCGCGACCGCCGTGGTCCATCGCTTGATCGAGTATGGCGGCCTCGAGCCTGGACGCATGACCGTTCAGGGCTATGGTGAAAGTCGACCGGTCGGCTCCAACGATTCGGCAACCGGGCGGGCGAAAAACCGCCGGGTAGAAATCATCGTGGTGATGCGTAAGGGAGCCGAGGCGGCGCAAGAGGGGGCTCAAGCGCCTGCCGAGAGTGGCGGCTTTGCCAGCGAAAGCGACCTTCCCGGCCTGGAAGATGCGATCCAGGGTAATGGCGTTTCCATCCCGCTCAACTAAACCGTTCGATAGGGTTTGCTGAGTAGCGACCTTTTGTATGCACTAATTGATTTTTCTCTTTTCGCGGCATAGGGCTCTGGGCATACTGCGCCAAATGGAATGACGGGAGCGAAGGACCGGTGAGGTGCCCTCGATCTTCCTTGGACAAGGTGTCGAGTAGCGTAGCGGACATGCCAGGCTCCGAATTATCAGCATATAAAATTCTTTACGTTGACTCCGATTCGGATTCCGTTAAGCGGGCGGAGGCCATTCTAATGATGACGGGCATCCGCAATGCCCGCATTTGCCGTAATGCCGATGAAGCCTTGAAAGAGTTCCAGACGGGCTATCAGCCCGATCTCGCTTTGATTGCGCCGGACCTGAAACACGGCATCCATGGCATTCAGCTGATCAAGAAAATCCGGGACTCTTTTGAGACGGGAAAGGGCAAGGAAATCCCCATCCTTTTGCTGGTTTCCCGCCTGGATAAGGCGATGTTGCGCCATGCCTGCCGAACCGGAGTCGAAGGGGCGATCCGCAAACCGCTCGATCATGCCAAGATCGGACGCATTATCCTAACCGCCATCAAAAAGCCCCGGCGGTTTATCGCCGTGCGGGATTATTTTGGGCCGGAGCGACGTATCCTCGATAATTCGACTTACTCGGGGCCTGAACGGCGGACGGCGTTAGGCGAGCATGAGACTGTCGCCACCAAGGCCCGCCGGGATGAACAACCAAAGAGTCCTCCGGCTTCGCCCCCCGTCGTAGAACCGCCTAAGCAGGTGAAGCCCAAGGAAAACAAAGAGCCGGTGACTTTGAAGGACCCGAATGTCACGCCGATTTCCGAGTATCAACTGCCGGAATCGCGAGTGGATAAGGTCGCCGTTAAGCCGAAAGGGGGCAAGATCGTTGTTGATGACGAGCCTTTGCCGAAAGTGGAGGAACTGAAACCGGCAGCCAAGCCCAAACCGGTTGAAAAATCTCAACCTGTCGCCAAGCCCAAGCAACAGCAGGAAGAAAAATCGAAACCGGTTGCCGCGCCCAAGCTAGAGGCTAAGCCCAAGCCGAAGCCGGTTCCGCAAAAACCTGCGGCCAAGCCGAAACAGGACGAAAAAGGCGTTGAAACGGCCGTTCCCGCTAAATCGGCCAAGCCGAAAGAAGAGGTTCATGAAGAGGTCGAAATCGTCGATATCGATGAGGCCCTGCGCAACCATCGGCTTTGGGTGGACAGCGCCGGGCGCGAAGGTGAGGCGATTGTCGTCAAGCGGGCCAATCTGCGTGGCGCCGACTTGGAGGCGGCCGACCTAACCGGAGTGTCGCTGATACAGGCAAATTTTACCGAGGCCAAGCTGGCTGATGTCGTCTTGCGCAAAGCCAATTTGACCGGGGCGATTTTCGCCAAGGCCAACCTGACCGGGGCCAATCTTGCGGTCGCCCGGCTGAGACAGGCCAATCTTATCGGAGCGCGGCTTGACCGGGCCGTTCTGCGCGGGGCAGACCTCAGTGGCGCTAAGTTCAAAGGGGCGAGCCTTCTGCGCACTGATTTGAGCAGCGCCAATCTTGCTCAGGCCGATTTAACCGGAGCCAATCTTTCGGCCGCCGTCGGCCTCATCCAAGAGCAGGTGGACCGCGCCTACCTCGATACCAAAACGGCCCTGCCTAATGGTCTCAAGATCAATCCCGCCGCCCTGGCGCGCAGCAGCAAAGCGGGTCTTGTCGGCCTCAAGTCGAGGGCGACTAAACGGCCTGTCAAAGGATAAAGGTTGTCTATTCAGATCACCTTAATTAAATAAAAATCATTAACGAATATAGTCCGTTACAAGGCTTTCTATATTATTTAAAGGATTGCCGGTAACGGAGAGGCTGAAAAAATGCGGACCCCGAGCGGGATAGCGGAGGGAACCCAATGGATGCAGAATACATCGACCGTCAGGCTGACGATCCGGAAATACTTCGTGAGGAATTGGCGCGCCGCATGATCCGGCGTTTGGGGTATGATGGTGCGGTTGATTATGCGCGTAGCCATCATATGGCCGGTTTGCTGGCCGATATCGTGCGGTTAGCTTCAGTGGCTTGAATGAGTATGGCCCCTAGAGCAAAGGGTCGACCCAAGGTCTGGGGGGCGGGTGGTCTATGGTACGTCGAATGACCGGCGATTTGTCCGCCACCCCGCCAAACCGCCTGGGAGGAAGAGTTCGGTCGCTTTCGACCTCTCTCATTAACTTGGCGACCGAGGGAATATTGACCTTTCGGGCGTTAAACTTCACCAGTTGATCGTCCTGGAGCTTGCGGATTGTTCGGGAGAGGGATTCGGGGCAGGTGCCGAGCAGAGCGGCCATATCGCGACGGCTCAAGGGTAAAAGAAAACTCCGCCCTCCATCCGTTGTGCCGACGCCGTATTTTTCTTCAAATAGCAGCATCAAGTGGGCAAGCCGTCCCCGAAGAGACAGGGTTGCGCCGCGCAAAATGGTTTCGTGGGCTTCGCGCAATCCCCGGGAAATATGGCGCAGGAAACTGCGCGCCAGACCGGGGTAGTTGTTGATCAGTTCGCTCACCACTTCCCGGCGGATGAAACAGCAGTTGATGGTGGTGACGGCCTGGGCGCTGGTTGAGTGGCGCTCTTCGGCGAAAAAGGCCCGGCTTCCCAGTGTCGCGCCTTCCGGGACCAGGCCGACGACGACGGATTTACCGTTGGAATCCATGGCGTGAAGGGAGGCCATGCCTTGGGTGAGGCACCAGAGGCCCTGGTTTTCGTCGCCCTGGTGGTAAATGTAGTCGCCTTTTTTGTACTGGCGCAGGACTTTTGCGGAGTTGAGGCGTTCCAGACCTGCGTCATCGAGGCCTTCCCACTCTTTTCTTCCAAGGATGCCGCATTGCATACAGCTTTTCTCGATAGCGGCTCTCCGGTGACCTGTCATGCGCTACTACTCCCCCCTTTTTGTTTATGCCAACCTAGTCACCTGGAATTGAAATAGATGGCATTAATGATTGTTTTTACCATCG
>CBDUMN010000105.1:0-11374 GCA_965368335.1 uncultured Rhodospirillales bacterium
CGGGCTCCCACCCAACCTAAATCTACAACAGCCTAAATAGACAGGAATCCAGAAACTTTTGACGATTTGAAGACTGGATTCCGGATATTTGCCTTGGCAAATTCCGGAATGACGTGAAGAGACTGTTTACCCCTTCCGCTCCAAAACAACGAAGCTGTAGGCTGGGCCTTCTTCAGGCTGGCGGTCGTTGCGGCTGTTTTCCCGCCAGTCGCTCCGCTCGAATTCGGGAAAAACCGTATCGCCGTCGATTGCGGCATGGACCTCGGTAAGATAGAGGCGGTCGGCATTCGCCAGAGCTGCCTTGTAGACCTGAGCGCCGCCAATAATCATGATCTCATCCGCACCCGCCTCAACCGCCGCCTGCTTGGCCTTCTCGACGGCAGCGCCATAATCGTTGACCACAATGGCCCCTTCGGCTTCGTAGTCGGCTTGGCCGGTCAGCACGATATTGGCCCGGCCCGGCAGGGGTTTACGCGGCAACGACTCCCAGGTGTTGCGCCCCATAATTAACGGCTTGCCCATGGTGGTTTCCTTAAACCACTTCATGTCTTCGGGCAGCCGCCAGGGCAGGTCGCCGTCCTTACCGATCACCCGATTTTCGGCCATGGCGACGATCAGACAAAGGCGAGGCGTTTCACTCATACCGCCACCGGGGCCGAGATATGCGGCTGGGCCTCATAGCCGACCAGTTCGAAGTCATCGAAGGTAAAAGCAAAGAGGTCTTTCACATCAGGATTGATCTTCATGGTTGGTAAGGGCCCCGGCGTGCGCTCAAGCTGGGTGCGCGTCTGCTCCAAATGATTGGAATAAAGGTGCGCATCGCCGAAGGTGTGGATGAATTCGCCGGGCTTGAGCCCCGTTACCTGGGCGATCATCATGGTCAGCAGCGCATAGGAAGCGATGTTGAACGGCACGCCTAAGAAGATATCGGCGCTCCGCTGATAGAGCTGGCAGGACAGCTTGCCCTCGGCCACGTAGAACTGGAACAGGCAATGGCACGGCGGCAGGGCCATGTGATCGACGTCGGCCACGTTCCAGGCCGAAACGATCAGACGGCGTGAGTCCGGCGTATTGCGGATCTGATCGAGCAGGTTTGAAATCTGATCGACCGTTTCGCCGCCGGGTGTCGGCCAGGAGCGCCACTGATGGCCGTAGACCGGCCCAAGATCGCCCTTTTCGTCAGCCCATTCGTTCCAGATGGAAACGCCATTTTCGTTGAGATATTTGATGTTGGTGTCGCCCTTCAAGAACCACAGCAGCTCATGAATGATCGACTTGAGGTGCAGCTTCTTGGTCGTCAGGCAGGGAAAACCGTCTTCCAGATCGAACCGCATCTGATAGCCGAAAACGCTCTGTGTTCCGGTCCCGGTCCGGTCCCCTTTGACCGCGCCATTTTCCAAAACGTGACGCATTAAATCCAAGTATTGCCGCATAGGTTTGCCTTTTTCAGAATCGGTATAGAAATCCTTGTCCAGCTTGGACGAAAAAGCAACCGGTTGAGCCTGTCTTATTCACCCCTTTTCAAACCGTCTCGATAAGCCTACATTAGGCGCGTCGGGCAACCGACTATGGCGATAAACGCCTTGCGCAATAGATGTAGCGGACCCGGGGGCGGTACCCGGCGCCTCCACCATCTCTTCTTTTTCGACTTGGGCCCTAGCTCAGGCCTCGGTGAGATGGGGGCGAAATAGGATCGACGTGCATTGAAAGGCTTGGTTTTCGCTCGGCATGGTACCACCGTATCGGACCACTTTCACAAATGCCAACGATAACCGTATGGCTCCAGCCGCCGTTGCCGCGTAAGCAGCAACAAGGCTATTTGTGCAATTCCTAGCGGTTGAGCCCGTCTAGGTGCGGTTCGGAGGGCACCGACCAACAGAAGCCCTCCACTTCATTTCGTTACAGGCCCTCATCCCTCTTTTTCCCAATCTTCGATTGGCTTGGAAAAGAGAGGACGCGGCTCTGCCGCATCGCCGACCAGCCCATCCGGGCCTGGGCTCGCTCCGCGCAGCCACGCTTGTGGCCGTTTTCGCTTCGCTCAACCATTCTCCCGACAGTATCTTCGGAGAGTTTTTCTTCAACACCTCGTCATGCCCGCGAATGCGGGTATCCACAACTTTCTTTTTAAAATCACTTCTGGCGATTCCCGCTTAGGCGGCTATAGTACCCCTAAGCACAAAAGAGGATGAGAATGACTGACGACCCCTTCCGCTATGACATTTGGATCGAGAGCGCGCTGCGTGGCGTGGTCCGCAAGGCGTTGGATCAGGCGGCCGAGGAAGGGCTGGCCGGCAATCATCATTTCTACATCACCTATCAGACCGATTTTCCCGGCGTCGTCATGCCCGATTCCCTTCGCGCACAGTACCCCGAAGAAATCACCATCGTCCTGCAATACGAATATTGGGACCTGGAAGTCGAAGACGACATTTTCCACGTCACACTGAGCTTCAACAACGAGCGCTCGGCCCTGTCGGTGCCCTATGAGGCGATCACCGCATTCGCCGACCCGGCGGTTAAGTTCGGCCTGCAGCTCAAGATGGACGGCCTACCCAGCGCCGACGACGAAGACCTGTTTGGCGAAGACGACCTGCCCCCTGCCGAGCCGGAACCGGCTCAGGAAGAAAAAATGGGCGAAGTCATCGATCTCGGAGCCTTCAGAAAAAAATAACGTCGGGGATTCCGGCTTTTCTGTATCCAACGCCCGTGGTAAACAGCGGGCGTTTTTTATTTCTCATAAAGACTGGGCAGGATTATGAGCGAATTCATCTACGAAGACATGTTCCCCTTGGGCAAAGACGAGACACCCTACCGGCTGCTGACCAAGGAAGGAGTTTCCACCGTTGAGGTCGACGGCCAGACGGTCCTTAAAGTCTCACCCGAGGCGATTACCCAGCTCACCACCCAGGCTTTTAAAGACTGCTCTCACCTGCTCCGCCCCGGACATTTGGAGCAATTGAGAAAAATCCTCGACGACCCGGAAGCCTCCGACAACGATAAGTTCGTCGCCCTCGACCTGCTGAAAAACGCCAACATCTCGGCGGGCGGCATCCTGCCCATGTGTCAGGACACCGGCACGGCGATCGTCATGGGCAAGAAGGGCCAATACGTCTGGACCGAAGGCGACGACGGCGAAGCCATCTCGCGGGGCGTTTACAACACCTATACCGAGACCAACCTGCGCTATTCCCAGGTCGCGCCGATCTCCATGTTCGAAGAGGCCAACACCGGCAACAACCTGCCCGCCCAAATCGACCTCTACGCCACCAAGGGCAACGAATATAAGTTCATGTTCATGGCCAAAGGCGGCGGCTCGGCCAACAAGACCTTCCTGTTCCAGCAGACCAAGGCGCTGCTCAATCCCGCCTCGCTCGAGAAATTCCTCGACGAAAAAATCCGCACGCTCGGCACGGCGGCCTGCCCGCCCTATCACCTGGCCATCGTCATCGGCGGCACCTCGGCCGAAACCACCTTGAAGACCGTCAAGATGGCCTCGACCCGCTATTACGACAGCCTGCCGACCAAAGGCGACGCCAAAACCGGCCACGCCTACCGCGACCTGGAAGTCGAGCAGCAGGTTCTGGAAATGACCCGCAAGATGGGCATCGGCGCGCAGTTCGGCGGCAAATACTTCTGCCACGACGTCCGCGTCATCCGCCTGCCCCGCCACGGCGCATCCTGCCCGGTCGGCATCGGCGTTTCCTGTTCGGCCGACCGTCAAATCCTCGGCAAGATCACGGCCGACGGCGTGTTCCTCGAGCAGATGGAAGCCGACCCGGCCAAATATCTGCCCGAGCAGACCGATACGAGCCTCGGCGGCGACGTGGTTGAGATTAACCTCAATCAGTCGATGGACGAGATGCTCAAGACCTTGAGCCAGTATCCGATCAAGACCCGCCTCAGCCTGACCGGCACGATGATCGTCGCCCGCGATATCGCCCACGCCAAGCTGAAAGAACGGCTCGATGCGGGCGAAGGCCTGCCCCAATACATCAAGGATCATCCGGTCTATTACGCCGGCCCGGCCAAAACGCCGGAAGGCTACGCCTCGGGCTCTTTCGGCCCCACCACGGCGGGCCGCATGGACAGCTACGTCGAGCAGTTCCAGGCCGCGGGCGGCTCCAAGATCATGGTCGCCAAGGGCAACCGCTCACAGGCTGTGACCGACGCCTGCAACGCCCACGGCGGCTTCTATCTGGGCTCCATCGGCGGCCCGGCCGCACGTCTGGCCCTCGACTGCATCAAGAAGGTCGAAGTGCTGGAATATCCCGAACTGGGCATGGAAGCCGTCTGGAAGATCGAAGTGGAAAACTTCCCGGCCTTCATCGTCGTCGACGACAAAGGCAACGATTTCTTCGCCAACATCAACGCCCCCATCCACGACGGCAACGGCGGCGGCAACGATAGCGAAAAGAAATGATTTAAGGGCTGACCAGCCCACACGAAATTGAAAAGAGCGCTCCACCGGGGCGCTTTTTTTTGGGGCTATAAAGCCAGTTTTTGCTGAAGGCGGTTCATACCTGATATCCACCGGTCATAGTCGGCTGTCTTCATTCTCAAATAATCTAGCACTTCGGGGTGTGGAAGGATCAGGAACCACTCTTGGCCCAACCCCTCCACGACCAAGTTGGCCAATTCATCGGGCCCCAACATCCCATTTATCGAAGCGGCTTCCGCCACAGTCAAATTGTCCGCAACCATGGCGGTTCGCACCGCCTGGGGACAAAGCACCGAGACTTTAATTCCCTGGTGTGCGTAGGTTAGAGCAATCCACTCTCCAAAACCGATCGAAGCATGCTTGGTGACGCCATAAGGTGCCGAACCAATTTGATTGAGCAGACCGGCGGCGGACGATGCATTCAAAAGATAGCCCCCGCCACGCTCAATCATCATGGGAACAATGGTACGTGCCGCATAGACCTGGGACATCACATTGACCTCCCAAATTCGCTGCCATTCATTGGATGGAGCATCCAAGGCACCGTCACTCATGATTCCGGCATTTGAACAAGACAGGTCGATGGGACCAACGTCTCATTCCACTCTCCCGATCAATTCGGCAATTTCGCTTTCACTAGCGACATCCACTTGAAACGCCGTTCCGCCGACTGCTTCAGCGACTCTGGAAGCTGCATCGCCATCAAGGTCTGCGACGACCAGGGCCTTGCCCCCCTCTTGATCAAAACGTCTGACCAGAGCCTCGCCAATACCATTTCCACCACCCGTTACAACAACAACCTTGTTTTTCAGTTCCATCATATTTTCCCCTAAAGAGAAAAACCGGAGGCGGCGAAAACGCCCTTCGCCGCCTCCGGCCCCTCCAGATCGATCTAGGCGCTAAATGTTTTTGAAATCGCCGTGCCGACCCGCCCCTTTTGCAAATCGAGCAGCACCCTCAATACCCTCATTGATGATCGCCGTCATGCCGTTGGCCCATTCATGGCGCAAAGCGTCACGCACCGGCATGCCGCGTGTCTCGATGATCGAAGCTCTGTCGGCACGCACTGCTTGCTGGGGGAAGCGGGCAATTTCCTGCGCCATGGCTTCGGCCGCTGCCCGCGCATTTCCTTCCGGCACCACCTTTTCGCAAAGCCCGATCTGGTAGCATTCATCTGCCAGCACCTTACGACCGGTCATGGCTATTTCAAGCGCTTTACCCTGACCGACCAAACGGGGCAAACGGACCGTCCCGCCGTCCATCAGGGTGATCCCCCAGCGGCGGCAAAAGACTCCAAGATAGGCCGTTTCCGCCATCACGCGAATGTCACACCACATGGCGAGTTCCATGCCTCCAGCGACCGCCGGGCCTTCAATCGCTCCAATCACTGGCTTGGTCAGTTCCAGCCTTGAAGGCCCCAACGGACCACGCGGGGCGGGGTTGGCCCCCGGTGGAAACGCCAGTTCCTCAATGATTTCCTTTTGCATCTTTTCCCGGTCTGCTAAGGACGCCGCATATTTCAGATCCCAACCAGCGCAGAAATATCCACCTTCCCCCCAGAACACTGCGACCCGAGCGTCAGGATCGTTTTCAAATTCCATGAATGCGTCAACCAAGGCCTGTGCCGAGTCAGGGTCCATTCCGTTGCGCGCCTCGGGACGCGAATGGATCACCGTCCATACATGTCCGTCTTTTTCTATTCTCACAGCCATTTATCTCTCCCAGCTAAAATAACAGTGTTATTTAACAATAACGATGTTATTTTTAGAGTCAAATTTTTTAAGCGAGCCGTTCGAGCAAGGAGGTCACATGCGTCTTCATCACGGCCTCAGCCGAGGTGCCGATGGACTCAGCGCGACCCGTGTGAGCTAGGGACAGGGCCCCCATGAGGCCTGAAAAAATGGCGTCACGCTCCGCCCTCACTCGATCCTCGCTCAGGCTTTTCCCGGCGTTTGAAATAGTCTCGCCAATGATATCTAGGGTCGCTAAAAGGGCGGCATTGAGTTTTTTATCCCGTTCTCGTCCCAGACTGCTATGCCCTAGCCCCGAAAAAGAGTGCATACCTAATTGCACTTCAAACAAACGCTCTGAATAGTAGTCGAAGAAGGCCATCACCGAGGCTTTGACCGCCTCTTCCGGGGTTTTCGCTATCGCTGTCTGTTCAGCAACATAAGCTTGTAAACGGGCCAGGGATTCGTGGAGCAAGGCAGCGTAGATGTCTTCCTTGCCATCAAACATAGTGTAGATCGCCCCTGTGGTCATTCCTGCCGCCGAAGCAATAGCGCGCATGGAAGCCTTGTCGGGTCCCTTGGTGGTGAATTCAGCTGTCGCCGCGTCGAGAATAGCTCTCCGCTTAAGTTCTGTGAATTTTTTGTCCTTGAATCTCGCCATGGGAAGCCTTGCTTGAATAACGATGTTATTTACGTCTTAGCATCTAGCGGTAAGAACTTCGACCTTTTTGGGTACTCCGAAAACCGACCTTCCCCTTGCCCACTCACCCTTTTCCCGCTACCTACATCCTCACTTCCCCCAACCGACCGGACTTAAAGCCCCATGACCGACACGCCCACTCCCGAGTTTCTGTTCACCGGCCCGGAGGACTCTGCGCTGACATTTGCTTTTGCTCATGGGGCGGGGGCGCCGATGGATAGTAAGTTCATGGTGCGGTTTGCCGAGGGGTTGGCGGGCGCGGGCATTCGTTGCGCGCGGTTTGAGTTTCCCTACATGGTCAAGCGGCGCGAGACGGGCAAGAAGCGGCCGCCGGATCGGGGGCCTGTTTTGGAGGCGACCTGGCGCGCCGTGATCGAAGCCTTGGGCGGGCCGGACAAAGTGGTGGTCGGCGGCAAGTCCATGGGCGGGCGCATCGGCTCCATGGTGGCGGCCGAAATGGAGAAGGAAGGCGCACCGGTCAAGGGCATCGCCTGCCTCGGCTATCCCTTCCACCCGCCGGGCAAGCCGACCCGTCTGCGCATCGACCATTTTCACCACATCAAAACCCCGACGATGATCTTTCAAGGGGCGCGAGACACTATGGGTTGGTATGACGAGGTGGTGGAATATCCGCTCTCAAAGGCCGTGAAATTCTTCTGGCTCGACGACGGCGATCACGACTTCAAGCCGCGCGCGCTTTCGGGTAAGACCATGAAGGAAAATCAGGAAGAAGCGCTGGCGGGCCTTGTCGACTTCATCAAAAACCAGATCGAGCGTTGATCTCAGCGTAAAAGATTTTTTGCGCCTGAAACGGTCTAATCAAAATCCGCGCAAACGACCCGGTTTCGGCCTTCTTGCTTGGCCCGATATAAAGCGGCATCGGCCCGGTTAAGCGACTTCGAAACGCTTTCCCGCCTTGCGCAAACTTTCGCAAAACCGATGCTCACAGTGAATTTCACCGTTTCGTCCAAGGCCTTGTAGGTTTCGGATTCCACAGCTTTACACAGCCGTTCCGCCAGTTTGGCCGCCGCCGCCAAATCCGTTTCCGGCAGCATAATGGCGAATTCCTCCCCACCGAAACGGGCGAGAAGATCGCTATCTCTCAACTGCCGCTGTGTGGTCGCCACATACCCGCGCAAAGCTTCGTCGCCCACCCCATGGCCATAGGTATCGTTGATCCGTTTAAAGTGATCGATATCGCAAACCATGACGCAAAGCGGTCGGTTATACCGCACAGAACGCTCCGTCTCGGCCTTAAGCGCTTCAATAAAGGCCCGCCGGTTGGCAATGCCGGTCAAAGAGTCCGTGGTCGCCATCCGGCGCAACTCTTCTTCCAGCGCCTTGCGTTTCGTAATGTCGCGCAAGCTGGCGACAAAAAACGGGCCCAATTGGCTTTCGGCACGGGTTACGTGGATTTCCAGCGGAAACTCTTCACCGTTTTCCCGCAGCCCGACGACGACCTGGGGATGCTCGACGACTTTGCTTTCTTTGTTGAGATTGTAATTGACCAGGCTTTGATCGTGCTCCCGTGCATTTTCTTCACGCATGAACCGATTGATCTTGGTTCCCTTTACATCCTCCAAACGGATGCCAAAAATCTTTTCACCGGCCAGGTTGACCTTTTCGATCTCACCGCGAGCATTGGAGATCACCAACCCGTCACCCATGGTGCGCAGGATTGCTTCCTCATGCTCTTTATGCGCCATGGCTTCAATTTGCAGGACTTCAGCTTGCTTTCGCTCATCTTCGGCCCGCCGTTTGGCTTCATCCAGGTCTTCGGCGAGATGCACCATTTGCTTGGCCTGTTCTTCAAGCGCCCCCTTGGCCAAGTCAATTTCATCCAGTGCCGTTTGCAAAGACTTGCCCCGGAAAATCAACTCCCGTTCTTTGTGTTTTAAGTCGCTGACATCGGCCAGCGCCATGGTGAGGCCGCCGTCACGGGTCGCCCGTTCGCGCAAAAGAACGAAGGTGTCGTCGGTAAACTGCAGAACGCATTCGGTTTCCCCTTTCAAGTGCGCCCGAAACCGCTCGGCGGCCCAATCGTTCGGCTCTTCTTCGAAAACAAGCTTGTTTCCTCGGGCCAACTCCTCCCAAAAGAGCTTCAGTTGAATTTTCGGGGCGGTATCGGCCGGAGGGATATCGAAGCGCTCGGCGAAAATTTCATTGAACACTTCCAGGCGACCGGCCTGATCCCAAATGGCGAAGCCGTCGGCCGAGCACTTAATCGCATCTTCAAGGCGGTTTGCGCTGCGCTTCGCATCGGTGACATCCGCCCATTGGCAAATCACGCCACCAAAGGATGTCGACCGTTCCTTGATCTCGATCCACCGCCCATCGGTCAGGCGCTGCTCAATCCAACTCCTCTTTTCCTTATATTTGGCGAGTCTCCAACGCACCCACCCTTCAGGGTCTTCCAATGCTTGGCGACCGGCGATTTCACCGTTCTCCAGCATCAGCCACAGCAAATCCTCGAAACGACGGCCCAAAAGACCCTCGACGGTTTGAAAGCTCAGATAGACATATTGAAATTGATGATTGTGGTAAATCAGGACATCATCTGAATCAAAAACGGCAAATCCGGTCCTTAACGTATCAAATGCACCAAGGATATCGGTAACGCTGTCTTCCAGAAAAGGCATAACCCACCACGGCTTTCGTTTTATATTTCTTATCGTTATTGTAGGCGTATCACCGTTTCATAATATTGTCTAGCAAGCGGCCAATCACCGGCGGCCAATCCCCCACCGTTTCCTGGCGGAACAATGTCATGCTCGGATACCAGGGGCTGTCGTCGCGCTCCAAGAGCCAACGCCAGTCGGGCCATTTCGGCAGCAGTGTCCAGACCGGGCGGCCCAGCGCGCCCGCCAGATGGGCGACGGCGGTATCGACGGAAATGATCAAATCCAAATGGTCCATGGCCGCCGCCGTATCGGCGAAATCGGCGAACAAGGGGGCCAAATCGGTGATCGCTCCGCCCAAAACGCTACGCGCCTCCCCCTCACGGCCCACCTGAAGACTGAACAGCGAAACGCCATCCATAGCAGCCAGGGGCAAGAAGAGGTCGGGGGGCATGGAGCGCTTTCGGTCGACCTTGTTGACCGGATTTCCGGCCCAGGCGATCCCCACCTTCAAGGTTCCATCGCCCGCCAAACGAGATTTCCAGGCGGCCAGCCGTTCCGTCGACACTCTCAAATAAGGAGTCTCGCTTGGGATGTTGGTCGCATCGGTTTCAAACAAACGGGGCAGCTCGAGTAGGGGAACATGGAAATCATAGGCCGGAAGCGTCGCCCCGGCCCGCACCACTCGATCTGCCAGCCCACTGGTTTCCATCAGGCCAACCAACGGCGCCTGGACCTCAAAAACGATCCGTGCGCCCCGCTGTTGAACGAGCGGCAGATAACGGGCGAACTGGATGACATCGCCCAATCCCTGCTCGTGATAGACAAGGAGCGTCTTCCCGGCAATCGGTTCGCCCTCCCATAGCCGACCCGGATATGAGGCTTTTTTCAGAGGGTTGTCAGGCTCTTTCAGCCGCCAGGCATAGTTTTGCCAGCCGCTTTCAAAGCTTCCGCGCAGCAGTTGCAGGAAACCAAGCGTTTTATGAACCTCCGGATTGTCCGGTGCGGCTTCAAGCGCCAGCTGAAACCGTTTTTCCGCTTCATCCAAGCGCCCCAAGTCCCAAAGCGCATTGCCCAGATTGACATGCGCCTCCAGATAGTCGGGCTTTACGGCAACCGCCGCCTCATAGGCCTCGCCGGCCTCTTCGAAGCGCCCTTGGTCGTTGAAGGTTAGGCCCAGGTTATAAAGCGCCGTCGCATCCTCAGGCCCGGCGCGACGAAAGGCGTCAACGGCTTCATCCAAGCGTCCCAGCCCCCGCAAAGCGACACCCAGATTACAAGCCGCATCGCCATTGTTCGGGTTGACCGTCAGCGCTTTTTCAAACAGCGTGACCGCCTGACCAAAATCCTGCTCGGTTAAGGCAAGAAGCCCGAGCATGTGGAGCGCAATGGGCTGGGCGGCATCCATTTGCAGCACCTTCAGATAAAGCGCGCGAGCTTCGGCAAGCCTGCCCGACTGATGATGGGCAAGCCCCGGCCCTAAAAGATGTTCGATGGAATCGGCCATGCCTCAGCTTAGCCGAGGAGTCCCGCAGGGCAAAGACCGACCCTTGCCTTCCGCTTCATCTTATGGCGCTAATAGGGCGTCAATTTTAACGGTGGAAGCCCATGCCCGTTCCCTGGGAGACATTCTTCGGTTTTTTACTCGCCGCTTCGGTGCTCGTCATGTCGCCGGGACCGGACTCCATGCTGATCATCCGCCATAGCCTGTCATCGGGCGCAAAGGTGGGGCTGGCCACCGTGGCGGGGGTGCAGTTCGGTCTGCTCGGCCACAATCTTTTGGCCGTCGCCGGTATTTCGGTGATTATCGCCTCCTCACCCCTATTGTTTCAAACCGTCGCCATTCTCGGGGCGGGCGGCCCTGCAAATGCGTATAAATCTGCGCTTG
>CBDUMN010000106.1:0-11256 GCA_965368335.1 uncultured Rhodospirillales bacterium
AATCTGATCGCGCTTGGCAAAGGGTATGCAGGTAACCTCTAAAAGCCCTTCGGCGTTTTCGCGGGGCAAGCTGACCGTGCCCGAGACCGTGCGCAGGCGATGGCGGGTTTCTTTCAGTAACTCGCCCAGTTCCGGGGCTTCGCTCGCTTCGTAGCGGTCGCGCAGTTCCCGGCCCTTGGGATTGGTCAGCCGCACCTCTCCATCGAACCCGAACAACAAGGCCGCGCCGGGGTGTCCGGCGATCAGGGCTTTGTCCGGCACTTTGGGGCGCAGGTCTGCGACGGCAGCCTCCTTGGGCGAAGAATTCGTGCTCATGGATTCTTTTTACCCCGTTCTCCGCTTTGAGAACAACTCCTTGCGGGGCAATGGGTCGAAATCTTTGATGTTTTTTGAGGGTTTACCGAAAAGATAGCCCTGAACGTAGTCCACGCCGCACTGCCGAACGAAGTCGAGGCCGCGCGGATCGTCAATCATCTCAGCGATGGTTTCAACCCCAAGTTTCCGACAGAGTTCCGTCAATGCCGAGAGGAAGGCGCGCCCTTTGGGAACACTCATGGCGTTGCGCACGGCGCTGCCATCCAGTTTCACCACATCCACATCAAGGGTGCTGAGATACTGAAAGCTCGCCGCTCCGGCGCCGAAATCGTCGAGGCAAACGTGGAAACCTTCGGTTCGCAAACTTTGAATAAACTCATCGGCCGATTGCAAATCCGACATCCGGGCCGACTCGGTGATCTCGAACATGATCTTGTCGCTCACCCACTCATTATCCTTAAGCAGCCGATGAAGGGCGGTGACATAAGAGAGTGTGCCGACGGAATGGCCCGAGATGTTGACCGCCAGGCGGTATTTATTGGTGTTACGCGGCTGCTTACCGAGCCATTCAACCACTTTGGTCGCCATGGCGATGTCAAACTCGTGGATCATCCCGGTTTCTTCGGCGAAGGTGATGTGGCGATAAGGCGATTCATCGCCGCCCCCTTCAACCTTGAAACGGGCCAGGGCTTCGTAGTGATGAATCTCACCGGTTTTGCAATCGATGATCGGCTGAAAAGCCACATCGAAAGCAGCCCCCGACACCACACTGCGGAAGTTTTCCATCCAATCGGCGGCTTCGGCAGCCAGCGCGCCAATATTGGTCGATAGGGCCGTCAGGTCGAAATCCGTGCCTTCCTGCTCCCGGAACTTATTGATGGTATAGACCAGACCGCGGGCCATATCAGCGGGCGAAACGCCCGTATCGTTCATATCGACGGTCGCGGCCTTCACCTCAATCCCTTTGCCTTCGGGGTCGGCCCGGCGGGTCAATTCGGCAATCTGGCCCTTAATCTCGTCAATATCGGTCTCGGCGTCGTGGATCAGGCTGAACTTGTCATCGGCCAAACGAGCCGCCGAATCGCCGTTCGCCGAATTGGCCTTGAGACAGGCCCCCACCGAGGTCATCAGGGTGTGTTCGGCATCTTCGTCCAGACGTTCAGCCAGCTCTCCCATTTCAGGCATGGCCACCATGGTGACCTTGACGTCCTGACCGGCCTCCTGCATCTGCTCGACCCGCTGAGTCGCGATTTCCTCAAAAGACTCGCCATCGAACAAACCGCTTTCAACGTCACGAATGACCGGTCCGCTCCCCTTAACCACGGCTGTCGGGGTTCCGGTTTTAAAGGCCAGGAAAAAATGGCTGTCGAGATCTTCGAGGCAATAGCCCGCAAAGTCGAGGGGCGGCGTCATACCCCGCAGCCCCTCCAGGTGAACGGATACATTCTCAATGCGTCCCCGCTTGCGCGCAACGCCGAGCAATTGCTCGGCCAGGAAGCGGTCCTTTTCGGTCACAATATCGGCGAACGACCGTCCGATCAGTTCGTGGGCCTGCTTACCAAGCGCCGGCGCCGTCGCGCCGACGGCGAAAACGATGGTTCCCTCGGCATCGAGTTCAAACAAGAACTCCGCCCAGCAGAAAGCCAGGGCGACAAAGCGGTCGCGTTCGGCCTTCAGCTGCCGCTCCTTAACTGTTTCAAGTTCGCTTTTCGCCATGGCTACCATGCCATGCACCCCGACCTTTCACCCGGTTTTCGCCGGACGCATTCTTTTTGATCAGAACCCATTGTCTTTCTAAGGTGTTGCCTAAAAAATCAGAACGTCGCTAAAAAAAGTAAACGCCGCGCCAAGGGCAAAAACAACCTTAAAGATGAAAGTGGTGGCTATTTCGCCTCTAAACAAGCTGCCATTTACCACAAAAAAAGAGTTGCTAGACGGCCCCGCCGCCCCCAGTCTTTGGGCCATGGACACCATAACGCAAAAGACTCTCACCAGCGCCGAAACCTGGATTTTCGACCTGGACAACACGCTCTATCCGGCCAAGACTGACTTATTCTCCCAGGTCGATGTGCGGATCCGCGATTACATCGCCAATTTCCTCGATATGGAAAAGGACGCGGCCTACAAGCTGCAAAAGGACTATTTCCGCGAATACGGCACCACCATGCGCGGCCTGATGACCAATCACGGCCTCGACCCCAGGCCATTTCTCGCCTACGTGCATGATATCGACGTCAGCCCGGTCATGCCTTCGCCCCATCTGGACGAAGCGCTTGAAAAACTGCCGGGCCGAAAAATCATCTACACCAACGCCTCCACCGC
The DNA here is from genome assembly GCA_965368335.1 of uncultured Rhodospirillales bacterium. Taxonomy (GTDB): domain Bacteria; phylum Pseudomonadota; class Alphaproteobacteria; order Rhodospirillales; family JAPHRK01; genus CBDUMN01. Next base: position 2,638 of record CBDUMN010000106.1, read on the forward strand.
ACATGCCGACCGCGTGATGAAACGGTTGGGCGTGGCGGAACACTTCTCCGGTGTTTTCGATATTATCGATGCGGGCTACAACCCCAAGCCGGAGCCGGAGCCTTATCGTGAGTTGGTCAAACGCTTTGGTATCGACCCTAAAACCACCGTCATGGTCGAAGATATCGCCAGCAATCTCAAACCGGCCGCCGCCATGGGCATGTCGACGGTTTGGGTTCAGACCGGCAGCCGCCGGGGTGATGAAGATACAAGTCCCGACTATATCCATCACGCCATTGACGATCTGGCCGATTGGCTGGGCGCGCTTGTGGGGTGAACCCCCTTATTGACAGCCCCCTCCCGCCCCGCCATTGTGCGGGAAATTTTTTTGCTTGCAGCATCAGCTGAAGCGGCGACCGCGCCGCATAACGTATAGAGGACACCTCAAGCCATGTCGTATACCGAACTGGAAAAAGAAATTGAAACCGCCTGGGACAACCGGGATTCCATCACGCCCGACACCACGGGCGCAGTCCGCGAGGCCATCGAAAAAGCTTTGGAAGCACTCGATTCGGGCAATCTGCGGGTCGCCGAAAAGAAAGACGGCGAATGGGCGGTCAATCAGTGGGCCAAAAAGGCCGTGCTGCTCTCCTTCCGCATCAACGACATGGAAACCATCGAACACGGCCCCGGCGACGCCCGCTGGTTCGACAAAGTGCCCTCCAAGTTCGACGGCTGGGATGAAAGCACATTCCGTGCGGCCAAGTTCCGCGCCGTGCCGGGCTGCGTCGTCCGTCGCTCGGCCTTTATCGCGCCGGGCGCGGTGCTGATGCCTTCTTTCGTCAACCTGGGCGCCTACGTCGATGAAGGCACCATGGTCGATACCTGGGCCACTGTCGGCTCCTGCGCCCAGATCGGCAAGAACGTCCATATCTCTGGCGGCGCGGGCATCGGCGGCGTGTTGGAGCCGCTACAGGCGGGTCCGGTGATCATTGAAGACAATTGCTTCATCGGCGCTCGCTCGGAAGTGGCCGAAGGCGTGATCGTCGAAGAAGGCGCTGTGCTTTCCATGGGCGTCTTCATCGGTCAGTCGACCAAGATCGTCAACCGCGAAACCGGCGAAGTCCTCTATGGTCGCGTTCCCGCCTATTCGGTGGTCGTGCCCGGCACCATGCCCGGCAAGCCGCTGCCCGACGGAACGCCCGGCCCCAACCTGGCCTGCGCGGTGATCGTCAAAACGGTCGATGAAAAGACCCGTTCGAAAACCTCGATCAACGAACTGTTGCGGGATTAAAGCACACCCATGACCCGGCCCATCGACCCCATCGAGCTGACTCGTCAGCTCATTCGCCGCCCCAGCATCACCCCTGCCGACGCCGGGGCCTTGGGCGTTCTCGAAGAGGCGCTTAAGCCTCTGGGGTTTGCCTGTCGGCGGATGCCGTTCAGCGAGGCCGGGACGCCGGATGTGGACAACCTCTACGCCCGGATCGGCAGCGGCGGCAAGCATATCTGCTTTGCCGGGCATACCGATGTGGTGCCGGTGGGCGATGAGGCCGCTTGGCGGTTCGATCCCTTCGCCGCCGAAGTCGCCGATGGCATGGTTTACGGGCGTGGCGCAGTGGATATGAAAACTTCTATCGCCTGTTTCGCCGCCGCCGCCCAACACTATATGGCCGAAGCGGGCGACGGGTTTAACGGATCGATCAGCTTCCTCATCACCGGCGACGAAGAAGGCCCGGCGATCAACGGCACCAAGAAAATGCTCGAGGTGCTGGCCAACGAGGGGGAAACCTGGGACGGCTGCATCGTCGGCGAACCGACCAACCCGGAACATCTCGGCGAGATGATCAAGATCGGGCGGCGCGGTAGCCTCAATGGAGTGCTCACCGTTACCGGCACGCAAGGCCACACCGCCTATCCTCATCTGGCAGACAACCCGATCCCACGCACCGTCTGGATGCTCCGCGAAATCGTTGAGCACCTGCTCGACCAGGGCTCGGAACACTTCCAGCCTTCGACGCTCGAAATCACAACGGTCGATGTGGGCAACCCGGCGACCAATATGATTCCAGCCACGGTTACGGCCGGTTTCAACGTCCGGTTCAACGACCTTCATTCGGGCGCCGACGTGGAAAAATGGATCCGCGATCACTTCAACAAGGTCACCGCCGACTACGATCTTGAGATCGCCGTATCGGGCGAATCCTTCCTCACCCCGCCGGGCCCTCTCAGCGACGCCTTGCGCGTGGCGGCCGAAAAAGTCACCGGCCGCAAGCCCGAGCTTTCCACCTCGGGCGGCACGTCCGATGCCCGTTTCATCAAAGATTACTGCCCCGTAGCCGAGTTCGGCTTGATGAACGAAACCGCCCATAAGGTCGATGAGCGGGTCGCCGTCGCCGACATCACAGCGCTGACCGAGATTTATCGGTTGACCCTCAAATCACTGTTCGAAGCGCCATGAGTCCGTCGTCTGGCGAGGTCGCCTCAAGCCTATTCGGCGCTTACCGTTTGGCCCGGTTCGATCCCGAAGGCCTCAAGTTTTTCAACCTGTCGCTGGCCGGGTTCTGGAATTCTTTTTTCGCCGCCGTGATCGTTGCGCCGCTATTCGGACTGCTGGTTCTTTTGCAGTACGGCAACATCACCCTCGATCCCGCCCCCAGCCCGATCCGCTTCGGCTTCGCCCACGGGATCGGCTACGTCATTTCCTGGACGGTCTTTCCCGTTCTAATGATTTCGGTGGCCAAGTTCCTGGGACGCGAGGTCCATTACGCCCGCTTCATCATCACCTACAACTGGGCCTCGGTGCTGCAAAACGCCCTTTATATGCCGCTCGCCATTTTCGCCCAGATGGGGATGCTGTCGCCCGATGCAGGCACCTTTCTCGGGCTGATCGTCCTCACCGCCGTGCTGTTTTATGTCTGGTTCGTCACCCGAATCGCACTCGAGATCACCCCCGGCCGGGCCGCCGCCATCGTCTTTTTCGATCTTGTGGTCAGCATCATCGTCACCAGTTGGACCGATACGGTCGCCTTGGGGCTTTCCTAGAAATTCAGCCAGGTGGCGATCGCGCCGATGCCGATCAGGCTCATCAGCAGGGGTGAGGTGACGATTCCGAGCAGCGCCAGCAGAATGCCGGTGATGCCCCAGCCGATTTGGCCGATGAACAGAGCGATCACCGAGCAGACTAGGCCGATAATGGTGAAAACGGCGCTAAAGGGAATGCCGATGACGCCCAGAATCACGGCGGCCCAGCCCATGAGCGGCTTTTTCTCTTCCTGAACCTGCTGCAAGCTCAATTGGATTTTGTCGTCATCGTTCATGGCACTCTCCTAATAGCGCACTTCAACCAGATAGAGCCCGCAGGCGGGTGCGGTGGGCCCGCCGGCCCGGCGGTCGCGGGCTTCCAATGCGGCTTTCACGTCGTCGCGGGTCCATTTTCCTTCGCCGACCAATTTCAGCGTCCCGACGATGTTGCGCACCTGATGATGCAGAAAAGATCGAGCCCGAACGTTAATCCGTATTTCATCACCGTCGCGCCAGATATCAATCATATCAAGCGTACGGACGGGACTGTCGGCCTGGCATTCGGTGGCGCGGAAGCTTGTGAAATCGTGCTTGCCGAGCAAGACGGTCGCCGCATCGCGCATGGCCTTGTAGTCGAGATCGACCCGCACTTCCCAGACCTTGCCTTTCTCCAGCGCAGCCGGAGAGCGGCGGTTGAGGATACGGTAAAGATAGGCGCGCTCAGTCGCCGAAAAACGGGAATTGAAATCATCGTCCACCGTTTCGGCCTTTAGCACCGAAATAGGGTGCGGCTTGACGTGGAAGTTAATGGCGTCGCGCACCGTATCGGCGGGAAAATACTTGGCCGTATCGAAATGAGCCACCTGACCCATGGCGTGAACGCCCGCATCCGTCCGCCCCGCCCCATGAAGTCGATGCGGCGCGCCCGCCGGATCGAATCGGTCGATGGCCTCTTCCATCACCTGCTGCACCGCGAGTCCGTTTTCCTGGCGTTGCCAGCCGACAAAGGGCCCGCCGTCGTGCTCGATGGTCAGCTTATAACGCGGCATTTAAGCACCGTTCCTTTCGGCAAATCATAGCCGCGCAAAAAGGCTTCAGCCTCCATAGGAGCCTTGCCCGCCCGCTGAACCTTCAACAGCCGCAACGCCTTTTCGCCACAAGCAACGGTCAAGGCGTCATCCAGCAGGGTGCCGGGCGCGCCCGCCCCTTCAACCACCTTGGCGGCCAAAACCTTGATGCGGTCCTTGCCATGGTCGGCATAGGCTCCCGGCCAGGGGGTAAAGGCCCGCACCGCCCGCTCAAGCTCAATAGCCGGTTTAGTAAAATCAAGTTGGCCTTCGCCCTTTTCCAGCTTGGCGGCATAGGTCACGCCTTCATCCGGCTGTGGCACGGGTGTGAGGCTACCGCTTTCAAGCTTGGAGAGGGCTTCGACGATCAACTCCGCGCCCATTTCCATTAAGCCGTCATGCAGGGAACTGGCCGTGGTTTCATCCGTGATGGGCAGACGACCGGTCAGCAGCATATCGCCGGTATCGAGGCCTTCGTCCATCTGCATGATGGTCACCCCGGTTTCCTCATCGCCCGCCAAGATCGCCCGCTGAATAGGGGCCGCCCCCCGCCAACGGGGCAAAAGCGAGGCATGAATGTTGAGGCAGCCTTTGCGGGGCGCATCGAGAATGGCCTTGGGCAAAATCAGCCCATAGGCGGCAACCACCGCTAAATCGGCCTTCAGCGCATCGAATGCGGCCTGTTCGGCTTCACCTTTAAGGCTCTTAGGTGTGCGCACCTCAATGCCTTTGTCCTGGGCGAAGGCATGGACCGGGGTAAGTCTTTCTTTGTGACCGCGACCCGCCGGACGAGGCGGTTGGGAATAGACGCAGGCCACCTCATGACCGGCATCCAAAAGAGCGGCAAGCGGGGCGACGGCGAAGTCGGGCGTTCCCATATAAATAATGCGCACGGGCAAAAACTCTTTCGTTGAAGGCGATTCGCCGCCAAACTGTTCCCATTCTTTGCAAACGTCAAGACAGGCTGGCGGAAAATCAACCATAACCTGTCATCTGATGTTTCGATATTCCTGTGTGGGGGGAAAGCATGTCGCCGCTTGGGCTGTTATCCCGGTTTATCGGCAATACCCCGGTTAAAGTACTGGGACCCGGTTTTTCGGCCATTCTGCTGGCCGTAACTCTGGCCGTCGCCGCCATCGCTTTGATCGCCGGCCAACAACTGGACGAGCTCGCTACCACCACCCAAACGCCTGACGCCAAGGCCGCCTTGGCGACCCTTTCCTTTATTCTAACCTGGGTCTTGAGCGCCATCGCCATTCTGTTGGCCTGTATGTCGCTCGGCAACGTCTGGTGGACTCTGGCCCATCAGGTCGGGCCGATCAACCGTCTGACCGAAACCATGGCCCTGCTTGCCGACGGCGCGCTGGAAACGCCGGTCCCTCACAAAGACCAGAAAAACGAGATTGGCCGGATGGCCAACGCGGTTCGGGTGTTCAAGGACAACGCCATCAAGATGCGCGCCATGGAAGACGAACAGGCCAAGGCCAAGGAAGAAGCCGAAACCGAACGGCGCAAGATGATGATGGAGATGGCCGACGAGTTGGAGGCCAGCATCGAGAAAATGACCCAGGATCTGGCCAGCGAAGCCGCTGATATGCGCCAAGCCGCCCAGATGATGGTCGCCGCCGCCGACCAGGGAAGCCAGCAGGCCAGTGGCATCGGCCAAAGTGCCGCGCGGGCAGCCGGAAATGTCGCCGCGGTTTCCGAAGCCGCCGAGAGCCTCTCGACCTCTATTTCAGGCATTCGCAACAAAGTGGGGGAATCCTCGGAAATCGCTGCGAGCGCCGTGGTTGAAGCGGAAGAAACCAACAGCCGAATCGAAGGTTTGGCGGAAGCCTCCCAACGAATCGGCGAGGTAATCGAGTTGATCGCCGGGATCGCCGAGCAGACCAACCTGCTGGCGCTGAACGCCACCATCGAAGCCGCACGGGCGGGCGAAGCCGGGAAGGGCTTCTCGGTGGTCGCTTCGGAGGTCAAAAACCTGGCCGACCAGACGGGCAAGGCGACCGGCGAGATTTCCGAACAGATCGGAGATATTCAGAACGCAACCAAAGAAGCCGTTCAGGCCATCGGGGCAATTCGCGAAACCATCAACAAAATCGACGCCATCGGCCGCACGGTGAGCGGTGAGGTGGACCAGCAAGCCCAGGCAACCGGCGAAATCGCCCATAACGTAGAGCAGGCCGCCAGCGGCACCCAAGAAGTCTCCGACTCCGTTAGCGATGTCGCCAGCTCGACGGAAGAAACCGGAAAACTCGCCAAGCATGTGCTGTCCACGGCCAACACCCTGACCGAAGATGTCGAAGGGCTCCGCTCAACCGTCGGCGACTTCCTGGTCCATATCCGCGGCGGTCAAAAGAAAACCACAGCGACGAAAGAAGAGGATGACGGCGTCGATCTCTTCTAAATCGTAACATTCGGTTACAAAAAACCGCCTCTCGACACATCAACCGGTTACACAGGCCCTCCAATATCCCCACATTCCATATCGTTCAGCTAAAAGGGGATTTAGGGACATGGGCGCAAGAGTCGCAGGATCATCCGGTTCCTCCATTCAGAAGTACGCAACACCGCTGGCCACCGCACTCTTCGCCGTCGTCGGCGTCTCAGGCGTTTTGGTCTTCTTTCACTTAGGCGGCGGGTCGCTTAAAGGCCTGCATGAATGGCTGGGGTTGGCCTTCGTCGCTGCGGCGCTTCTCCATGTGGCGCGCAACTGGAACGGCTTCGTTAAGATCGTCAAAACCCGACGGACACAAGTCCTGATCGGCCTGACCGGCATCGCCACGGCGGCCTTTCTCATGATTTCCGGACAAGGTGGGGGTAACCCGATGAAAGCCTTCGTATTCGCCGCCGCCGAAGCACCGTTGCCTCAGGTCGCACAAGTTCTGAACGTCCCAACCGACCGGCTGCTGGCCGATCTGAAAGCGCAAGGCTTCACCGTCACCGACCCAACCCAGTCCCTGGCCCAAATAGCAAAGGCCTCAAAGCGCGATGTCCCCGAGGCCTTTGGCGTCTTGATGTCGGCGAAGAATTAAGCGACTAAGAAACCGACGATTTCCTTGATTTCCTTCAAGATCGGCTGGGCGATCACGTTGGCCCGCTCGGCCCCTTCATGGATGATCCGGTCGAGCGCCGCGTGGTCGTCCATCAGGCGGTTCATCTCATCGCCGATGGGGCCCAGCTTGGCGACCGCCAGATCGGCCAGGTCCTGCTTGAAGCTGGAGAACTGACCGCCCGCATACTGGGCCACCACATCGGCCGTCGTCTTGCCGTCGAGCGCCGCATAGATGCCGATCAGGTTGGCCGCTTCCGGGCGTTCCTTCAACTCTTCGACGGTTTCGGGCAGGGGCAGCGGGTCGGTCTTGGCCTTTCTAATCCGCTTGGCGATGGTGTCGGCGTCATCGGTCATGACGATCCGCGAAGCTTCCGACGGGTCCGACTTGCTCATTTTCTTGGTGCCGTCTTTGAGCGACATAACCCGGGTCGCCTCGCCGAAGATCAACGGCTCGACCACCGGGAAGTAATCGACGCCGAAATCGTTGTTGAACTTCTGGGCGATATCGCGGGTCAGCTCCAGGTGCTGTTTCTGGTCTTCGCCAACTGGAACGTGCGTCGCCTTATAGAGCAGGATATCGGCGGCCATCAGGTTCGGGTAGGCATAGAGGCCGACCGAGGCCCGCTCGCGGTTTTTGCCCGCTTTTTCCTTAAACTGGGTCATCCGGTTGAGCCAACCGAGACGCGCCACACAGTTGAAAATCCAGGCCAGTTCGGCATGGCCGGAAACGGCCGACTGGTTGAAGATGATGTTCTTCTTGGGATCGACGCCCGAGGCGATCATCGCCGCCGCCACTTCGCGGGTGTTGGCGACCAGTTCCTTGGGGTCCTGCCAAACGGTAATCGCGTGCATATCGACCACGCAGAAGATGCATTCAAAATCATCCTGCAGCGAAACCCAGTTGCGGATTGCGCCGAGGTAGTTGCCGAGATGGAGATTGCCGGTAGGCTGGACGCCGGAGAAAATGCGGCTCATGAGTTTGGACCCCTTGGGTATGATGTTGCGCCAGTGCGTTGGACCGCAAAGGCAAAATAAAATCGCGCGGAGTTATGGACCCTGGCGGGAATCCGGTCAAGACGCCTTTTTACGCAGCATGCCTTTTATATCGGACAGACGCGCCGCCCCGGTCACATGGGCCAGCGCGAAATAGGAAACGAGGCCCGAGGCGACCAGCAGGACCAGCGCGGCGACACGCCAGATTTCATCCCCCTCGATCCAGGGAGCGAGAGCGATTTTCAATCCCCAAAGTATCCCGCCCATCAGGGCTGCCGAAAGCAGAATGCGGGGAATGCGGCTCTGGAGCCGCTCATCCTTCTGGATTTGTCCCCTTTGGCGCAAAACGATCGCCAGCAGCAGCGTATTGGTCCAGGCCGAAATGACCGTCGCCATGGCGAGGCCGACATGCAGGAAGGGCCCCATGAGCAAGAGGTTGAAGACGATGTTGACGATCATGCAGACGGCGGCAATGATCATCGGCGTCTTGGTGTCGCCCCG
>CBDUMN010000107.1:0-10986 GCA_965368335.1 uncultured Rhodospirillales bacterium
CAACCACGCTTAGGGTGGCGCCATGAACCAGCAGATTGAAGGCGGTTTCCTGCCCCGGCGCGGAGCCGGAACACTCGAAAATAAACCACTCGGTACTCGGCAGTCCCTGTTCTTTGGCGAAGGTCGAAATGGCCTTCTTCAGATCACGGCCGCCAATCTCTTTGGAATTGAAGGTTTTCGCCGCGCCGTACTCCGAAATGGCGTCCAGCTTGTCCTGATCGATATCGATAGCAACAACCGTCGCTCCAAAGGCCTTCGCCATCTGGACGCAGTAACCACCGACTCCACCGACGCCGATCACCACGGCGAGAAAGCCCGGCTTGACCTCAGCTTGAAGCACCGCTTGGTATGGCGTGGTCACCGCATCGGCGACAACCGACACATCGGCCAACTCCATACCCGCCTTAGCAAGCCGATCTTCATCGACCTCACAAAGACCGCGCGACGGCACAACGATATGGGAGCCGAATCCGCCCTGAATATCGTTGCCCGGCATTTTCTGAGAACGACAGATGGTGCCTTTGCCGCGCTTACAAAGATCGCATTCGCCACAGGGCATAACGGCCGGAATAATAACAGCCTTACCCTTCCAGGCTTCTGCGCCCGCGCCGGTTTCGATAACCCGACCACTAATTTCATGGCCCAGCGTCAAAGGCAGTTCTGAATTGGTGCGTACGCCGTCATAATAAAAACCGAGGTCGGTATGGCAGACGCCGCAACCGGCGATCTCAACCACCACCTCGCCCTCTCCAGGCGCAGCGTCGAAACTTTGCTTTTCCATCGGCGCGCCAGACTCGGTCATCATCCAGCGATATGCGGAAACAGTCATTTTATATAGTTCTCCTCCAGATCCCCTAGTCGACTTGCTCGATTTCGCCCCCAACGAACTCCAATTTGTTTGGAGCAATTCGGCTTAAACCATTGACTGGAGCCGCAAACAAGCTTTATTATGTAAATCAGTACCACAATACCGATTTAATTGTCAAGCAAGCTTGCGGCGGTAAAAAGCGGAAAAAAAAGCAGCCGTCGGCGGGGGGAAGAAAAAACATGAACGGGGCGGAACACCTTAGTATTGCACCCAAAGACTGGGCCCTTCCGGTCGGCTATTCCAATGGAGTTCTGGCCGCTCACGGGCGTACGCTCTTCATGGCGGGCCAGGTCGGCTGGGATGCGAAACAGGTTTTCCATAGCGCCGAACTAGCGCCCCAGTTCGAGCAGGTGCTCAAAAATATTCTCGCCATTGTCGCCGAAGCGGGCGGCAAGCCGGAAGACGTTTGCCGCATGACCTGCTTTTGCAAGGATAAGTCAGCCTATGTAAAGGTGCGCAAAGAGCTCGGCGGAATTTGGAAAGCCCATTTCGGACGCCACTTTCCCGCCATGAGCATGATTTTTGTAGCCGACCTACTGGATTCTCCGGCGGTAATTGAGATAGAAGCAACGGCAATTATACCGGACATTTAAGAAACCTTATTGATATTTAACGACAAGGAGCCTCTGAGAGATGGCATCGAAACCCGCCTTTAATTGGGAAGACCCGTTCTTTTTGACCGATCAGTTGAGCGAAGACGAACGGCTGATTATGGATTCGACCCGTGAGTTTTGTCAGGACAGCCTGATGCCGGGCATTCTTGAAGCCAATCGCAATGAGGTCTTCGACCGCGACATTATGAATAAGTTCGGTGAGATGGGCCTGCTCGGCTCAACCATCCCCGAAGAATACGGCTGCGCCGGCGTCAACCACGTCTGTTACGGCTTGGCGGCGCGCGAAGTGGAGCGGGTCGATTCGGGCTATCGCTCGGCCATGTCGGTTCAGTCCTCGCTGGTTATGCACCCCATTTACAGCTACGGCAACGAAGAGCAGCGCAAGAAGTATTTGCCCAAACTGGCGACTGGCGAACTGGTCGGCTGTTTCGGCCTGACCGAGCCGGACCACGGTTCCGATCCGGGCTCCATGAAAACCCGCGCTGAGAAAATCGACGGCGGCTACAAGCTGACCGGCAACAAGATGTGGATCACCAACAGCCCCATCGCCGATATCGCCGTTGTTTGGGCCAAGCTCGACGGTGTCATTCGCGGCTTCATTCTGGAAAAAGGAATGAAAGGCCTCTCCTTCCCCAAAATCGAAGGCAAGATGTCGCTTCGCGCTTCCATCACCGGCGAAATCGTCATGGATGAGGTCGAAGTGCCGGAAGAAAACCTGCTGCCAAACGTCAAAGGCCTGGGCGGTCCGTTCGGTTGCCTCAACAAGGCCCGTTACGGCATCGCCTGGGGCGCTCTCGGCGCGGCGGAATACTGCTGGCATGCGGCTCGCCAATATACGCTCGACCGCAAACAGTTCGGTCGTCCACTGGCCGCCAACCAGTTGATTCAGTGGAAACTGGCTAATATGCAGACCGAAATCACCCTCGGCCTCCAGAGCTGCCTGCGAGTCGGCCGCCTGCTCGACGAAGGAAACTGCCCGCCGGAAAACATCTCGATGATCAAGCGCAACTCATGCGGCAAGGCGCTCGATATCGCCCGCCTCGCCCGCGACATGCATGGCGGCAACGGTATTTCCGACGAATTCCACGTCATTCGCCACATGGTCAATCTGGAAACGGTCAACACATATGAGGGCACCCATGACATCCACGCCCTTATCCTAGGCCGCGCCCAAACCGGCCTCCAGGCTTTCACCGGCGCTTAAACAAAGCTTCGGTCTTTGATTTAGAAGGGAGGGCCTTAGCTCTCCCTTTTTTATTAGGGCTTTCCGCCCAACAGAAAAACCCAAAGCAGTGTTTTTCAACACTTTTTCATCGACAAAACCCATCGCTCTTCCCATCTGAAAGTCAGACGAGAGGAGCGATAGCATGCCGACACGCACTTTTCTGATCGACACCGGAGACCAACAACTACCTGTCAACGTGAGCCCCGAAGCTCTCCACGATTTCAGCAAACGCGCCGTAGGAGATATGGACCGCCGCATCCGTCACCTTTCGGACACCAGGTATGGCCCCGATCATTATATGGTGAGGACCAATCGGCTTGGCGTTGTCGCCCCGCTTATTTACGACGCCATCACCCGCAACGACCATGAGCGTATCGTCCTGATGGTCTTATGGCTCAATACCCATTTCCCGGAAATCACCGGAGTCGAAGTGGGCGATGAGAAAATCGAATATTTGAGCAATCAGACGGCGGAAGAAGCCGCAGCTTCACAAGCCCACCCCGAGCGCCCCAAGTATCTCCATTAAGTCAAAAAGGAGGCCTACCCGAGCGCCCTTCTAAAACAAGAGTCAAGCCATTGATCTTTTTACAAATTTTACCTTTTCAGGGTTTCAAAACCTTGAGAAACTGTTAACCTACGCAACAATGGAAAGGCGGCTTGCCGCTAAATTCCACAACAAACCTTTATAAAACAAGGGGTTGATAGGGAAATGACTTCACAGCGCACCTTTGCTGCTATCGCACTTATTGCGTTTGCCATCTGCTTTACTTCTTCTCCTACGACTTTCAGTTTCAATGACTTGTCACTCAAAGACAATGCCGCCTGGGCAAAAGGCGACAAGCTGAATAAAGAAAAAAAGGCGAAAAAAGAGAAAAAAGCGAAGAGAGAAAAAAACTGTAGCCGGGAAGATCAGAACTGCAACAACCTGAATGAAAAAAGCCAAAAAGGCGGAAAATCAGAGCAAAACAAAGGCAAGGGGAAAAAAGGAAAATAGTTAGCCGCTATTTTTCATTTTCGCATTTGCGGAGGGTTATCCATCCCTCTGCATCACAGCTTATTTAAATTACGACACTTATGGAGACTTCTACCAAATGAAAAGCCTTAAAGTTGGCATCGCCCTGATCGCAGCTCTCTTCATGGTCAGCGCCTGCGCGACTGCCGACAAAGCCGAGACGGCCAAACCAGTTGTAAAAGCAGCTGCTAAGAAAAAAATTCCAGGACCGTTTACCGTCTATTTCGATCTCGGCAGCGCCGAATTGACTGACGAAGGTTTCGCCGCCGTCGCCAACGCCTACGACAAACTCCGTTGGGCAAAGCTGACGGGAGCAAACGTTCAAGCTCATACAGATACCTCCGGCTCCAACTTGGTTAACGCCAAGCTTTCGGCCGCTCGGATGGACGCCGTTGTCAATCTGTTGAAAGAATTCGGCCTCGCCGCCGAAAAAATCAGCAAGTCGGCCTACGGCGAAAACAAACCCGCCGTCAAAACCGACGATGGCGTTAAGGAAGCGAAGAACCGCCGCGTAGTCATCACCCTCAAGTAATAGACCTCGCGGGAGAACCGAATACGTTCATTAATTGGAGGCAAAGATATGAAGAACTTGAAAAAAGGCGTCGCCCTGCTTGCAGGTCTCGTCCTTCTTGGCGCTTGTTCGACCTACGATCTCGACGGCGTTAAGATGATGGAAACTCAGGGCTCCGATTTCAACAAAGCCCTGCACAGCGAATACGTCCGTCTCGCCGGTATGGAAAGAGATGAGACCGATTGGTCCGATGCCGGTTTCTTCAATGAAAAGGCCCGCTCAGCCGGTATGGGTAACGCAGTTGGCCCACAGGAAATCGCCGACCGCACCTTACCGGGAGACAAAGTCAATGAACTGAGCTTCGCCCGCGTAAATCTCGTTAAAGCTCTCAGCACTGGCATGAAGAGCAACCCGGCCGCCGCGGCCCGCGCACAAGCCGGTTTCGATTGCTGGATGCAGGAACAGGAAGAAAACTTCCAGCCTAAAGATATTGAGGCTTGCAAGAAGTACTACATGGCCGCAATGAAGGAACTGGGCGGCGCTCCGGCACCGAAGAAAAAGGTCCCTGGGCCGTTCACCGTATACTTCAACCTTGGCAGTGCCGAGTTGACCGATGAAGGCTTTGCCGTGGTCGCCAACGCATACGACAAACTCCGTTGGGCCAAGCTCACCGGGGCGAACGTTCAAGCACACACCGACACCTCCGGCTCCAATATCCTGAATGCCAAGCTGTCGGCCGCCCGTATGGATGCGGTTGCCAACCTGCTTCAAGAGTTCGGCCTCTCCGGAGCTAATATCAGCAAAGCTGCTTTCGGTGAGAACAAGCCCGCAGTCAAGACTGCCGACGGCGTTGTCGAAGCCAAAAACCGCCGCGTGGTGATCACACTCAACTAAGGCGTTTAAATCGGTTAAACGAGAAGGGCGCTCCGCCATGGAGCGCCCTTTTTTATGCCTTGATCTAGGATATTGACCTTCCGCCAGCCGGAAGGTTTATATTCCACCAAAACAACGGTTCGTCCACGATGGAGAAAACCATGATCCGCCGCTCAGCCTTCGCCAGCATCTTTGCCGCCACCCTGTTTTTGTCGGTTCCCGCCACCGCCGATCACATGCCCACCGCTACGGTTTACAACCACCCCCAATGCGGCTGTTGCACGGGCTATGCCGACCACCTGGAAGCCGCCGGATATCATGTGAAGGTAAAAAGTACGGAGGACATCGATCAGGTCAAGCGTCTGCTGGGCGTCCACCCCGAACTCGAATCCTGCCACAGCACAGTGATTGGCAACTATGTCATCGAGGGACATGTCCCTCTCGAAGATTTGGACCGCTTCCTTAAAGAGAAACCCAAAGTCCGCGGCATTTCCCTACCCGGCATGCCAACCGGCACTCCGGGAATGCCCGGCCCCCGCGATGAAAAGCTGGTGATTTATACCCTGGAAGAGCAACCAAAAGTCTGGGCTGTCAGCGAGTAGCAGGCTTCAAGCGAGTTCTTGCTCAACTAAGGTCGCCCAATAGCTGGCTCCGATGGGTAGAGCATCGTCATTGAAATCAAAACGGGCGTTATGGAGCAACGGGTCGTCCGCCCCTTTGCCCGTTCCCATCCAGACGTAGCAGCCGGGCTTGGCCTCCAGCATGTAGGAGAAATCTTCGGCCCCCATGGTCGGTGTGGGATTGAGATCGAGATTTTCAGCTCCCACCACCTGGGCCGCCGCCTGAGCTGCAATCTCGGTTTCTTTTGCGTGGTTGATAGTTGGTGGATAGCGCCGGTCGTACGTAATTTCCGCCTTGACCCCATGGGCCGCGCTAACCCCTTCGATAACCCGCCGCACACCGGCCTCCAAAGTATCACGCACTTCAGGCCTGAACGAACGCACCGTTCCGGCAAGATGGGCCATCGAGGGAATTACGTTGCGGCTTTCTCCCGCATTGAACATGGTGACGCTCACCACACCGGAATCCAGAGGGTCAATTTCCCGGCTGACGACGTGTTGAAGGCTGGAAACCACCTGAGCGCCTGCCGCAATGGGATCGATCCCCTGGTGCGGCATCGCCCCATGGGCTCCCACACCGGTCAAAACCACATCGAAAACCTCGACGGCCGCCATCAAGGGGCCGGGCCGCATGGCGAACGTTCCCAACGGCATCCGCGGCCAGTTGTGAAGCCCATAAACCGCATCGACAGGGAACCGCTCGAAAAGCCCTTCCCTGACCATTCGTTCGCCGCCCCCTTCCATTTCTTCGGCGGGTTGGAAAATAAACTGCACCGTTCCTTTAAAGTTCCGGGTTTCGGCAAGGTATTTCGCCGCACCGAGAAGCATCGTCGTATGGCCGTCATGGCCGCAAGCATGCATTTTTCCCGGATGGACAGATTTATGGGCGAAGGTGTTTTCTTCTTCCATAGACAGAGCATCCATGTCGGCGCGCAGACCGATGGCGGGCCCCTCACCTGTCGATAAGGTGCCGACGACTCCCGTTCCCGCCAGTCCTGTGGTTACCTCGACGCCAAAGGATTTGAGTTTCTCGGCAACAACCTTCGCCGTCCGCCATTCCTCGAAAGCAATTTCCGGATGGGCATGCAGGTCCCGCCGCCAAGCGGTCATCTCTTCCTGACGCTCCTTTAGCTGGTCGATAACGGGCATGGGAACTCCTTAGAGGGCCTGTCTCAATTTAATGTTCACTCATCACATCAGATAGGAACGCTCCATTCAACTTTTAGAGTCTCTTCAAACACCAGATAAAGTGTGTTACCTCCTTCGCTGGCGAAATAATCGCCTTGAATATTTGGTAGGGAAAAATCCATGCGCAAAGCGTTTGCGGCATTTTTTGTCGCCCTCACCCTTGGTCTCACGGCCTGCGGCGAAAGCACCAACGAAATGGAGGTGCGCTCAAACTGGTTCAAGAAGCAAGAACTAACCCAGGAAACCGCACTCAAAGCGGTCGATAATTTCTTCGAAGCCAAGACCTTTAAGATCACGGGATTTTCCCTCAATGATCAGGGCGAGATCGCAACACGGATTGATGTGGGGCCAACCCAAGATTACCGCGCCCTGCTTTTACGCACCGCGGCAACGTCCTACACTTTCAACCGGATGCTATTCAGTCACCCTGGCGTTATGAAGATCACCCTTGAAATGCATGGCACGCTCGAACAAATGGACAAGTTACCCGAGCGGTTTCACCTGCTGACAAGCAGCCTGACTCGCGCCCAGGCAGAGGAAATTCACTGGAATAAAATGGATGAAGAAGTCATTCAGGATCATGCCTACGACCCCGTTTTGAGCCAGTTTGAGATTATTGAATTCAACCCGGTTCTAAATCAATACATCGACGTTCAGCTTTACCGTAATATCTACGGTGAAGAGCCAAAAAACTAAGACCTACACTTAAGTTAGGCTGAAAACTATCGGATGAAAAGGAACCCAACAATGCGAAGCTTCTTTGCAGCCGGCTTACTGGTGGTGCTGGCCGTTCTGATAAGCCCTCCCGCTAAGGCGGAGACAATTTTGACCTGCCCCGACCTTTCCACACTTAAGGAAGTAGGCACCTGCCCTTCCAAGGAAGAGGTGCAGGCTCAGCAAAAGCGCAGTTGTCAGATGGTGCGCAACGAGGATAACCGCAAGCTGATGGCCTGCGACGATTTTCCTGAGTATTTCGCACGCAAAGCCAAATCTCTCTGGGCGGCTGAAATCGGTGGCGAAGAACACCTGACCTATCGCGGCTGCGTCGCGACCCCAGAGAAAGCGGAAAGCACAAAAGCAACCAAAATGCGGGCCAAATCGCCTAATCGTTTTTCCTGGATGTTCTGCTCTTATCCGAACGAAGAAACCATTACCTTCAAGCTCGACATGAACTGCAAGCTTGAAAATGGTGAAAAATCCATGGATTGCGGCCCCGACGGCAAAGCCTGCCGCCTCGTCTGCGAATAAAGGAAAAGCCGTTTATCGGTCTGCTTCGACTTTCACCGGGCGGGTTTCCCGTTCAACGGAACTCGCCCGGGTGACAAGCCAGATGGCGGTCGGCATCATAATGCAAGCCATCAGAGTCGGCACCCACCAATCAACGGCGACGAAAAAGATCACATAGACCAAGCTTGTCGTCATCATACCGAGCGATAAAACTTTCGCCCGTACCGGCACAACCCGATAGTCGCGCCAATCCCGAAGCATCGGGCCAAAGCGCGGATGGTTATAAAGCCAATCGTGGAAGCGGCTCGAACTTTGCGCAAAAGCCCAGAGCGCAATCAGCAAGAACGGAGTAGTCGGCAGAACCGGCAAAAAGGCCCCGGCAAAACCGAGCACTACGTTGATCCAACCAAACGCCAAAAGCAGCCCCCTAACGATAGGACTCATGCTTTCTTTCGGCTCATATTCCACTCTGGCGCTCATCGGTATTATTCAAACCCTTACCAAGGAATATATCTTTTCCCTTATTTGGGGGCTTCACACGATCACTTAAAGGGCGGAATGATTGATCCGGTCCCGTGCTCGTGTTTTAAAGGATCATTCTCAGGAGAAACCATGTCTTCCGTCAAGCTTCCTTCCACTGCCATCATCGATGATCGACACGTTTGGAACCAAGTTCTGACAGATAGAACTCCTGGTCGACCGGCACTTTTCCTCGACCGAGACGGCGCAATCATCATCGAAGAGAACTATTTGAGCAACCCTGAGAAAGTGGTTTTGATCGATGGTGCGGCAGAAACCATTTGCGCCGCCAATGCCCGAAACATCCCGGTCGTCGTAATCACCAACCAATCGGGCATTGCAAGGGGATATTTTGACTGGAAAGTCTTCGCCGCCGTGCAACAGCGGATGTTCGATCTTTTAGCCGCTAAAGGGGCAAAGATCGACGCGGTCTATGCCAGCCCCTATCACAAGAACGGCGAACCGCCCTATCAACATCCATCGCACCCCTCCCGGAAACCAAACCCGGGGATGCTGGAAAATGCGAAGCGAGACCTGGGGATCGACCTATCGAATTCCTGGGTCGTTGGGGACAAGGCGGGAGATATCGGAGCCGGGCTCAACGCCGGCCTGGCGGGTGGGCTGCATGTCCTGACCGGTCACGGACGCGATGAAGGAGAAGCTGAAAAAGCCCTGGCTCTCGCCAAAGATAATTTTATCGTCGAGCAGGCCGACACGATCGCCGCCGCCCTCGAGATTATCCCCTTACTGAAAGACTAAACGCTAAAGACCGCCGAAGTGCATGTTGTCGGCCCAAGTCCGCTCGACCCGACGCATGGTTCTCAGCACCTGCTCGATATCGCCCTCAGCGACATCGTTGTCGGCAAGACTCGAAACGTGGTTATCTTCCAGTTCCTTGATTTTAATCACCAAATCCAGGGCTTTCGGCGTCAGTTTGATGCGGACCGAACGACGGTCGTGTTCAGACCGCTGTTGCTCAAGAAATCCGGATTCGACGAGTTTCTTGATGTTGTAGGAAACATTGGACCCCAAATAGTAACCTCGCTCAACCAAATCGCGGATGACGATTTCTTCTTCCCCGATATTGGTTAGTAGCAAGGCCTGGACCGCATTGACTTCCTTTATTCCCTGGCGGGTTAGCTCGGCACGCAGCACGTCTAGAAAACGCCGGTGAAGGCGCTCGATCAGACGAGTCAATTCCAAGTATTGTTTTTTCACGACCTATTCCCCAACATTTCGGTCAAAATAGTAACAAATTTGTATAGAGTTTATAGAGAGATTTAGGGTTACCGCAAGTGATGCTAGTCACATACGCCCAGTCAGACGCAGGGCAGACTGCAAAAATCGCCGTAACGAAGTTGTTAGGAAGCATGGTCATGGCCTTAGGCCCTTCAAAAAAGACACCGGGCATGAGAAAAAAATGGGTGCGGATTACAGGAGCCACCCTCATTGCTCTTACCCTATCGAGCTGCGCGGCGACCGAGACCATGTCGAACAAGGAGTTGGCCGACGAACGGGTCGCCTCCAAAGCCGAACAATTGATGCGTATCGGCAAAACCACCCGGAAAGGCGGCGACCTTCGCTCGGCGGCGACATTTTTCAACAGGGCTGCGGTTCTAAATCCAGAGGCGGCTGAACCCCTATACGAACTAGGCGTAACGCTGGCCACCCTAAAGGAATACCGATCAGCAGCAGAACCTCTGAAACGCGCAATTCGAATAGACGGCGACAACCCGGAGGCGCGGCGCGTCTATGGCAATGTCCTGATCGCACTTGATCGCCCCAACGATGCCATTACACAGTTTGAAGCTGCAAAAGAGCTGAGGAAAACCGCCCCACGGATTTATAACGGCCTTGGCGTTGCTCTTGATATGACCGGGCAACATGACAAAGCTCAAGCATCATATAAAGAAGCGATCCGACAAGATCCCGACGGCTTATCGGCAAAAAACAATCTCGCCCTCTCGCTGGCCATAAGCGGCGACTACGAAGAGGCCGTTTTACTGCTTCAGGACGTGACGGATAGCCCTCTCTCATCGGCCCGCAACCGCCTTAACCTTGCTCTCGTTTACGGTTTGATGGGCGATCTCAACCGGGCGACCCAAACTGCTGCAAAGGATTTGCCGCGGGACGATGTGCGCAAAAACCTGATGCGCTACCAGGAACTTTCACGCATGAACGCCGAAGCGCGGGCCGAAGCCCTGCTTCGCCGCAAGGCCGCACAGCCGAAAGAAGCGATGGATCAAGACGGGGATGAAGCCACGCCCCTCGCCGCACCGGCCAGACATGTCGAAGAAGCGCCCTTGGAAGAAGAAAGCGCGAAAGAAAC
>CBDUMN010000108.1:0-10789 GCA_965368335.1 uncultured Rhodospirillales bacterium
TTTTAGCGCTGAGCGGTCTTCCTTGCCTATGGGGCATTCGGGCGGCGGTTTTGGTGGGCCTTGTTCCCGGCCGCAAACGACGATGCCGCGCGGCGTGGCGGAATCGGCGGCCAGCTATCACGCGCCCTTACCCAATCTGGATACGCCCATGGAGGCTCGGTCGGTGGGTGAGATGGAGCCTGTGGTGCAGGAGGGGGGCGTGTCAGAATACCCCCTGGGCGTGGCGCGCGGTCAGGTCCATGAAACCTACATCGTCGCCCAGACGGCGGACGGCTTGGTCATTGTCGATCAGCACGCCGCCCATGAGCGTCTGGTTCACGAGCGTATCCAGGCGGCCTTGGTCGAAGGTGGGGTCAAGCGCCAGGGGTTGCTGATCCCGGAAGTGGTCGAGTTGGACGAACCCGCCGTTGATCGTCTACTAACCCGCGCCGATGAACTGGCAGAGCTGGGGTTGGTGATCGAGTCTTTCGGGCCGGGCACGGTGGCGGTGCGCGAAACGCCTGCCTTGCTGGGTGAAACAGACGTCAAAGGACTGATCCGCGATCTGGCCGACGATCTCGCCGAATTCGACGAAACCCTGGCCTTGCGTGAGAAGCTTTCCGACGTTTGCGCCTCCATGGCCTGCCACGGCAGCGTCCGCGCCGGGCGGCGGCTCAACGCCCAGGAAATGAATGCGCTGCTGCGTCAGATGGAGCAAATGCCCCATTCCGGCCAGTGCAGCCACGGCCGCCCCACCTATGTAGAGCTTAAACTGGCCGATATCGAAAAGCTGTTTGGCCGCCGTTAATTCTCGCTAAATGTGATGGTCGCGAAGGCGCGCGTCCGTTTGTCGTCGCTCCAGGCGCCCGGCGCTTCCGGTTTGGCGTCGGGCGAAGCAATGTCAGTGCCTTGGTTCGGTTTGAGGATGACGCTTCCGCCCGGATTGCGCACTTCGATCTCCCCATCGAGCAACAGGACCGAAAACGGATCGTCCAGCGGGCCGCCCCAGAAGGTGGTGCCTCTAATGCCGATGGTCGCGAAGGGGGTCGATACCCGGTAGCGTTCCGGGGCCACTTTGGCGACCGTTCCCGTAACCAGCAAAAATGCGCCCTTGAGTAGTTCCATATTTCCCGCTTCCGTTCCGGGTGTCAGGTCCAACTCGGAGATAATGAATTCCGCATCGCCGCCCAGGGTCAGGCTGCTGTCATCGAGTAGAGACACTTCAAGCCGGGCGTCCGGGCCGGTAACGAGACGGTCGTTGTTAAATACCGGATCGCCTGAGTTTAAGGCGCGGGTTCCTTGCGGTGTGACGGCTTGGGCTGTCGCCTGGAGGCGGACGACCTTGCCGATGGGGTCGGCGGCCTGGACGGTTGCCGACGATAAACTCAAAGACATAAATGCCAATAAGATACAGATAAAGCGCAAAGAATCCTCCATTGCCGGTCAGGACGATATTTCAATATAGGAATTCGAAGGCTAGGATGCCCGAATGATTCTCGAATGGTTGAAATTCGTCACGACTCCTTGCCCCAAGCATATCCGAAAACTGGGATATTTGCGGGAGTTGATCGGCATCGAGTCCCGCTTTAAACGGATTCCAGGGAACTGGCAGTCCCATCTCGACAATTCCAAGCGGATCATTCTGGAGGCTGCGGACTCTTGCGAAAGAAAACACCGCGTCTTGGTGATTGGCACCGGCCTTTGGCATGACGTCCCGGTGGATGCTCTTTGCGAGCGCTTCAAGCATGTTACCTTCGCCGATATTTTCCACCTGCCCGTCATGGTCGCCAAGGCCGCGCGATACCCAAACCTCAAACTGGCCCAGATCGACATAACCGAAATGGCCGAGCCGTTGTATGAAGCGGTTCAGGCCAAGCAACCGGCGCCGGATATCAAACCCACGGTTTTTCACGACGGGGATGTCGATTTGGTGGTTTCGCTCAATGTCTGGTCTCAATTGCCGGTTTTGCTCAAAGAATATCTCGAACGAAAAACCAAGATGACGCCGCATGAGCTCGAGGCCTTCAGCCAAAACCTCATTGCCCGGCATATGGAATACCTGAAAGGGTTTAAAGGGCGGGTTTGTCTGATTTCCGACGTGCGGCGCGAAACCGTGATTGATGGCGAGGTGACCTATAGCCGCGACACTCTGCTCGGCAACCCTCACCCGGAACCCGATGAGACCTGGATTTGGGACTTGGCGCCCCGCCCCGAGCAAGACCCCCACGCCGATATTCGGTTGGTGGTCAATGCCTGGAGAAACTTGAAAAAGTAGGAAGGGAAACGATCATGTTTTATCAAACGAACGGCCCGCATGGCCTGCCGCACGACCCCTTCAAAAGCTGTATCGTCCCGAGGCCAATCGGTTGGATTTCGACGGTCGCCAAAGACGGTACGATTAACCTTGCTCCCTTTAGTTTTTTCAATGGGGTCGCCTCGGACCCGCCCATGGTGATGTTCTCGATCAATGGCCGTCAGTCTCACGGAGGGGATAAAGACACGCTGACCAACTGCATCGAAACCCGCGAGTTCGTCGTTAACATGGCGACCGAGGCCCTGACCGATCAGATGAATGCATCCTGTGCGCCGGTGGGGCCCGAGGTCAACGAGTTTGAACTGGCGGGCCTGACGCCCGATCCTTCCCAACTGGTTACGCCGCCGCGCGTCGCCGAAAGCCCGGTTCAGATGGAGTGCGCGGTCCATGAGGTGATCGACCTGCCCTGCACCATCGAGAACAGCCGCAACGCCATGGTGCTTGGCACGGTGTTGGGCATTCATATCGCCGACGAGGCCCTGACCGATGGCCTGATCGACATCGAGCGCCTTCGCCCGCTCGCCCGTCTCGGCTATATGGACTACGCCGTGGTCGAAAAGCCCTTCACCCTGAAAAGGCCGAAGAGTTAGCGCTCTTCTTTTTTGTTCTCCAGATAGAACCGAATCAACTCGCCGGCATCGGGGTGGAGGAGGTCGTTGCCGGGGCGGGGGGATGAGGTGATGGCCTCCATATAGCCGGTTGCTGTCTGGTGCCAGGTGTAACGCTGAAACACCATGTCGTGGGCCTTTTCGGCGATGGTTTTATGGTCGTTCATGCCCCGCACCAGGCCAACCGCAATGTCTTCGGGATCGAATGGGTCGACGAGAACGCCGGTGCCGTATTTAAAAATTTCCGATGGGCCGCCATTTTTCGTGACGACGGGAACCAACCCGCAGGCTGCCGCTTCGATGGGGGCCAGACCGAAGGGTTCGTAAAACGCGGTCAGGGCGAAGACCGAGCCGCGGGAGGCGAAAATCCGGTAGGCCGTCGCCAAGTCCTGTTGGGAGGGGAGGTTGAGAAAAACCGTCCGTTCCTTGATGCCGCTTTGCTCGATGGTGTCGAGGATGGGGCGCAGGACGGCGCGCTCAGCCGTCGGCAGATTGGCGATCTGGCTAAACGGATCGTCGATGCCGCGTACGCAAATGGCTAGCTTGGCGCGGTTGCGGAGCGCCTCGGATTTGGCGAAGGCGTCAACTACGCCTTGAATGTTTTTCTTCTCATCCAAGCGGCTCGACACGAGCACATAGGGGATGCCGTTGGGGCCGAGTTTTTCATGGAGTTTGGCTTCGAATGCTGCATCGTCGGGACGAGAGCGGGCCGAGAAAATGCGCGTATTCACCCCCGGCGTCTGCACACGGAAAGTATGCGGCGTATTGACGTCCACCGCGCCGGAATAGAGCGGGTGGGAATACTGCTCGTAGCGTTCCTGTTCGGTCGAGGTGATGATCCGATGGGCGCGGCGCATACTCATGCGCTCGGCGGCAATCCGCTGGGCGAAGGCATAGCGGTCCTGCATCGTATCCATGTTGTCGAGGGAGGTTCCCAGCTTATCGAGCTTTTGTGCGCCAAGCGAATGACCGGTGAAGGTAAAGCCGATACCGGTCTTGGCCTGGGCGAGAACCGCGCAATAGCCGCCGTCGCCGTAGTGGGCGGTGAAGAAGTCGGGAACCTTGTCATAGCCCACATAGTATTCGAGCATGTTGTCGACGAATTCGGGCAGATGCGGCCAGAGGTGTTCTTTGCCGAGAAATACATCGCCGCCACAGGGAAAACGCAGAATTCTGATGCGGTCTTCGTAGCCCGGATAGCTGTCTTTGTCTTCGGCGAACTCGGGCCAGGCGTCGTCGCGGATGCGCCGGGTGACGATATCGACCTTGTGTCCCATATCGGCCATGGCGATGGCCGTTTCTTTCACATAAACCAACTGCCCGCCGAAGTCCGGGTGCTCCGTCAGGTAGGAGTCGGCCGGATCGAAGTTGCCTTGGGGGTTGAGGAAGCAGATATGCATAGACGATTCCTCTAAGGGCTAGACGGTGGGGAGGGCGGTTGAAACCGAGTAGTCTTCGGCGATGATCAGGTCGGCGCGGGCCTTATGGGCCGAAATAATCCCGTGCTCGATTTCCAGAACCCGGTCGATGAAGGCGTCCAACTCGGAGGCGTCGCGGTTGCGTTTTTCCCGGTGTTTGCGGGTTTGCCGGTAGTCGCGGTCGATGAAAGCGCGGTGGCGCGCCGCGTCGATTAAGGTGGTGTAGGTCCCTTCTGCGATGATCACCCGGGCGTCGCCGGTTTCCAGAATTTCCGAATAGACGGCGTCATCGGCGTAATCGACCAGCGGCTTCTCTATTTTTTCCGCGCCCTCGATAAAGGCCCGCATATGTTCGTCCATCAAGTCGATCCGAACCTCTTGGGGGCCGACCCAGCCGATGTCAGCGCGTCTCGTTTTGTCGTTGGTCTTGGGCGGGTGGATGAAATAGTCGTCCTGCTGCAGGATGACCGCCTTAATTCCCTCGGCTGCCAGGGCGTCGGCCAAGGCCGCCGCCGTCTCGGATTTTCCGCTGCCCGATTCACCAGCCACGGTAACGCCGATGCGCCCTGGGATAGCTTCAAGTGTTTGGCATACGATGGGGGCAATGGCCGCCGCCGCTTTGCGGTGATGGGGTTCGATAACGATGGAATCGCCGCGCACTGCAGGCCCTCCTTTTAGATTTTTGTTTTTCGCTCGATAAAAAGCGTCGGATCTTAGAATTCGCGGGGCAATGGTTGGATTTCCTACCTTTCGTGTATATCCCGGTGTGTCCCGGCGGTCAAATAACGCCTTATCGAAAAACCTTTAAGACAAACCGCTTGACCGCTTTGCCCGTCCTTCCCTAATAAAATTATATCGAAGGATGGCAGAGGGTTTAAACGATCCTCCGGGACGAATGATGCTGGATTTCATCGAGAGTTACGATACCGCCTGGGCCGATCTGAATGCGCTGCTTTGGAAAACCGAAGCAACCAACGGTTTGGCGCGGGCTATTTCGCAGCTTGAATACAATCAAAAACAGACCGGTTTTATCAAAGACTGCCTGGTTAATGTCAGGCGTTATGTCTTTCCCCACCCCGACGACCCGGTGAAACAATTTCGCATTCAGTTCAACGCCAAACGCCTGGAGCGTTTTAACGGCAATGGCGTGAGTGAGGCGCCCGGCGATATGGAAGTGGCAAACGGCGGCTGTTTTTTGTGCCGGGAGAACATCCGATGGCAGCAACAGGGGGCGGAGCTTGGCTATGCGCTCGATGTCAACGGAAAGCCTTTTCACGCCTGGATGAACCCCTTTCCCCTGATGCCCGGCCATGTGGTTATCGCTTCGGCTTTGCATGAGACACAGGATTGGGAATTCGGCCCCGAAGGGGGGCAGACGTTGGGCGGCCTGATTGCCGACCTGACCCGTTTAGCCGAACGGATGCCGGGCTTTGTCGGGTTCTATAACGGGGTCAATGCGGGTGCGTCCATTCCCGGCCATTTGCATTTTCAGTTTTTCCGTCGCCCGGATGACTACCCAATTTTCCCGCTGGAGCTTCGTTTGTTGGGGCATGCGTCACATGGCGATAAACCGGCAATTGGGGCCAGTTATCCTTTGCCGGTGATCAAATGGAACGGTAGTGCGGCAACCATTGTTCCTCTGGCGACACGCTGGATACGAGAGTGGGCTGAGCGGAACGCCCGCCGGATGGAACAGATGACGGGCAACCTGATCGTGACGACCAGTTGCGAAGGCGATGTGACGCTTTATTTCGTGCCGCGCCACCGCAAGCGCGCCAAAAGCGAAGGGCTGTCGGGCCTGATTGGTGGGCTCGAGGTGATGGGTGAACTGGTCTTGTCGAGCCCTGAGGAGGAAGCGCGGATCGCCAGCGGCGAGATCGACTATTTCTCCATCGAGAAAATCCTCACCGATGTACGGACCCCGCTCTACGACGAATGGGACGTTTAGAGCCTATCCCCTATTGCACATGACCCGGTTTGTAGTGTGAGCCTTGGCCCAGCATTTCCCGATTGACCACCACCACGCCGCCGGGAGTGATGTTGAACCGTTTGGCGTCTTCTTCCGGGTTTTCTCCAATCACCGTCCCTTCGGGAACCTGACACCCGTTGTCGAGGATGACGTTGGTCAGCCGACAGTCCTTGCCGATATGGCAGCCGGGCAGGGCGAGAACGCCGTGCAGTTTGCAGTTTTTTTCGACAACCACATTGGAAAAAAGAATGGCGTTTTCGACAGTAGATTCGTTGACGACGCAGCCGCCGCTGACCATGGAGCTGCCCACATGGCAGCATTCGGTCATGCCGATGAGATGGGCGGGGGGCAGTTGGGGCTGGTGGGTGAAGATCGGCCAGTCGGCGTCGTGAAGGTTGATCGGCGGTGTTTCGGAAAGCTGCTCCAGGTTGGCCTGGAAAAAGGCATCCAGGGTTCCCACGTCGCGCCAGTAAGGATCGGAGCCCATGGGGCCTGAGAAAGTGTGGGATTGAAGTTTTCCGCCGGTCTCTAAGATATGGGGGATAATGTCTTTGCCGAAATCGTGGCTTGAATTGGGGGCTGCGGCATCGCGGTTCAACTGGTTGACGAGGAACTCGAACGAGGCGACGTAAATCCCCATGCTGGCCATGGCGTGGGAGGGGTTTCCGGGGATTGGTTCCGGGCTCTCGGGTTTTTCCTCAAAACCGGTGATACGCCCGTCGCCGTCCACTTTCATCACGCCGAATTCTTTGGCTTCTTCGATTGGGACCGGCTTGCAGGCGACGGTGAAATCGGCCCAGGATTCCGCATGAGTGGCGAGGATTGCGCCGTAGTCCATGGTGTAGATATGGTCGCCTGCTAAAATCAGCACATATTTCGGCTCGTAGCCCTCGATGATATCGAGGCTTTGATAAACCGCATCGGCCGTCCCTTCGAACCAGGCGTCGCCGCCGCGCCATTGTTGGGCGGGCACCAGATCGAGAAATTCCTGGTTTTCCGAGTTGAGAAAGGTCCAGCCCTTCATCAGGTGCTGAATGAGCGAATGCGATTTGTACTGCGTGAGGACGCAGGCCTTGCGAATATCTGAATTGACGCAATTGGACAACGTGAAATCGATAATGCGGAATTTGCCGCCGAACGGCGTGGCCGGTTTTGTGCGCCAGTCGGTTAAAACGCCAAGGCGGGACCCTCTGCCACCTGCAAGAATGACGGCCAACGTTTTTCGCGTGAGGCGGCTAACAAACCGCGCGTCCTTCTTCTCCACCATGTATGTGTCCATTTTTCTTATTTCTGATCATTGTTCGACCCAATAGCTCGGCTATGATTTTATGATTTTTGTGTTTCCGTTATATCACAAATCGCAAACAGTATCTTCGCCGCGCCGTAAATCCGTTCATCTAATTGCGTGAAGCCGTCGGGCAAAAGGTCCGTTTCTGCCGATCCCGCCTCGGCGACGATGAGGGCCCCAGGGGCGAACCAGCCCTTGGCCAAGAGCGCTTTAAGCGCTTTGGGGATCAGCCCTTTTCCGTAAGGGGGATCGAGAAAAATTAAATCATAGGTCTGGCTCGCCGCCGGAGGGCGGGTGGCGTTAGCCCGTAAAATGGTTGTTTGTCCCTCGACCTTCAGCGCGGCGATATTCTCACCTAAGACCTTTAGCGCATCGCGCCCCTGTTCCATGAAGGTTGCCGTTTCCGCTCCTCGCGAGAGGGCTTCCAGGCCGAGCGCCCCGGTTCCGGCGAAAACATCGAGAATATGGCCGTTGCGCAGGGAGAACCCGTCGATACCGTGTTCCAGAATATTGAACAGGGCCCCGCGGGTGCGGTCGGACGTCGGGCGGGTATCCCGCCCCTTTGGCGCTAAAAGAGCGCGTCCTTTATGTTTTCCTGCGACGATCCGCATGGGTTTTCCCCGGTTTGGCGGTTGGCCGGTCGGTGGCGCGGC
Organism: uncultured Rhodospirillales bacterium; assembly: GCA_965368335.1. Classification (GTDB taxonomy): domain Bacteria; phylum Pseudomonadota; class Alphaproteobacteria; order Rhodospirillales; family JAPHRK01; genus CBDUMN01. The sequence continues at coordinate 8,230 of CBDUMN010000108.1, forward strand.
GTTTTGGCCGCTTGGTGGGTGGCTTGCCTTTGCTCTTGCCTTTCGCGCCTTTGTCTTTGCGTACGGCCCGGCCTTCGCCTTGCGGGGCGTTGCCGAGGCCGAGCTGGGCTTTGAGGGTTTTGGGGGCGACTTCCTCGACCGCTCCCTTGGGCAGGGCGGAAAGCTGGAAAGGACCGTATGACACCCGGATCAGGCGGTTCACCTCAAGCCCCAGATGTTCCATCACCTTGCGGATTTCGCGGTTCTTTCCTTCGGTCAGGGCGACTATCAGCCAGGTGTTGGCTTTTTTCTTTTCTTCGCCGGTTTCGTCGATGGCGGCTTGGATGGATGCGTAGCGCACTCCGTCGATGGTGACGCCGTTTTTGAGTTCTTCCAGGGCTTTCTGATCGACCCTGCCATGAACCCGCACCCGGTAGCGGCGGGTCCAGCCGGTGGACGGCAGCTCGAGCTTGCGCGCCACTTCTCCATCATTGGTCAGTAGCAACAGGCCTTCGGTATTGAGATCGAGGCGGCCAACCGAGATGACCCGACCCAACTCGGGCGGCAATTTGTCGAAAACCGTCTCGCGGTTTTCCGGGTCTTTGTGGGTGGTGACGAGCCCCGGCGGTTTATGATAGCGCCAAAGCCGGGTTTCCTGCTTGTCGGGCAGAGGTTTGCCGTCGACCAGCACCAGGTCTTTGTCGGTGATCGTATGAGCCGGTGTTTCAAGGGTTTCGCCGTTGACCTTGACCCGGCCTTCGCCGATCCAGCGTTCGGCCTCGCGGCGCGAGCAGAGCCCGGCGCGAGCCATCACCTTGGCGATCCGCTCGCCCTTTTGGTCGTTGTCGCTCATTTTGCGCCATACTCCTTGGCCGCTTCGATAAAGGCCTTCAGGATCTTGTTGTCCGCCGGGCTGATGAAAAATTCCGGGTGCCATTGCACACCGATGCAGAAAGTATAAGCCGGGGCTTCGATCCCCTCGATCACTCCGTCGGAGGCTCTGGCGTTGACGATAACCCCTTCTGGCTCGTCCGCCGCCGCCTGATGATGGGCGCTATTGACGGGAAACTCGGTTTGTCCGGTAATTTTGTGGAGCAGAGAGCCATCTTTGACCGCTACGTCGTGTCCAGCCTCGTCGCGTGGGTTGGGTTGTTCATGGGGCAGCGGGTTTTCAATGGCGTCCGGGATATGTTGGATCAGCCGTCCACCCAGAACCACATGAAGCAACTGCTGGCCGCCGCAAATGCCGAGCACCGGCATGTCCCGCTCCAAAGCGCCGCGGGTGACAGTCAGCTCAAAATCGGTTCGCGCTCCCTTGGTGACGACGGTTTCATGGGTCTCGTCATCGCCAAACAGCGCTGGGTCGAGATCGAATGCGCCGCCGGTAATCAAAAGGCCGTTGATCCGATCCAGATAAACTTCGGCCAGTTCAGGGGCGTGAGGCAGGGGCAGGGGCAGGCCGCCCGAGGCAATCACCGAAGAGCAATAGTTTTGCCGGAGGGCGTACCAGGGAAACTTGGAATAGCCTCCCGGTTCTTCCGAATCGAGAGTAATGCCGATGAAGGGGGTGTCGCTGTGATCCATAAAGATTGGTATAAAGGGTTTCGCCGCATGGCGGCAAGTCATGGAGTGGACGGCGGGACTGCCGATGAACGAAAAAAACTTTATGGAATTGGCGCTCGATCAGGCATTTGCCGCTTCGGCGCGCGGCGAAGTGCCGGTCGGCGCGGTGGTGGTCGATGGGGCGACGGGCGAGGTGCTCGCCAGCGCGGGCAACCGGGTGGAAGAATTAAACGATCCGACGGCGCATGCCGAAGTGCTGGCGATCCGCAAAGCCGGTATCGCCCGCTCATCCCCCCGGCTTGAAAATTGCGATCTCTATGTCACCCTTGAACCCTGCGCCATGTGCGCTACGGCCATATCGTTCGCCCGTCTCCGGCGGGTCTATTTCGGTGCTTACGATCCCAAAGGCGGCGGGATCGATCATGGCCCGCGAATTTTCCATCAGCCGACCTGTCACCATGCCCCGGAGGTCTATGGCGGTATTCGCGAAAGCGAAGCAGCCGCTTTGTTGAAAGACTTTTTCCTGGCCCGTCGTCCTTGACCTGGGTTTTGGCGTTTTTCGCCCTTAAGGTGTATGGTGGCGGGGTAAGCGAGGATATCCATGCTGCGGATCGCCACCTTCAATCTGGAAAATCTTGATGACGGCCCCTCTGTCGTTCCGCCCCTGGCGGAACGGATTGCCGTTTTGCGCCCGCAACTGGAAAGCCTTCATGCCGATATCCTTTGTCTTCAGGAAATCAACGGGCAGAAGCGCAGCAGCACAGAGCCGCGCGATCTGCATGCGCTCGATAAGCTTCTAAAAGGGACCGCCTATGCCGATTTCTACCGGGCTTTTACCGAGCGGGACGACGGAAAAGGAGCGGTGGATAAGCACAACCTTGTGGTCTTAAGCCGCTATCCCATCGAATCCTATTGGTCGGTTCATCATGAGCGGGTCGATCCGCCGTTGGTTAAGCTCGGTCAGGCCCTGCCGAGAGAAAAGGCCCCCGCGCCGGGTTATTGGGATCGGCCGATACTC
>CBDUMN010000109.1:0-10728 GCA_965368335.1 uncultured Rhodospirillales bacterium
AAGCCGCCCATCAGTCGAACTGGGCTGGATCAGAACAACCTATCGAGACTCCACATCTAGAGCGGGTTTCAAGTCGTTATATCTTCAAAAGTTGTTAAAACCTGGGGAAAAGCGGCCTAATCCGCTTGCATGTGTCTCTATGCGGGCTATATTCCGCTAACCTTACGATTCATCGTTCTTTGGAGACTTCTTCCATGTTGATTTCCCCGGCTTATGCCCAGGATGCCATTGCAGGCGCTGGCGGCGGACTCGCCAGTATGTTGCCTTTGGTTCTGATTTTTGTCGTTTTCTATTTTTTGCTGATCAGACCGCAACAGAAAAAGATGAAACAGCATAAGGATATGCTGGAAGCCATCCGGCGTGGCGACAAAGTGGTTACGGGTGGTGGCATTATCGGCACTGTGACCAAAGTGGGGAACGACGACGAACTCACTGTCGAAATTGCCGAGAACATCAAGGTCAAGGTCCGACGCTCCATGGTTTCCGAGTTGGTTTCCAAGACTGAACCGGCCAGTGGGGAAGGGGCTTCCAAAGACGAAGCCAAAGAAGGCGACGCTAATGATGGCGAACCGTCGAAAGGCGGCGGCTTAAAGCGTCTGCTGGGCGGCAAGTAACCTCAAATATCACCAAACATTACCGCGGTAGGTCCGCTCCATGCTTCATTTCGCCAATTGGAAGATTTCCATCGTTCTAGGAGTCTGCCTGTTCGGTCTGGCTTTTGCTTTTCCCAACCTTTTGGACCGGGAAACGGCAGGGTCATTGCCCGACGGCATTCCTCATAAGCAAATCAGTCTGGGGCTTGACCTGCAGGGCGGTTCGCATCTGCTCCTAGAGGTCGATGTCAAATCGGTTCTCCGTGAACGGTTGACGTCTTTGGTCGATACGGTTCGTACGACACTTCGCAAAGATCGGGTCGGTTACAAGGGGTTAGGCGTTGAAGGGCACGCCGTCGTCGTGACGATCCGCAAGGCCGAGCAGTTTGACGCAGCGTTCCAGAGTCTGCGCAGTCTTGATCAGGGGGCTCCCGGTCATACCGGTGAAAATGGACTTATTCGCTTGGAGTTGACCGAGCAGGCGATACAGGATCGTATTAAGTCGGCGGTCGATCAATCCATTGAAATCGTCCGTCGCCGGATCGATGAAACGGGTGTGCGGGAGCCGACCATCCAGCGTCAGGGCGAAGATCGCATTTTGATCCAGCTTCCCGGAGTGGACGATCCTGAGCGTATCAAACGCCTCCTGGGTAAAACCGCTAAGATGTCTTTCCACCTCGTCAACGACAATGTCGCTCCGGGCAGTCGCGCCCCGGCGGATTCTCATTGGCTGCCTTCTGTGGAATACAAAGATGCGGCCGGAGCGGTGCAGAGAGTTCTGGTGAACAAGCGGGTCATGGTGAGCGGTGAAAACCTCATCGATTCCCAGCCAACGTTCGAAAATGGCCGTCCTGTGGTGAGCTTCCGCTTCGATTCCTTCGGCGCCAAGAAATTTGGCGATGCAACCAAGAGAAACGTCAATCGCCGTATGGCTATTGTGCTGGACGGCAAGGTTATCAGCGCACCCCGGATCAACGAGCCGATTCTTGGCGGTAGTGGAATTATCTCCGGTCAATACACCACCCAATCTGCTCAGGACTTGTCCTTGCTGCTAAGGGCCGGTGCGCTACCTGCTCCCCTAACGATCCTTGAAGAACGCACGGTGGGACCGGGACTTGGCGCCGACTCCATTGCGGCGGGCAAGATCGCTTCGATTATTGGCTTGGTCGCCGTGATGATTTTCATGGTGGCGACCTATCGCACTTTTGGGGTGTTTGCCGATATCGCTCTGATGGTCAATATGGTGCTGATTATCGCATCCCTCTCGGCATTGCAGGCGACCTTGACCCTCCCCGGTATCGCGGGCATCGTGCTGACCATTGGTATGGCGGTGGACGCCAACGTGCTGGTTTTTGAACGTATTCGGGAAGAATCGGCCATCGGTCGCGGTATTGTCAGCGCCATTGAGGCAGGGTACAGCCGGGCAATTACGACGATTGTCGATGCCAACGTGACCACGCTGATTGCTGCTTTACTGTTGTATGAATTCGGTTCCGGGCCGGTGCGCGGCTTTGCGGTTACTTTGGCCGTCGGGGTTGCGTCCTCCTTGTTTACGGCAACCATGTTAACCCGTTATCTCGTGTCCATCTGGGTCAAGCGTAAGCGACCCAAAGAACTGCCGGTTTAGGGGAGAGAGACAATGGCTGGTTTGAGACTTATCCCCCAAAAACCGGAACTGGAGTTCATTGGCAAGCGCCTGATATTTTTCGCCTTTTCCGTTTTACTGATAATTGCTTCGGCAAGCCTTTTCGGTGTCAAAGGGTTGAACTACGGCATCGACTTCCAGGGCGGTATTTTGATGGAAGTCCGTACGCCCGAAGCAGCCGACATCAAAGACCTACGTAAGCGTCTTAATGGCCTGGGGCTTGGCGAAGTCGCACTGCAGGAGTTCGGTGCGCCGACCGACGTGCTGATCCGAGTGCAGCGTCAGGAAGGCGGCGAAAAGGAACAACAGGAAGCCGTCGAAACCGTAAAAGTGGAATTGGGCGAAGATGTCAAATATCGCCGAACGGAATTTGTTGGCCCCAAGGTCAGTGAAGAATTGTTTATGGATGGCGTTATGGCGGTTGGGTTGGCCGTGGTCGCCATCCTCATCTACATTTGGTTCCGCTTTGAATGGCAATTTGGCTTAGGTGCTGTGATCGCCCTGTGTCACGACGTTTTTTCGACCATTGGCCTGTTTGCCATCACCGGTATTGAATTCAATCTTTCAACCGTGGCGGCTATTCTGACCATCGCGGGCTATTCGATTAACGATACGGTCGTGGTCTACGATAGGGTGCGTGAAAACCTGCGTCGCTATAAGACCATGCCGATCCCGGAACTACTCAACAACTCGGTCAATGAAACTCTGTCGCGCACGGTGATGACCTCGCTCACCACTTTGCTGGCTTTGCTTGCTCTTTATTTCCTCGGCGGTGAGGTAATCCGCGGGTTCAGCCTGGCGATGATCTGGGGTGTTTTGATCGGGACCTATTCTTCCATCTGTCTTGCCGTGCCGCTGTTGCTCTATTTCAAGGTGCGCCGCAAGAAAGAAGGCGAAGACGACGTAACCCCCGATTTCTCCGGGGCTGAGGAAACCGACTAGGCCATGGTTGGCGGCGGCGGCGGAATAAGTCTCGATATTACACCTTTAACGCCTGCTGGACGGCAGGTGGTGAAATCTTACGGCGAAGGTGGTTTCAATATTGCGGGAACCCATTTCGATGGATCGGTTTTGATCTTTCCCGCACGTACGATTCCCTGGGCAGTTAAAAGCCCCGAAGAAATCACCGACGAAAGCCTCAAAGAGCTCGTTGAAGCCAGTGAGGAAATCGAGCTGGTTCTAATCGGCTGCGGCCCCCGCTTCGTTGCACCGCCTAAAGGTCTGCGGGAGTTTTTAAAGGCTTCTGGTATGGTGCTTGAGTGGATGGACACAGGTGCGGCTTGCCGGACCCACGGTTTGATGCTCATGGAGGAGCGCCGGGTCGCCACGGCTTTGATTGCAGTTGAGTAATTGCAGAGGAGAACGGCTATGAGCGCCAAGCCTGTTGTTGTCATCGTTCGGTTTGATTTGCCCGCTGAAATGAGCGCGGGAGAAGCGGCTCAGTTGTTTGAAGCCTCGGTGCCGCGGTATCAAGGGGTCGATGGCCTGATTCGTAAATACTATCTGCTTGATCAAGACCGTTCCGGCGGCGGCTGCTATCTTTGGGAAAGCCGGGAAAAAGCTGAGGCGTTTTATGGGGATGAGTGGCGAAGCGGTATTGAGGCGCGTTTCGGCAATAGCCCGGTATTGACCTATTTCGATGCGCCGGTGATTGTAGATAACAGTTAAACGACGATAGAGAATCTTCGAAAAAAAGCCCGGCGGAAGATGCCGGGCTTTTTTGCTGGGAAAAGGTAACTCTACGCTTTGGCGAAGTTTTCCGCGGCGAAGTCCCAATTGGCCAAACTATCGAGGAAGGTCTGGAGATAGTCCGGGCGGCGGTTCTGGAAATCGAGATAGTAAGCATGCTCCCAGACGTCGGCGGTCAGAAGCGGGGTCTGGCCGTGGACCAATGGACAGTCGGCATTGAGGGTTTTGACGATTTTCAATTCGCCGCCTTCGGCGACAAGCCAGACCCAACCGGAACCGAACTGTCCGATACCATTGGCTTTAAATTCTTCTTTGAACTTATCGAAGCTCCCCCAGGTGGCGTCGATCTTGGCGGCCAGATCGCCGGTCGGCGCACCGCCGCCATTTGGTTTCATGGAGTGCCAGTAGAAGGTGTGGTTCCACACCTGAGCGGCGTTGTTGAAGATACCCGTTTTGTCGGGATTGCCGGCCGAATCTTTCATCGCCGCTTCCAGGTCTGCCTGAGAGCTTCCGGCGGCGTCACCCAGCATATTATTGAGGTTGGTCACGTAGGCATTGTGGTGTTTGCCGTGGTGAAAATCGAGCGTATTGCTCGTGATATGGGGTTCCAGCGCGGTCTTGTCGTAGGGGAGTGCGGGGAGTTCAAAAGCCATGTTCGCCTCTTTGTAATCAGAATTGTAAGAAGGAAAAAACGAATGTTTCCAAAAGATAGGAAGAGGGCCGGACGATTGAAAGAGGAAGATTTATTTTTTTTGAGCTAGATCAAAAATCGATTACGTGCCGCTTCTTCTGCCCACTGACCCGATAGGATAGCTCCCTCAATAGTGGCGGGCAGTTCGGTCGCCGTCCAGTCACCGGCAAGGAAGAGGTTGCTAAATGCCGTTGCTGTACCTGGGCGATGGTTTGCGTTGAGGGGGGATTGATGAAAGGTTGCCCGCTTTTCACGAATAATGCGATGGCGCGGCACTGTGCTGTCGTCTTCTTCAAGGTAGGGGGCGATTTCGGCCCAAACCTTTGGTGCGATATTATCGTTGTCTATGGCATTCGCTGCGCTGACAGTGACCGAAGCAATATGCCCTCTGGTAAAGAGCCATTGGGTCAGGGTTCCGACTAGACCGAGAAAGGGGGCTCCGCCTTTGATCCGGGCTTCGGCTTGGAGCCTGAAATGAATGTTGAGGATCGTATTCGCGCCCTTTGGCGGTTCCAGGTCAGGAATGAATTTGGATGTTTGTTTCGGCGGTAGGGCCAGAATGACAGCGTCTTTTTGGTCGAGAGGGACGGTTTCTTTACCGAAATTGAGTCCAACGATCCGTCCATTTTCGTTTTTCAGGTCCTTGAGCGGAGTATTGAACTTGATGTTCTCAATCTTCTCTATGGCCGGATCGATTAGCGATTCGCTCAGGCCTTCTTTGGGGAGATAAGGACGGCAGGATTTTTCGCCTTTTGTCAGGGTTTTACTAAGGGCTGACCAAAGGAGTTGGGCGGAAGCCTCGTTGGGCGGCGTATTTAGGATACCTAAGGTCATCGGCACCCAGAGTCTGCGAAATAATTTTGATGTCGGGTTGAGGGTTTCCGAAACTGTTTTGTTGATATCTGCTTTGCTGAGCTTCTTTATGTCTCGGATGAGGTCGAATATGCCGGTTTCCGGGACGCGGCGGTCCTTAAAAAACAGCGAGAAAGGGATGGGGCCGCGATCAGGTTTGAGGATCCAACTCAGCCCTGACTGGGGCTCGGCGAATGCAATGGCGGCGGGGGCAACTTTATAAAAGGTGTCGAGCGCTCCAATGGCCCGAGCATAGACCAAGGTTGCTTCATAAGCCCCGAGGATCAGGTGGTTCCCGTTGTCGATCCGGCAGTTTAATGTCGTGTCGTAATAGGAGCGGCATCTTCCACCGGCTTGAGGCGCAGCCTCGAATACCCGCACTCGTTTCCAATGAGGCAAAGCGGCGACAGCAGCGGACAAACCGGCGAGACCGGCCCCGACGATATTGAGGGTTGTCACGGCTGCACCGTTAAGAGGTGTCGAAAAGCAATCCAGGCTTTGGCGGAGCCGGAAAGCGATAGTTTTGGCGTCAGTTGCCGCCACCCCCGGCGTTTCAGCCGTTGTAGAATTTCGTGGTAAACGGCCATCATGATGATCGCCGGGCGGAGGTGTTCGGCCCCTACTTTTTTGAGGGCCTCTCTTGCGTCCCGGAAGTGTTCTTCCGCTTGCCCAACCAGTTCTTCACAAACCCGATGAAGATTTTCATGGCGTATTATCGCTTCGGGCGTTGCGCCTGAGACGCCATGCCGCTTAAGGAGTTCTTTGGGTAGGTAGAGACGTCCCATGGCAGCGTCTTCGGTGAGATCCCGCAAAATGTTGGTGAGTTGTAAGGCGTCGGCCAGGGCGAGGGAGAACGTCTTGGCTTCTTCTTCATCGCGTCCGAAAATCGCCAGAGACAAAAGCCCAATGGTTCCGGCGACGCGACGGCAGTAAAGGTGTAAATCTTCTTCAGAAGGAGCAATAACCGGGCCTTTGACATCCGTTTCCATTCCGGCGATCAGCTCGAGAAACTCTCTTTTGTTGAGCTTGAAGTATTGAATGGCGGGGAGTAGGGCGCGGCTGATGGGGCTGTTCGGTATCCCCGCATAAAGCGCATCAATTTCTTTTTTCCAAGCCTCCAACTTGCTCAGCTTTGCGGTTGGCTCACCCGGTTCGTCGGCAATGTCGTCCAGTTCCCGGGCAAGGGCGTAGAGTGCGAACATGGCCTCCCGGCGTTTGCGGGGCAGGAGGCGCATGGCCCAGTAGAAAGAACTGCCCGACTTGCGCACGATAGCGCGTACTTGTCGTTTGTCGTCTTCGCTTACCGCGCTTGTCACCGGAACCATCCTTTCATCATGCCCTGCATAGCGCATGTGAGCTTGTGGGAAAAGGATAGTTCGACCCGATGCGCCAGGGGGTCGTCGGACCGCAGCTTCTCGGCCAGTGACCGCGCCGCCTCGACCGTCGCATGCGCCTGGATGCGTAAACCGAAATTGTCGATCATGCGGGGCAACCGGCTGGCCTGTGCGATGAGCTTGTCGGTTTCATCGAGTGCTTGATCTAGAATATGGCGTAGCGCCTGAGGTGATCTCGTTTCATTAAGGCAATCAACGGACAGCCCGGCTTGATCGAGCCATTGGGTCGGAAGATAAACACGGTTGAGAATTCGGTAGTCGGGACCGCAGTCCTGAAGGTGGTTGGTGATCTGCAAGGCCGCGCAGAGGGCATCGGAGGCTTTGCCCGTTTGTTGGTTCAATGCGTTGTGTAAATCGAGCAGGAAGCGGCCGACGGGGGCGGCAGAGTGAGCGCAGTAGACTATTAGATCGTCCCAGGTTTCGTAGCGCCGATCTTCTGCGTCCCAGGTGAAGGCCGTTAAAAGGTCTTTCAGGTAGGGTGTTGCTGGATCGTCCTGTTTTAGGTTTTCCTGCAGCGCCGTCAACTGGTTGAGTTTCTCGGTTTTACTCAGATTTGGAGAGTCGGCGATGTCGTCAGCTTGGCGGGCGAAACGGTAGAAGGCCAAGACATGAGGACGTACTCTCGCACTCAACATAAGCGAAGCGACGGGGAAATTTTCAGTATTGGCCGTCTTTTGAGGCGCTGCGGTCGGTTCCATGTTGTGCTATATGCCATGGCTAGAGCCATCAGGAACAGGAATAACTGGCGTCATGTCCTTTCCCGCTTGGGCTGATGAAGTCCGCCGCCACGATAAAGACCGCTTTACCTGCGCCATGTTCGCCCCCGAACCGGCGCGCACCCACTTGCTTGCTCTTTATGCATTTAATCTGGAGCTTTCCAAGGCGCGGGAGGTGGTTAGCGAACCGTTGCTTGGGAGAATCCGTCTCCAGTGGTGGCGGGATACCCTGGATGGTTTGAAGAGCGGAAAAGAGCCTGAGGGAGATGTAGCGAAAGCCTTCGCCCAGACGATTGACCAGTGTGGTCTGGCGAGAAGCGCTATTGACCGCCTGATTGATGCGCGGGAATTCGATATGGAGGGCGTTCCGCCCGAGGATATGGCGGCTTTGGTTGCCTATTGTGAAGGGACATCGTCGCAACTGGCCCAACTGGCTCTGAAGATACTCGCTGTTGAAGATCGGGCTGCTGCAACGGCGGCGCGCCATATGGGGATTGCCTGGGCGCTGATAGGGTTGGCTCGCGCCGTTCCATTCCATGCCCGCCAGGGGCGCGTTCTTTTGCCACGCAATCTTCTTAAAACGGCTGGGATTGCTCCCGAACAGATCAGAAAAGGCGAGGCGCTGAGCAGTGTCGTTGCTCAAGTAGCGGATGAAGGTCTAGAGCATTTGAGCCGGGCAAGGGAATTGGCTCGGGAGGTAGATAAGAAAGCGTTGCCAGTGCTGTTGCCCACGACGCTGGCGGATGTTTATCTCAAGGCGTTGAAGAAATGCAGCTATGATCCTTTTGACCCGTTAATGCTTACCGTCCACACCAAGGGGCGGTTTCGCCTGATGCTCAATGCTTGGCGTGGGCGATATTAGGATAATGCCGTTGTTCCGTCTTTTTCTTCTAGTGTTTGTTCTTTGGAGTCTGCCTTTGCAGGCCGCTCCGTTAAAGGTGATGGAAGTGGCGAAAGGGGTTTATGCGATCATCGGCGAGACGGGCCAGCGGTCAAAAGAAAACCTCGGCAACAACGCCACCTTTGGGGTTGTGGTGACTTCTGGCGGTGTCGTTCTGATCGACCCGGGAGGGTCGGCCAAGGGAGCTGCGCGGGTTGAGGAAGCGATTGCAACGATTACCGACAGGCCGGTTGTCGTGGTTATCAATACCGGCGGGCAGGACCACCGTTGGTTGGGGAATGGGTACTTCAAGGCCAAGGGCGCTCGCATCATTGCATCCGAAGAGGCCGTGGCCGATCAGAAACAGAGAACCAACGATCAGTTGACGGGATTGGGGTTTCTGATTGGCGAGGAAGGGCTGTCGGGGACGACGCCTGTCTACGCCGAAGAAACCTTTATAGATGCATTGGACCTGTCCATCGGTGGTGTGGCTATGCAAATTCGCCATTCGGGTCCGGCCCATACGCCGGGGGACTCTTTCGTCTGGTTGCCCGACAGTCGCGTGGTGTTTAGCGGCGATATTGTCTATCTGGATCGAATGCTGGGGGTTATGTCTTACTCCAACTCCGCTTCCTGGGTTGAAAGTTTTAAGGCCTTGGCCGCCCTTGAGCCTCAAACCGTAGTGCCTGGCCATGGCGTCCCGGCGCCGCTTGCTAAGGCGCGCGCCCAGACGCTGGATTATCTGGTGTCGCTTAGAACCAAAGTGGGCGCTGTGATTGAGCGAGGAGGGCTGATAGAGGAAGGCATCGCTGTCGATCAATCGCAGTTTTCACATTTAGCCAACTTTGGAACCCTGGCGCGACGCAATGCGCAGCAGGTTTTTATGGAAATGGAATTTGATTAGGCTTCCCCTATGAAATCTGAATATTTTAAAATTCTAATGAAACCGTTATAGTGCCCGTAAGTTCAGTTTAGTTGGAAGGGGTGCGTCATGTTGAGCAAGGCAGTTCTGGCTTTTTCCCTTTGCTTGATTCCATTCGCCGTTCAGGCCGCCGATGGGGCGCGAGCCAAAGCGATTGTCGAAGAAAAATGCCATCTGTGTCATGGCTACGAAGGGGAGGCGTCCAACGCCATTTATCCCCGTCTGGCTGGGCAAAACGCCGTCTATATCGCCAAACAGCTCGGCGATTTTAAATCGGGCGAACGTGAAGGCACCATGACTGAAATGGTGGTTGATTTAGAGCCTGCGGACATCGCCGCTCTTGGGCAGTATTTCTCATCTAAGCCGCCACTCTCACATAAAATTCATGATCCCGACTTCGCCGCCGTCGGTAAATATCTCTATGACAAAGGCAATCGCTATTCCGGCGTGGCTGCATGTAAAAGCTGTCACGGTGAAAAAGGTGAGGGATCGGAAAAGCTGCCACGGCTCGCCGGACAGCATAAACGCTATTTGAAGTCCCAATTGGAAGATTTCAATGAGCGTAAACGAACCAACGATAATGCGGTCATGCATACGGTGGCTTCGAAGTTGAACGAGTTCGAAATCGAAGCGCTGTCCCTTTATATTAGTGGTATGTAGGGCAAACGCAAAAGACCGCATTCGCGGCCTTTTCATCAACTCATCGATTTGATTGGCGGAAGTTAGTGGAACATTTCCCCTTCGGCGGGGCCACTTGCCAGTAGTTCATCGACAACGAGAACGATGCGTTTCCACATGCGGTAACCATCCATATTGCCTTGATAGCGAAGCTGCTCGGCCCGCATGTCGGCAACGGTTGTGGCGTCCTGACCATGCTGCTCGGCAAGCTTGGTCGCATTATGATAAATGTCGGCGTCTGTTACATGTATCCCCATGCGGCGCAGTATGCTCCCGGCTTCGTAAACGGGGAGTTAAACTTCTTTAAGAATCGACGGATATTTTATCGAGCCAAGCATCAATTTCGGCTAAAGCGCGTGCCGCCTGCGCCTCTTTTTTCGCCTTTCCTTTCAATCTCTTGCCGCGATGGTCGCGTCCTTCGATGGTCGGGAAAAGGCCGAAATTAATATTCATTGGCTGATAAGAACTCTCTTCCGCGCCGCCGGTAACATGACCGAGGAGCGCACCCAGAGCCGTCGTCTCCGGCGGCAGGCTGGGGGATTGCCCCAGTCGTTTTTCAACGGCGAATCGTCCGGCAAGCAGTCCGATGGCGGTGCTCTCGACATACCCTTCGCAGCCGGTAATCTGACCAGCGAACCTAATGTCCGGTCGTTTTTTTAGGGCGAGGG
>CBDUMN010000110.1:0-10713 GCA_965368335.1 uncultured Rhodospirillales bacterium
ACTTTGCTCCGGGGCCTCAGAACACCTACAGCGGCGAAGCCGCTAAGGGTTCTGGGCTCAAGGGATGATCGGCGACCAGGCGGGGTCGGAGGCGTCGACCGGGGTTTTGATTTCCCGTTCGTTGTAGCCGGTCAGGTCGATGGAGAAGATGCGGGTTTTGACCTCGCCTTTGTTGCCCACCGGGGTTTCGCGGAAGAACATCAAGACCCGTCCGTTGGGCGCCCAGGTCGGGGATTCGACCAAAAATCCCTTGGCCAGCAGGCGCTCGCCGGTGCCGTCGGGTTTCATCACGCCGATATAGAAGGTGCCGTTGAGCATCTTGGTGAAGGCGATCAAGTCGCCGCGCGGCGACCAGACGGGCGTTGCGTAGCGGCCCTTGCCGTAGCTGATCCGCTTGACGTTGCGGCCGTCGGAATCCATCACATAAATCTGCTGAGAGCCGCCGCGGTCCGAGTTGAAGGTCACCTGCGACCCATCCGGCGCGAAGCTCGGCGAGGTGTCGATGGACGGATGGCGGGTCAACCGCTTGACCACCCGGGTGCGCAAATCCATGGAGTAGATTTCCGAGTTGCCGTCCTTGGCCATGCTCATGATCACCCCATTGCCGTCGGGTGAGAAACGCGGCGCGAAGGTCATGCCGGGGAAGTCGCCCAGCAACTCCTGGCGGCCCGTATCGATATTGAAAATATAGACCCGCGGGACGTTGCGGTAGAACGACATATAGGTGATTTCCTGAAGCGTCGGCGAGAAGCGCGGCGTCAGGACGAGTGAGGTGCCGTCAGTCAGGAAGCGGTGGTTTGCGCCATCCTGATCCATGATCGCCAGCCGCTTAACCCGGCGCTTGGCCGAGCCGGACTCGGCGATATAGACGATGCGGGTGTCGAAGTAGCCTTCTTCGCCGGTCATCCGCTTATAGATGGCGTCGGCGATGATATGGGCGACGCGCCGCCAATTGTCGGGGATGGTGAAATAGGCCAGCCCGATCATCTGCTGTTCGGCGAACACGTCCCACAGGCGGAACTCGACGCGCAGACGACCATCCTCGGCCATCTCGGTGCGGCCCTGGACCAAGGCCTGGGCGCTGATCACCCGCCAATCGCCAAACCGCGGAAGCGCGCCGATGGCCGTTTCATGCTGGATAAAGGCCCGCCGGTCGATGGGGCGGAACAGGCCGGAGCGCTCAAGGTCGGCCGCCACGACGGAGGCGATGTTGGCCCCATAGGCGCTCTCGGCGGCGTTCGAGCCGATAAAGTTGGTCACCGCAATGGGCAGAGGCTCCACCTTGCCCTGAGTGATGTCGATTTTCAGTTCGGCCTGGGCCGTCCCTACCGTCAGGAAGATCGCAACCAGCGCAAAGATCAAAACGCTCAAACGGTTTTTTCCAGTCATCATTGGCCGAACATCTCCCTGGGATTGAAACTCAACGTCATTGTTTTCCAGCGGTCGTATTTATCAAGTGGCAATTTGAACGGTTGGCAGCGCGGATTCAAGACCGCGCGCATGGCGCTTTCCGCCGCCGTCCGGTAGAACCCGTCGCCCAGCATCCGCGCCGTGCTCAAATGGTCGGCCTTACGCACCGTGCCGTCCGGGTTCATGTGAACGCGGATGTCGATCACCAGATTTTCCGCATCCTTAGCCCCGGCGGGCACATTCCAGCAGCGGGCGATCTGTTGGCGCACGGCGTCGATCTCGCTCAAAGTCAGCGGGCGCGAGGTATCCATGGGCTTGCTCGACGAAGCCAGCGCCTTGGCGATTTCATCCTCGAAGGCCTCTTCCTTCGACTTTTCCTTCTTCTCCAGCTCCTTCTTGGACACGGGCTTGGGGTCCCTCTTCTGAAGGTCCTTCAGCACCGAGCTCATGGAGGCCAGGAAGTCGGGCGGCTTGGGTTTTTTCTTCGGCTTCACCTGCGTCAGGCGATCCGGAGCCTTGGGCTTGGGTTTCGGCTTGGCTTCCGGTTCGGGCTTCGGCTCGGGCTTTTTCTTCACCTCTTTTTTCGGCTTGGGCTCGGGCGGCGGAATGGCAGCGATTTCTTCTTTGGGCTCCGGCTCGGGCGGGGCCTCGGGAGCGGGCTCGGGCGTCTCGGCCTGTTCCGGCGCGGGCGGCGGTGGCGGAGGCGGTGGAGCGGGCTTGGCTTCCGGCTTAGGCTCGGGCTTCGGTTCTTCCTTGGCCTGCTCTTCCGGCTTGGGCGCAGGCGGTGTTTCAGGCAGATTAGTTTCCTCGTCGACCGTCACCAACTCAACGATGATCGGCGGCTCGACCAGCAACTCGTCGTTCTTGAAAAACGGCAAGCCGAAGTAAGCGACGACGACAATCGCAATATGGAGCAAGGAAGAGACGAGGAAAGCAACCTTCATGGGTTAGCGGCCCTTGCCTTTCTCTTTCGGCAACTGAGCGACCATGGCGACCTTTTTGAAGCCCGCCTTGTTAACCGCTCCCATCACGGCCATGACGCGGCCGTAGTTGATCTCCTGATCGCCGCGCACGAAAATCCGCACATCCGGGTTGTTGCCGGTAATCGCGACAAGGCGCGGACCGAGACCGACCAGATCGATCTGAGTGTCCTGAATGTAGATTTTGCCTTCCTTATCGACCGTCACCGAAATGGGCTCGTCCTGGCCTTGAATGACCGAGGCCTTGGTTTTGGGAAGGTCGACCTCGACGCCAACGGTCAGCAGCGGGGCAGTGACCATAAAGATCACCAGCAGCACCAGCATGACATCGACCATTGGAGTAACGTTGATATCGGCCATTGGGCGATAGGCTCTCCGCCTCCCGACCCGGCTACCGCCGCCACCTTGCAGTGAACCTCCCATGGTTAACTACGGTCCCATTCACGGAAGGCGCTCTGGCTTTCCTGGCTTTGGACCGGGGCGGAAGATTCCGACGACATTTCCATCTGACGGGACAGGATGGCCGAAAACTCCCCGGCGAAGGTTTCGAGCCGCGAAGCGTAACGGTCGAGATCGCGGGAAATCTTGTTAAAGGCGACCACTGCGGGAATAGCGGCGACCAGCCCCAAAGCCGTGGCGAACAAGGCCTCAGCGATGCCTGGCGCGACGACGGCCAGGCTGGTGTTTTTGGTCGTTGCGATGGCCTGGAAGCTGTTCATGATCCCCCAGACGGTGCCGAACAGGCCGATAAACGGCGCTGTCGAGCCGGTCGAGGCGAGGAAGGTCATGTAACGCTCGACCTGATCCATCTCGCGGGCCACGGTAATTTGCATCACCCGGTCGATCCGCGCGGCCATTCCGGCGCGCATTTCACTGGAGCCCCCCTGATGGCCGCGCCGCCATTCGCGCATGGCGCGGGAGAAAACCGCCGACATGGGGTCTTTCGGCGCAGCGCCGATCCTGTCGTAAAGTTCTTCCAAGGGGCTGCCGGACCAAAAGGAGCTTTCAAACTGGGTCGCCCGAGCATTCAGGCGGCGCAGCTTAAAGGTTTTGTTGAAAATAATCGCCCAACACCAGATGGAAGCGATAACCAGCACCGCCATGACGATTTTGACCACGAGATCGGCCCGCAAAAACAGACCGATCATGGACAGATCGTTGCTGACCGACCCGGCCAGAGCCGCAGCTTCGACTACGTTGTTCTCCATACTTCCTATCCGCTCCTCAACTTCAAAGATGCCCGCCGACCATTGGTGTCAGCTTGCCGTAATCAGTTCGTCCAACGGTCCCTTGACCGACTTTGGGATGCGCACCGGCTTGCCGCTCTCGTGCATGCAGGCGACCCGCACCTTAACCCGCACCAATTCTTCGCCGTCACGCGAAATGGACTGCTCCATATTGAGGCTTGCGCCTTTCACATCCGTTACCCAGGTGCGCACTTCGATAAAATCGTTCAGCCGCGCCGGTTTGAAGTAATCCACCTCGGCATGCCGGATGGCGAAATCCAGTTTGTCGCTTTCCTTCAAATCACGCAGATGAATGCCCGCCTTGCCGAGCATCTCCGTCCGTCCGCGTTCGGCGAACCGCAGGTAATTGGCATAGTAGACAATTCCCGCCGCATCGGTGTCTTCGTAATAGACTCGGATGGGCATAACGTGGAACTTGCCCTCCATCTTGCCTCTAATCGGCATCGGGCCCTCCATCTCCATTGAACAAATCGGGCATTTCGCGCCCTTTCGGCGGGTTGAGCCCCAAATGTTCATAGGCTTTGTCCGCCAGCATTCGCCCGCGTGGCGTCCGCATCAGCAAACCCATTTGAATGAGGTAAGGCTCGATCACCTCTTCAATGGTGTCGCGCTGCTCGGAAAGAGCGGCGGCCATGGTCTCCACACCGACCGGCCCGCCGCGATAGTTTTCGGCAATGCAGCTCAGATATCGGCGGTCCATGGCGTCGAGCCCGATCTTATCGACCTCCAGGCGATTGAGCGCCCCATCGGCGACTTCTGAATCAATGGGCGTATGACCGGAAACGGCGGCGAAATCGCGCACCCGGCGCAGCAATCGACCGGCCACGCGCGGCGTCCCGCGCGAGCGACGGGCCACTTCATGGGCCCCATCTTCGGTCATCTCGGCCCCGAGCACATCCGCGCCACGCCGAACGATACCGACCAGTTCTTCCTCGCTATAGAAGTTGAGCCGCGTCGGAATGCCGAAGCGGTCGCGCAGGGGCGTGGTGATCAGGCCCGAGCGTGTGGTCGCGCCGACCAGCGTAAAGGGATTGAGATCGATGCGGATCGACCGCGCCGCAGGGCCTTCGCCAATGATGAGATCCAACTGAAAATCCTCCATGGCGGGATAAAGCACCTCTTCTATGGCAGGACTAAGGCGGTGGATTTCATCGATAAACAGCACATCACGCGGTTCCAGATTGGTCAGCAGCGCGGCCAAGTCGCCCGCCTTGGCCAACACCGGCCCCGAGGTGGCGCGGAAATTGACGCCCAACTCGCGGGCGACGATCTGGGCCAGGGTCGTTTTGCCGAGCCCCGGCGGCCCGTAGAGCAACACATGGTCCATGGCCTCGCCGCGCGTCCTGGCGGCTTCGATGAAGACCCGAAGGTTTTCGCAGGCCTTGCGCTGTCCGGTGAAGTCGTCGAGCGACAAGGGACGAAGAGAACCTTCTCCGGTATCGCTTTCGCCCTGTTGGGGCCTGATGATGCGGTCTTCTTCCATGACCTAAAGCCCCTTGGGGGCCAGCTCTTTGAGGCCCTCCCTGATCAAGGCGTCCACCGTCGCGCCGTCTCCCAAGGCTTGCGCTGCTTTGGCGACTGCAGCCAAGGCCTCGCTACGACCATAACCCAGATTGACCAGAGCCGAAGCGGCCTCGGCCGTATCGCTACCGGCTGTCGGCGCAGTCGTCGCGCCGCCTTTCCCCTCCAGCCCCGCCACGGGGCCAAGCGCCAGGGCGCCGATCTTGTCTTTCAATTCATTGAGAATGCGAGTCGCCACTTTGGGGCCGACGCCATTGGCCCGCGTCACCGCCGCCTTATCCTGAGCGGCGATGGCCTGCATCAATTGATCGGGCGGCAGAATGCTCAAGATCGCCAAGCCGACCTTCGAACCCACACCCTGCACCGTGGTCAACAGGCGAAACCAATCGCGCTCGGCGGTATCGATAAACCCGTAGAGATGAATGTGGTCTTCGCGCACATGGGTTTCCGTTTCCACGGTCACCGCCTCGCCGACACCGGGCAACCGCGAAAGGGTGCGCGACGAACAGAACACCCGGTAGCCGACGCCATTGACATCAATCACCGCCCAGTCGTCACCGGCCGAATCGAGAATGCCCTTGAGCTTGGAAATCATGCGCCGCCTCCTGCTGCGGTCTTGGCCCGCCCCCAGACCGAATGGGTCGCCCGATGGTGAGCATGACAAACCGCCACGGCCAATGCGTCCGCGGCGTCGGCTGTCGCCAGTTCACAGCCCGGCAACAGAGTGCGCATCATCATCTTGACCTGTTCCTTATCGGCGTGTCCGGTGCCCACGGTGGATTTTTTGATCAGGTTGGCCGAATACTCGGCCACCGGCAGTCCCATTCGTGCAGGCACCAGCAGAACGATCCCCCGGGCATGGCCCAATTTCAGGGTCGAGCCGGGGTTTTTGTTGAGAAAGGTTTCTTCGACGGCGGCTTCATCGGGGGTGTAGCGCTCGATGATCGCCGCCAAACCGTCATAAAGCTGAACGAGACGTTCGGCGAGGGGGAGCTTGCCGTTAGTCTTGACCGCACCATCGGCAACATGACGCAGGCGGTTGCCGTCAACTTCAATGACGCCCCAACCGGAAACTTGAAGTCCAGGGTCCAGCCCAAGAAGCCTCATGCCCGCTATGGCCCCCTCCCCTTACGAAATTTAAGAACTCAGCTTCGCCATAACCTCGTCGGAAACCTCGAAGTTGGACGAAACGCGCTGTACGTCGTCATTGTCTTCCAAAACATCGATCAGTTTCAGGATGGAAGACGCCTTGTCTTCATCCACTTCGGTCGTCGTTTGCGGTTTCCAATCGAGCCGCGCCTCTTCCGGCTCACCGAACTTCTCAACCAGCGCCTCTTGCATCGTATTGAGATCGTCCGGCTCACAGATGATTTCGTGACCGCTGTCATCCGACGCCACATCGGTCGCGCCTGCTTCCAGAGCGACCTCGAACAACTCGTCATGGTCGGCTTTGTCGGCGGGGTAGTAGACCAGACCGACGCGGTCGAACATGAAGGCCACCGAACCGCTTTCGCCGAGGTTACCGCCGTGCTTGGTAAAGGCGGCGCGCACTTCCGAGGCGCTGCGGTTACGGTTGTCGGTCAGCACATCAACGATAATCGCGACGCCGCCCGGGCCGTATCCTTCATAACGGATTTCATCGAAGTTGGTGCCGTCGTCGCCACCCGCCCCTTTCTTGATCGCCCGCTCGATGTTGTCTTTGGGCATATTCTTGGCGCGAGCCGCTGCAATCGCGCCGCGCAAACGCGGATTGTCATTGGGGTCGGGAATGCCCATTTTGGCCGCGACCATAATTTCGCGCGCCAACTTGGCGAATTCCTTGGCGCGCTTCTTATCCTGCGCACCCTTACGGTACATAATATTCTTAAATTGGGAATGACCGGCCATAACTCTTCACTTGGATTTTGGTAAGAAAATAGGGTCCACGCGGCAGCTGCATCGGCAACGCCATCGCCAACGTTAGCCGCAACATAAATGAGTCGCCGCCGAAGGGAAAGCCCCGCTTCGGCTCAATTTCGGATAAAATCGGGCACGGCGGCCAAAGGATCGATCGCGGGTTGGGGCACGACATCTCCACGACGCTCCATATAGCGCCAACGCCGGACCGTCTCGCCAACCACCGACTCGGGTTCCTGCTCCGCTCCCCATTGGGCCGAAAAAGCCGCCGTATCGCTGGCCGGTCGGTGCTCCGCATCCAGCGGATTGAACCGCATTCGCATAGGAATAGGCAACCCTTCGCCAATCGCCACGGCCTCTCCGGTTTTAAGTGAAGGCAATGATGCAAAGAGATCCTCAGATCCTTCCGGCATGGCATTGTGAACGAACGCCAAATCCCGCTCGTTTCCCATCCTCATGGCGAAAAGCGTATTGCATTGGGAAAGAATGGGAACCGACAGCTCGCTGGGACGTTGGCTGACCAGTCCCAAGGACACGCCATATTTGCGCCCTTCCTTGGCGATCCGCCCAATGGCCCGCTTGGTTGGCCCGAACACATCCCCATCGCCTGCAGGCACATAACGATGCGCTTCTTCGCAAACCAGCAAAATAGGTACACGCTTTTCTTCCCGGGTCCAGAGCGCAAAGTCGAAGACCATGCGACTTAACAACGACACCACCACATCGACGATCTCAGATGGTACGCCTGAAATATCGAACACGGTCAAGGGCTTGCCAGCAACCGGTATTCTGAGCAACCGCCCCAAAAGGTCGGGCAGGCAATCTCGAACGACGAGACCGGAAAACATGAAATCATACCGTTTGTCCGACTCCAGCGCCTCAAGTCGAGCAATCAACCGCATGTAAGGCTTCGAACTTTCCGCTTTGTCGAGCAGCCCCATAGACTCGTTAATCAGAGCGATGGCCTGACTGAGCCGATAGGGCGATGGCGTATCGACGGAAAGGTGCGAGGTATCGACCCCATCTCCTAAAAACCGTCGTTTGGCCCCGACGACAGCCTGTTTCAAGATCGCTTTCTCCTGCTCGGCCGCGATGCTTTCATTACTCACCGCAACGCCGCAAAGTTCCTCGAAATTGAGCAGCCAATAAGGCAGTTCCAAGTTGTCCACCGTGATCACCTCAGCCTTATCGCCAAAGGCCCGGCCATACTCGGCGTGCGGATCGATCAAAATAATATGTCCACGAGGCAGAGAGGTGAGCACCGAACGCAGCAGAAGAGCCAAAGCGCAAGATTTCCCCGCCCCTGTCGTGCCCATGATTGCGAAATGTTTACCAAGCAGACCATCCACCAGAACACGCGCCGAAATCGATGAGTCTTGGTGCAGGGAGCCGATGGGAACCGTCTTTTCTCCAGGGCGGGTAAAAACCGTTTCAAGGTCGGCCCGTTCGGCGGCGCGAACCGACGCCCCCAAAACGGGGTGGCGGGAAACGCCCCGCTCCAGAACCACGCCGCCCGCCCCATCGGGAACGGTTTCTCCAACCAACTGAATTTGGGCGACTGACTGTAAGGCCCCTCCGGTGCTCAGGCTACGCCGCGAAAGGCCGGTGATAATACCGTAAACAATTCGGCCGGGAATGCTCGCCTCGACCTTAACCAAACCGCCAAGATGAGCCGGAGAACCCCCAGTCACCTCCTCGTTTAGTAGAGCGGTCAGATCGCCCCCTCTGATTTCAAGAACGTTCCCCAGGGCCGCATCGGCTCGTATATCGCTCCAGTCCTGATCCTGCATGGTTTGCCAAACCTCCTGATTTCGTTAGCCGGACCTTATTATTTTTTTATTGTCCTGCCTGTGCGTCTCCTCACATTTGGAATCATTTTTATTTGAACTCTTGGCAAATGGCTTTGAATGCGCGAAATTACCGTCCGGTAGGAGGGGCGGTCCATGTGATCACCCCAAGATTGAGAACGAAAATCCGGTTTTCCAAGGAGCGTCTTGATGGGTGGACTAAAATCCCTGAGCGCAAAGATTATTGCGGTCATATTCCTTCTGGTTGGTGCGTCCTACATTGCTGATTTCGCCATCAACAGTTTCATCAGCCGAACCGTCCAAGCGGAAACAGACTCAATTATCGAAACCATGAAATCGGTATTGAGGGAAAAAGACCTTCAAATCACCCAAGGTCTGTCCGAAAGCCTGAGCCTCAAAGAGGAACGACTGAGCCTTAAACAATCTGTGACCACCGGCGAAACCGACCTGAAAATAGCCAAGGAACAGAACTTTCTTAAAGGTACCCAGTTCGGTATTTCAAGCTCAGTCGCAACGCTGATCGAAGCCGCCATGATGGGCGGCGACGCCAGCGCGGTCGAAGAAGTCATCGACACCATGACCGAGAACGAGAAAATTCTTTCAATCAACCTATGGCGGATTGATGGAACCCAGGCCTTCAAGGACAACAAGACTATTGACGCGGTCAACAAGGTTCTTGGCGATGAAACTTTCGAACGCCGCGATGATGAAGAAGCCGAATCATTGCGTGGCCCAAGGGCCGATGCCGTTTACAAGGTTGTTGAAACACGCGCCCCCGATATAACCGTCAATGGAAACATTGAAAACGACGAAGGCGAACAGGTTCCCGCCTCCTACTCATACTTCCTGCTGGAAAACAAGGAAGCCTGCCAGGGCTGTCACGGGGAAAACGATATTCCACGCGGCATTATCGAGCTGGCTACCTCGCGGGCCGATCTGATTAAGATAGAAAACGACGCTGAAACCGTACGCACCAAGATTGCCGAGGAACAAGAAGCGGCAACCCAAAAGCTGGTGACTGAAAACAAGGCCTTCGAAGAAAAAACCGCGAACCAATCGGCCGAATACGCAGCGCAAATGGAAGCGGCCCATGGACGTCTTAGCAAAGTACAAGACGACGCAAGCACCTGGAGCGTCGCCGCCAAGGTTGGCTTTTTCATCGCGACGGCGCTGGTGATCCTGGCAGTACTGAAAAGCCTACTGACCCGCCCGTTGACCAATATGACCGCAGCCATGGGACAACTGGCCGAGGGACAACTGGAAACGGAAGTCCCGTCGATCAACCGGACCGATGAGATCGGCGAAATGGCGGCAGCCGTTCAAGTGTTTAAGGACAACGCCATCGAGGTTAAAAACCTGACGGCTCAGCAGGAACAGGCTAAAGCAAAGGCGGCGGAAGAGCAGGCTAAACTGCGCCGTCAACTGGCCGACCGCTTCGAGACCAGCGTCGGCGGTGTGGTCGAGACCGTCGGCATGGCGGCCGAAGAAATGCAAACGGCGGCTCAAACTATGTCCGGTTCGGCAAAAAGTACTGAGGAACGTTCAAACGTCGTCGCCAGTGCAGCCGAAAATGCAGCGGCGAATGTACAATCGGTCGCCAGCGCAGCCGAAGAAATGTCCGCTTCCATCCGCGAGATTTCCAGCCAAGTAAAGCGATCTACGGAAATCGCCAACGAGGCTGTGGAAGAAGCGCAACGCAGCGAAACCATGGTTCGCGGACTGGACGAGGCAGCAGAAAAAATCGGCGAGGTTATCCAGCTTATTACCGATATTGCCGAGCAAACCAATCTACTGGCGCTCAACGCCACCATCGAAGCCGCTCGCGCCGGTGAAGCGGGTAAGGGCTTCGCG
>CBDUMN010000111.1:0-10539 GCA_965368335.1 uncultured Rhodospirillales bacterium
CGCCGACCCGCGTTTTCTCGACGATCTTCGCGCCCTTGCCGGACGCTATGACGCTCCGTGGGGCAATCGCCTGATTGAGGAATATTTTCGGGACGGCGACTACGTCCAAAATCCAACCTGGACCGTCGCCAGCGGATCGTTTTCAGTTGGCTATGACGGGCTAAAGAGCGCCGTCAATGTTCAAACCGTTCAGCAGGAACAGCCACACAAACTTAAAAACCGAGATATCGCCATCGCCCTCTTGGGGCAAATGTTGAATCAGGGATCGGGGGCCAGCAACCAGCAAGCGGCTCCGGAACCAACCCAGCCAGAAGGCCCAGCGGAAATTTTCCTGACCACCACCATCAACAACGCTTTTTCTTTCACCGCTTCACTGACCGGCGCAGGAGAGAGCGGCGGCATTGTTTTCGGCCTTTACCAAGGCTCCCAACGCCAAACCGGTTATTGGCTCTACGCTATTCCCGGACGCGGAATCGAACTCCTGAAAATTTCCAGCCGTGGCGCGGTTACCCTGGCTCGTAGCGACGCAAGCCTGGCTATCAACGACGGCAAGAAACACCGTTTGGGCTGGGCGCGCGGCCAAACCGGCGCAATGACCGTTTCTCTGGACGGTCAGGCCCTTTTCAAAGCCACGGATACAGGATTCCGCCAAGCCTTCGACGGCGTCAGCCTAATCAACAGAGGCGGTTCCTATAGTCTACACAGTCTGGTTGTCGACGGTGGTTAACCCTTCATCACATTGCTTAGGGTCTTAGCCTATCGATCTGGATCAATAGCCCCTTGACGCAATCGGCGATTAATTCCCGGTCCTGGGTCGCCTTACCCAGCCCCATGGCCCCTTCTATAGCGGCAACGAGGACGGTTGCCGTGCGTTCCGTATCCACTTCACCCAGCACGGTGCCATATTGCTGCCCCGCCCGCAAAGCTTTGGCCAGCCCCTTGCGCCAGTAACGGTAGATACCTTCGATACGCTGACGAAATCCCTCATCAACCGCCGACATTTCCTGGGCCAGATTGTTGAGCGGGCAGCCCAGACCGATCATTTCACGGGACAGATTGCGCAACCGCGACTCGATCATCTCCTTCAACACAGGCACTGGGTCGTTGTCATTTTCAAACGGCGCCAACCACCACTGATCCACATAGGCCGTCAGCATTTCATCGGCAATGGCATAGCCGAGCGCCATCTTGTTTGGGAAATGATGATACATAGCCCCTTTCGTCACCCCGGCCGCTTGCAGGATATCATTGAGACCAACGGCCTGGAATCCGTGTCGGTGAACGGCTTCAAAGGCCGCCTCCAAGATGCGTTGCCGAGTTTCGGCTGGGTTGCGCTTTCTTTTCATACCGACCAGTATGCAGGAAAGGCTACATAACTGCAACTCAAGCAGTATTTCAGCCGATTCGTGGGTTGTTGTGGAAAGTATTCATGAGTTCGGTATACTTGCAGGATTGACGGCAACCGGGAACGATCCAGCCTATGGCGGACAAGAAAATCGCCTTCGTGGCAGCCCATCACGACGAAGCGCGGCAAGCCCTGCGGGCGCTGGCCCATCAGTATGGCAATACACCGCCCGAGGAAGCCGATATTATCGTCGCGCTCGGCGGTGACGGTTTTATGCTGCGCACCGCCCACGCCCATATGGGAAAGCGACCGATTTACGGGATGAACCGGGGGTCGGTCGGCTTCTTGATGAATGCCTATAACGACAAAGACCTCATCGAGCGACTCGAACAGGCCCAGGATTTTCGCCTGCACCCCCTGCGCATGATTGCCGAAACCGCCGATGGCGAACGCCAGGAACATCTCGCCATCAACGAGGTTTCCTTATTCCGTGAGACTGGGCAGACCGCCCATATCCGAATCAGCATCGATGGCAAACAGCGCCTTGAAACACTGGTGTGCGATGGCGTCCTGGTTTGCACCCCTGCAGGCAGCACCGCCTACAACACCTCAGCCTACGGCCCTATCCTGCCGCTTGGCTCAAAGGTGCTGGGACTAACGGCGATTAGCGCTTACCGGCCGCGCAGATGGCGTGGAGCCATCCTGCCGCACAAGGCCAAGGTGGTTTTCGAATGCATCAATACCGATAAACGCCCCGTCCGGGCGACCGCCGACTTTACCGAAGTGGAAAACGTTCGGCGCGTCACAGTCAAAGAAGACCGGACCACCGGCCCGGTCTTGCTTTTCGACCCCGAGCACAATCTTGAGGAACGGATATTACGAGAGCAGTTCCAGGATTAGGAACCACTCCACCTACCCTTTCTAGATATATTGCCCGGCATCGACGCGGATGACTTCACCGGTAATCATGCGCGCGCCATCCGATAACAGGAACAGGACGGCATTGGCGATATCTTCCGGCAAGGCCAACTCGTTCATCACGGTTTCTTCCAGCGCCTTGTCCAGATATTGCTGTGGCAACTGCTTGGCCATTTCGGTCAGCACCATACCCGGAGCGACAGCGTTTGCGGTGACACCCTTGCGGCCAAATTCGCGGGCCGCCGTTTTAGTCAGGGTGATCATGCCGCCCTTAGCCGCCGTATAGTTGGCTTGACCAAACTTGCCGCGCAGACCATTGATCGACGTGATATTGACGATTCGCCCGCCGCCTTCGGCCCCCATGCCGGGCGCAGTGGCGCGGATGGTGTTGAAAGCACCGGTCAGATTAACCCCGATAACGGCATTCCAATCTTCATCGGTCATCTTGGCGATCGATTTATCCCGGGTGATCCCTGCGTTGTTGACCAACAAAGTTACCTGCTTGCCAATAGCCTCGACGGCGGCTCCGACACTGCTTGAGTCCGAAACGTCGACTTTATGGAAGATCAACCCATCGACCGGCTTATCGGGCTCAGCCCAATCGAAAACATGGACCTCCGCTCCACCGACAGCCAAAGCATCGGCAATCGTCCGTCCAATTCCCTGAACGCCGCCAGTCACAACGGCAACCTTGCCGCTGAAATCAAAACCCGAAATCGTCATTTTCCACCCTTTCAACCCTTGACCAACTGATTAATTGGTATTATGGTACCGATTTATTGCTTTAAGCCTATTCGCTCACTCGCCGCCTGTCAAGGAAGGCCGGACGACATCAGAGAGAATTGGTTTAATAAACAGGAACTAAAGAGCTTTTCTTGCAGGACCGCCGTTTGTCGGACACCATACGATAGATTGCCGTTTTGATCAGGGGGGAATTAGAGAATGTCGAATATATCTTACCGGTCCCTCAAGCCCGAAGACTTGGACCGGGTCGTTGAAATTGACGTCACCGTCGGTGGACGGTCGCGCCAGGGCTTTTTCGAAAAACGCCTTGCTGCGGCACAGGCGAAACCAGACGATTTTTTCACCTGCGCAGCCATGGATGGCGACAAATTGGTCGGCTTCCTGTTTTCCCGTGTTCAGCAGGGCGAGTTCGGCGGCACCCAGCGGGTCGCCATCATCGATATTGCGGGCGTTGATCCTGCCGCCCAAGGCAAGGGCGTCGGGAAAGGACTCCAGGACGGTCTGGAAACCCGCTTAAAGAAAGCCGGTATCACGAACCTGCGCACCCAGGTCGAATGGACCGACGGCGATTTGGTCGGCTATTTCGCCGCCATGGGCTTCTCCCTGTCGCCGCGCACCATTATCGAACGCGACTGTTCGGCACTGGAAGAAGAGGTAGAGGTCGACATCGATCGCCCGGTCGATGCCGGATGGGAAGACCATAGCGATTCAAACGGCGACGATTTCGCCGCCCTCTCACGCGACCGCGTACTGGTTCGCTCCATGACCGAAGAAGATTTGGCCTCCGTTACTCGCATCGACGGCAAGCTGACCGGACAGGATCGTAGCGCTTATTACCAGAGCAAGATGGCCGAAGTGATGGGCGAAACGGGTATTCGGGTCTCTCAAATCGCCGAAATGGACGGTGCGGTTGTCGGCTATGTAATGGCCCGTGTAGATTATGGTGAATTCGGCCGCGCTGAGCCTGCGGCTGTTATGGATACCATTGGTGTCCATCCGGCTTATGCCAACGATGGCATTGGCCACGCTTTGCTCTCCCAACTTCTGGCCAATCTGTCCACTCTGCGTGTGGACACCATTCGAACCCAGGTCAGCTGGAAGAACTTTGCCTTGCTCAAATTCCTCGGCGATTGCGGCTTCGCGCCCTCACAACGCCTTGTCCTTGCCAAGGAATTCTAAATAAGAAGAAACGACCCTCCCTGAAGACCGAAAAGGCGTGGATGAACCCTGCATCCGCGCCTTTTCACTTTTAGGGTCTCCATAAAACCTTGGAAAACCTCAGTTCCCCCCCTATCCTATTAGAAATAAAAATTAAATCTCGAGGGAAACGTCTTAAAAGCTAACGAGGATAAAAATTATAATTTCTTGATGGGTAGCTGACTTGGCGGCTTTATATTTTTTTTATGGCCTTTCTTTTTTCGTATTAGGTCTTGTCCTGTTGATCCGAGATGTTCCGGTCAGCTTAAGGGGCTTACGCCTTCCTCTGCGCCTATTCGGCCTTTTCGGTCTTCTTCATGCGATCAACGAATGGCTGGTCATGGCCAAGTTTTCGACCTTACCGGAAACCATCCCTGCCCTTGCTCCCCTCATATCGTTCTTCGGCGGCTTTTCTTTTCTCATTTTACTGTATTCCGGCTACAGCTTCATTGTTCCCAACCACTTGAGAACAAACCGTATTTACACGATTCCGCTCATTCTAAGCAGCCTACTCTGGGGTGGTGCTTATCTTGGGAGTCTTCAGGGAATCTGGAGTTTCGACTCGGCGGATCTTATCTCACGCTGGGTGCTCGGCGCTCCAGGCGCTTTCCTTACCGGGCTTGGGCTGATTGCAATCGGCACAAAAACCGCCCTAACTTTTCCTCATGCCCGCGCTTTCAACAAAACCATTAAGCTGTCGTCGTGGCGCTTCAAAACAGCATTGAATGTTGCTGGCGGCGCGACAATTGTTTACGGCCTCAGCACCTTCTTAGGGCCGCACATGGACTTTGTTCCGGCTTCCTTTATCAACGAAGAAAATTTCACCCGGCTTTTCGGCATTCCCGTTCAAGGCCCACGGATGGCTCTCGCCTTCATCCTAGCCTTAATGATGATACTTTGGCTCCGCAGCCTCCAACATATTGAGCTGGAAGAAATGGAGATGGCGATCGAGGCCAGAACGAAAGAACTGAGCATTCTCAACGAAAACCTCAACCACGCTTTGAAATCCGCCGAAAAAGCCAACAAGGCGAAATCCGACTTCCTGGCCAGCATGAGCCACGAACTGCGCACCCCATTAAATGCAATCCTCGGCTTCGCCCAGCTCATTAAGATCGATTACAAAAACCCACTTTCAAAACGGCAAGACGAAAGCATCAGCCACATTGTCGAAGGCGGTCAGCATCTTCTTGAGCTGGTCAACGATATTCTCGACTTAGCGCGTATTGAAGCTGATCGAATCGACTTTAGCGTCGATGAAATCAATGCCGCCCCCATCATCCAAGACTGTCTCTCACTCATTGAGCCGCTGGGGCAGGAAAAAGACATTCATTGGGAAATACCGAACCTAAACGCCCAGTCTATTGACATTCGCACAGACAGAGTGCGCTTTAAACAGATCTTGATCAATCTTCTGTCCAATGCCGTAAAATATAACAAGCAAGGTGGGGCCATTCGCATCGCATTGGACATAACGTCCAGTGAATTCCTAAAGGTTTCCGTTGTCGATACGGGGCCCGGTATTCCCTATGAAAAGCTGAGCGACGTTTTCAATATGTTTCAACGCCTTGAAAGCAATCCGATGATTAGCCAAGAAGGGACAGGCATTGGCCTAACCGTCTCCAAACTACTGATCGATAGATTGGGAGGGCGAATCGGAGTGGAGAGCGCTATCGGAAAAGGCAGCACCTTCTGGTTTGAGCTTCCTCTGGCCGCAAACGATGAAATTATCATCTGGGATGACTCGTATAGCATCGGAATAGATCGCATCGACAAGGATCACCAGAATCTTATCCTGCTACTTAACAAAACCGTTCATAAATCCCTGCCCAAAACTGAGATCAACGACATCATTCTCGACCTCATCCGCTATACGCAGTACCACTTCTCCCGCGAAGAGGCGTTAATGGAGTCGATCAATTACCCTGCACTTGCCGATCATCGCGAGCAACACCGACGCTTCATCCTAAAGGTGGAAAAAATGGCCGGTAAGTGGTTCAGCCAGCAAAACGCCGAAACCCTTGCCGAACTCCGCCGACTGCTCAAAAAGTGGCTGATCGAGCATATCTGTAAATCAGACAGCGAAATCGGAGCCTTCATACAATCAACGGAAGACGAGAAGCCCCCCTTGCTGGCGCTGGAAGAAAGCGGAAATCTGTCTGCTTAAAGGGCATCCCCATTCCACAAAAAAACCCGGCGAATAATCCGCCGGGTTTTTCGTATTCGGTTGAAACCGAAAGATGCTTAAGCGTGCAGGGCCTCATATTTGGCCATGAGCTGGTCTTTGGTTTCTTCATGATCCGGATCGTTCGGAATGCAGTCGGCCGGGCAGACCAGCACGCACTGCGGCTCGTCTTCAGCGCCGACGCACTCGGTGCAACGGTCAGGGTCGATTACGTAAATGACGTCGCCTTCGCTGATCGCTTCGTTCGGGCAAACCGGCACGCAAGCGTCGCAGTTGGTGCAATCGTCGGTGATCATCAAAGCCATAGTTCGGTCTCCTGGTCCTCTGTCTTTTTTTAGGAAGCTTTAGGCAGCTGTCCCAGCGCTTCGAGCTTCTCGTATCTGAATGCGCCCCACAATGCCGCCCCGATGGCCCCCGCGTAAAGAGAATCTGGGTGCCAGGCGATAGTTGTGGTCATCTTCTGTGCATCCATACCATCCTGCATGGCTTTTACCAAGCCCGAATCGAGGGCCAAACCGCCGGTCATCATCACCACGCCATCGGTCGCCTTGATCGCCTTCAAAAGTTTGACCAAACGACCTGCCATGGATTCATGAATTCCGCGCAAAATATCGGACGGCGAAATGTTGCGCGACACCATGTTGATGACGTCGGTTTCAGCCAACACAGCACAGATACCGGAGACCTTTTCCGGGTCTTCAGATTGCTGGGAAAGCTCACCGATTTCATCCTGCGCGATACCGAGATAGCGGGCGATGTTCTCAAGGAACTGTCCCGAACCGGAAGCGCACTGGCTGGTCATTTTGTAGTTCAAGACCTTGCCTTGCTCGTCAACCGTGATCGCCCGGCCGTTGAGCGCCCCAATATCAAGCACCGCACGGGCGTCTTTATTGAGGAAAATCGCACCGCGGGCATGGGTGGTCATCGAGTAGAAGTGGCCAGTCGCCATCTGGACGTTTTCGCCCTCGCCCGTTGTGGCGACATAATCGACATCGTCCAGCGTCATGCCGGCCTTATCGAGTACGTACTGAACAGCCTCTTCGACCAGTTGGAACGGGTCGCGCTGACGGATACGCACATCGTAACGGGCCAGCCACTCGTCTTTGCCGTCTTCAACCTTGAAAAGGGCGGTTTTGATCACGCCGGATCCGACGTCGATACCAATGGAAACAGTCATGTTTTCAGCCCTCCTAAGCTGCCGCCCGATGGGCGAAGGTCGCACCGCCAAGCGCGCCGGTGTAAATGGACTCGGCGCTGATGTTGATGGTCACGTCGCCGTAGTTTTCCTTAACCAGTTTCTTCAATTCCTTGACCGCCGCATTATTCTTAGCGACGCCGCCGGTGAAGGTGAACTGATCGGTGATGCCGCCAGCGCGGGAAATGATCGACATGGCGCGCAGGATAATGGCCCGGTGCAGACCGGCCAGGATGTCCTCACGCTTTTCGCCAAGCGCCAAACGGTCGCGCAACTCAGCGCCCGCAAACACGGTGCAGGTAGAGTTGATGCGAGTCGCCTTAGTGGCTTTCTCGGCAATCGGTCCCAGTTCATGGAGGCCGATATTCATCTCATCCGCGATGTAACCGAGGTAGCGGCCGCAACCGGCTGCGCAACGGTCGTTCATCTGGAAGTTTTCGACGATGCCGTTCTTGTCGATCTGAATGCCCTTAGTGTCCTGCCCACCGATATCGAGAACGGTGCGGGTATTGGGGAACATCATGTGCGCGCCCAAACCGTGGCAAAGAATTTCAGACCGGATGTGCTCCTTCGGGAAAGGCAGCCGAACCCGACCGTAACCGGTGCCGACCACATAGGTCTCTTCCATCTGGATGCCCAACACCCTCTCGAGCGCCGCAGCGGCGACCTCTTCGGAGATTTCCAGGCCTTCGACTTCCTGAACCGCACGGTGCAGGCCAGACTTCAACTGCTGAGCAACCATGCCGTCATCGGGGACGATGTTTTCGATATCGATGATCGCCTTGTCGTAGATGTTCAGCATATGGTCGAAACCAACATCGGCTTCCTTGGCGATTTCCTCACCGATGTTCATGAAACGCGAACCGGCGATATCCTTAAAGAAGTCGGATTTACGCTCAGCGCCCGGAGCGTAAATTTCCAGGGCTTCCTGTTCGATCCGCTTGAGCACGGCCTCGATGGCGTCACCCAGGGCTTTCTTCATATCGACGAAGCGCGGATGATCAAGGAACTTCATGCAGCTTGCGCGCAGGTGGTTCAATTCGGTGAGGAACTGCTCCATACGGAAGTTCCGCTCCAAATCTTCGAGCAGGTTGTCCCCCGCTTCCCCCAGTTCGCTGTGGAACAGGTTGAAGCGCGCGCCAATTTTGGCTTCCTGCTTGGTCACTTCCGCGGCCACGTCGTAGTTAGACCGCGAGTTGGTGATGCCTCGGCCGAGAATGCGCTGATTCTCGTCCATCAGGACCGCCTTGGTGGTGGTCGACCCGAGGTCAATTCCGATAAAAGTACGCATCTAGTCAGTCTCCCGGGTTTAAGCCGCAGCGGGGGCGGAACCGCCACCCCGGCGTTTCTGGTCGATCATCTGGAAGTAGCTCTCCAGACGGTTCTTAACGTTGGCCGCCGAGAAGTAGCGCGGGTCGACCAGGTCGGTTTCAATGAAGGCGCCCGGCTTGCCGGTACGTTTTTCCACTTCCCGCATCATCATCAACTGACCTGCGGCGAAGCTGTTGCAGCTCTTGATCGAGTTGATCAGCAGACCGTCTGCATCATATTCCTCAACGTTCCGGGCTAGCATATCGACACGGGTCGGCAGGTTGCGGTTGGTGTAAACGCCGAGACAGTAGTCCGCGAGGCTTTCCAACGGGTTGTCCGGATCGTGACGGAAACCGTCGTAGTCGTAAACGCCGCCCACTTTGGTGTAGGAACTGGCGACGACAACCGCACCTTCTTCATAGAACATTTTCCAGAAGTCGCGGAAAGAGGTCCAGTTGGGCGGTCCTTCAACGACGAGACGGTATTTTTCTTCCGCCATGTCGCCTTCCGGCGTCGCCGCGCCCAGGCCTTTTTCGATCCGCTCTTCAATTTCGGCACGCAGCAGTTTGTAGTATTCGACTGCGTCTTCGGTGCCGCGGAAAGCGGTGAAGATCGGTCCCATGTAGTAAACGCCGCCAAAGTAGCAGTCGATGGGCGACGGCTTACGCTTGGACTGCTCAAGCATCCAGACCATATCGTCTTCGGCCTTGGCGGAAGCCTTGAGGTATTCACGCAGACGGTCGATATCGAATTTGATGCCGCTAACCTGCTCAAGAGTCGGAATGACGTCTTCTTTGAGCTGCTTGACGATGTAGTCGCGCATGTTTTTGGTCGGGCCGCCAGCTGCATCGTAAGGCACCTGAAGCATAACCGTCGGACACTTGTACTCTTCACGCAGAAGCTCAAACCACTTCATGAAGGTAAAGCAGCCGGTATAGCTCAGCAGCAGCACATCGGGGTTGGGAAACGGCTTGCCGTTCGGGGCGATATTGCCCTTGGCCATCTGCCCGATGTCGGCTTTCACGTAGGTGCAAACGTCTTCCGAATGCCCACTCCGCTCGGCTTCCATAATCATGCCGCCGGATTTCTTGCGCATCCCGTTTTGGATGGCGTTGATCTCAGGTAGGTTGTTGGCGATGTCAAAACACATCAGCAGCTCATTCAGGTTACCCGGAACGAAGGTGGACGACACCTTATATTCACCGCTGGTGATTTTGTCGTAGTTCGCCGAAATCATTTCCTTCTGCTTGATCTGCGAAGGAGTTTTTTGAACGTCTTGGCTCATGTTGCGCTCCACTTAATAGGGGGATTGGCTCTAGCTCGGCACCGCCGGAACTAGGCCGCGCTCCACAGTTTGATGGTATCGGCGAAGGTGCCGGATTGCTCACGGATGGGCTGCATCTGCCCCGAGTTTTCCGCATACTTGAACGAAATATAGGGGATACCGGTTCGACCCAACTTACCCGCTAGCATGGGACGGTCCAGCAACGCCGGATCGCAGAAACTGGGAGCGGCGAAAATCACGCCTTCCGCACCGCGTTTCTGGACGGCATCAACCAACCATTGTCCTTTGATATCGCCGTTGGGCTCATACTTGGCCGCCGTATCCGCCGAATGGTGGATGAAGGCATCGGTCAGGTTCCTCAA
>CBDUMN010000112.1:0-10262 GCA_965368335.1 uncultured Rhodospirillales bacterium
GCAAACATCAGCTTCTCAGGCTGGGATCGAATGAACAACCTCGTGAGACATCACACCTAGCTAAGTAGTATTTCTGCCCTCTTTGCTTAGAGAAAGTGAGGTCCATTTTTTCCAACAAAAAAAGGTGCCTCTGAAGATCACTTCGTTCAAATCCTTTAACAAAAATTGATAGCGCCTTTAGGAGTTCATTATGGGTAAGAGCCCCAAAAATGCAAAGTAGGTCGATTATCAAAAGGCTTATATGCCCCTGAGTATCGCATTGAAATTGTCTTTCGATTGAGGAACTATTTTCATAATCTTCGACGCTTTCGACAACGTTTTTCCATATCTCTTCTAGGTCGCCGGTTGCAATTTTGGGAGAGGCTCCAGAATGAAATTCTGAAGCCCAGTCATACGCTATCACCTTGGCCTCATCGATTTCCCTCAAGTACTTAATTGGGCCAAGCGCTAGATATGTCGTGTCGTCGTCATTCTCGTTGCTAATCATAACGATTAGCTTTTCATTTATGCTTGGCTCGTTGGCAAAGGTGCCAAGTTCGGAGAAAGAGCCAGGGCTTTCGGCAATAAGAAAAACGATGGATGAAATTTCTGAGATATGCTTTTCAAAGGAAAGTAAGTCTGTGAAATGCCCGTCCCTAAACCACTCCAACATGGATTCTTCATAGTAAAGGCGACCGTATATGTCAGGACGGTTTATCAGCAATTTCCTGAGAATAAAATCCCTGGCCGAATAGGGCTCTGCGTTCTCGTCGGGATTTCGGGGGCCACCACAAAAGAATATGATGTTTGAAGGTCGAGCGACCCTGAGTTTTCCGATGTCTACCCGTTCTACAAAGCTTTTCAAAAACGGGTTTTTCACCAAAAAATCCCTTTACCTTAGAATAAGGCGATCTGAGGCCATTTCATTACCGGCGAGCAACAGAGGTGATGAAATGGCCTCAGATCGCCGATAAAAAGTCGTCAATATAGTCAGTCTGGCGAAGCGCCGGACAATGGTTTGTAACCAACCGCGTAAAGAGTGAAATCAGGATAGTTTTTGACTTCCCAGCAAGTCAAGAGACATGCTCTTAGCGCCAAGTTTTTGATGGCGGATGTTTTTAGGAACATACGACGCTTGGCAAATTCTGATGTCTTGATTGACTCTCCAATATGTACATTATATTGTACATATTCATGCCTCGCAGGAGAATCCCCATGGAAGCCATCACATACACCGAGTTTCGCAAGTCGTTGAAGGGCCGCATGGACGATGTGCAGACCTCGCACGCGCCTTTGCTGATCACCCGGCAGAAGGGTGGCGATGCGGTGTTGGTGTCGCGTGAGGAATACGAGTCTCTGCAAGAAACCCTGCATCTGTTGAGCTCGCCCAACAATGCCGCGCGTCTGTTGGCGTCCATCGAACAAGCCAATGCCGGCCAACTTACCGAACGGGCGTTGGCCGATGAAGATAGTTTGGACTGATCTCGCCTGGGAGGACTACCTCCATTGGCAGGAAACCGACCGGGACGTGCTTAAAAAAATCAATACGCTGATCAAGGAAACCAAGCGCTCGCCTTTCAAGGGGATCGGTAAGCCCGAACCGCTGAAAGGCAATCTCAAGGGCTGGTGGTCGCGGCGGATCACCGGGCAACACCGCCTCGTGTACCGCATCCAGGGGAAAGGCGATGGTCAGCAAGTGGAAATCGTTCAGTGCCGGTTTCATTACTGACGGGGTGCGACTGTACCCCCTCCGGCTCCCCCTAAAAGGGGGAGAGAAATGACAGCCCAGTCCCTCCCCTTTTAGGGGAGGTTAGGAGGGGTATCGGGTTTGAGTTGTTGCCCTGTCTTGCCTCATGATGGCATGGTTCCTACATATTCCGTGGGGTTGGTCCCGCTCATATTTTTTCCATTGTCCGAAGGAGTTCTTTGCAAATGAGCACTGAGTCGTCTTACGAGCCGCCGAAGGTTTGGAAATGGGAGAAGGAGAGCGGCGGACAGTTCGCCAGCATCAACCGCCCGATCGCCGGGGCGACTCATGAAAAAGAGCTGCCGGTCGGCAAGCATCCGTTACAGCTCTATTCACTGGCGACGCCCAATGGGGTGAAGGCGACGGTGATGCTTGAAGAGTTGTTGGCCGCCGGGCACACAGGAGCCGAATACGACGCCTGGCTGATCAGGATCACTGACGGCGACCAGTTCGGCAGCGGCTTTGTTGCGGTCAATCCCAATTCTAAAATTCCGGCGCTGATGGACCACAGCACCACGCCGCCGACCCGGGTGTTCGAGTCCGGCTCGATTTTGCTTTATCTGGCCGAGAAGTTCGGGGCCTTCCTGCCCACCGATCCGGCTAAACGGACCGAGTGCCTGTCCTGGCTGTTTTGGCAGATGGGTGCGTCGCCCTATCTCGGCGGCGGGTTCGGGCATTTTTATAAGTATGCGCCGGTGAAGATTGAATATTGCATCGACCGCTTCACCATGGAGGTCAAGCGTCAGCTCGACGTGCTGGACCGGCAGTTGGCCGAAAGGCGGTTTATTGCGGGCGATGTCTACACCATCGCCGATATCGCCATCTGGCCCTGGTACGGGCAATTGGCGCTCAATATCGTTTATGAAGCTTCCGAGTTTCTCGATACGAAGTCCTACAAAAACGTCATGCGTTGGGCCGAAGAAATCGGTGCGCGGGAAGCCGTTCAGCGGGGGCAGATGGTCAACAAAACCATGGGCAAACCGGAGCGGCAATTGCGCGAGCGGCACGATGCCGACGACTTCAACACCAAAACCCAGGATAAGCTTGAGGCCGAATAGGAAAAGTGATTGGGTTACCCCTCGGCGATGTCTTCCCGCCAGAGTTGGGGTTTTTCTTCGATGAATTTGCCCATCAGAGCTTTGCATTGGGCGTCGTCGAGCAGCACCACCTCGACGCCGCGTTCTTTTAAGAAGTCGATGTTGCCTTCGAAATTTTGTTTCTCGCCGACCACCACCTTTTCGATGCCGAACTGGACGATGGTTCCGGCGCACATCATACAGGGGCTTAGCGTGGTATAGAGCGTGGTGCCCCGGTAGTTGCCCCGACGTCCGGCCTTTTGCAGACAGTCCATCTCTCCGTGCAGGATCGGGTTGCCCGCTTGGACGCGCTGATTGTGACCGACGGCGAGGACTTTTCCGGTCGCCGTTTCAACGAGCACGGCCCCAATGGGCAGCCCGCCTTCCTCATAGCTTTTTAAGGCCTGCTCGTAAGCGGTTTGCATCAGGGGGGTGTGGTCGTCTTGGGGCATGAGTGGGTCTCTATAAAAATGATGCGCCTGTCGGTTTTTAGCTATCCGGCCCGTCGTATGGCCTCTCTCTTCTGATATCGTTTGTCGGACGTGGTGGCAACGGCTTTGCTTGCACAGTGAGGGCAATAAATTTGTGCGCCGATTTCGGGGATTGGCATATGAGGGCCGAAACGCTTGAGCAGCATATCCATCTCGAGAATTTGATGGTGGTCGCAGCGTTGACATCGGGCGAGAACGCCTTGGCCCTTATCGAGGAGGTTCCCCAGGCGCACCTGGGGGGTCGCCTGATCGAGCCGACGGAGTATCTGCTGCTTTATCTTTCCCATGACAAGAACATAGCATGAACATTTGTTCTGGCCAATGAAAATACGATAGCCCAAATCAAGCCTAGCTGGCGTTATTTCGATCAACGGTTTCTCTTGAAACAGTTGACGAGAGTTATGCCCGGAACATGACAAAAACCTAATACTCATCCTCAGATATCCGTGGCGCTTAAAATAAGCTGCGGAGCGATACAGGGAGAGAAAGACCAATGAAGATTTTTAAGAACGCTGCCGCCTTGTTTGCGGTTGTGGCGGTTTTCGGTGCCTCTTTCGGGGTGCTGGCGACGACCCCCAAGGCAACTGCCGAGGAAGCCCATGTGGAACACTCCGTTGCTCGGGGCGGGTTGCTCTATGACCGTTGGCTTAAGGTTACCGAAGGCTACGAACTTCCGCGGGACACCCATCCCAAATATCCGAGCGATGGGAAGCTCTCGAAAAAGTCCACCTGGCTTTGCTGGTCCTGCCATGGTTGGGATTACAAAGGCAAGGAGGGCGCTACCGAAGCGGTTCACGGCAGCATCCTGGGCGCCAAGGGTAAGCCGACGGCTGAGATTATCGCCGTTTTGAAGGACGGTAACCACGGCTTCAAAGATGGCATGTTGAGCGAAAAAGACTTCAACGATATGGCCCATTTCGTCAGCGCCGGTCTGATCGACATGGATCAGTACATCGATCGCAAAACCGGTAAGTCAAAAGGGGATGTAGGAAAAGGCCGAGCCTACTACGACACCATCTGCACCCGTTGCCACGGTATGGACGGCAAGAAGGAAGCCGCTTTGGGAACGCGGTCCAAGAAAAACCCCTGGCAGGTCTTCCATAAGATTCGCAATGGTCAGCCGATGAAGGAAATGCCGGCGTTGTTTGCGCTCGATCCGCAAATCTCTGCTGACATCCTGGCCTACTCCCAACAACTGCCGGATTAATTGGGCGAAATGCCAGCTTTACCGCACCACTCCTTGATCCTGCGCAAGGAGTGGTGTCCATGGGCTCGGCATAGTAGGGGTGTTTGACGCTTTCCAATTTAGACGGTCGAAGAATCCGCCATGGACACATCTCTTTCCCGCCGCGACCTTTTCCCACATGTGGAACCCTATGAAACGGGGATGTTGGCGGTGGGGAGCGGCCATCAGCTCTATTGGGAACAGTCGGGCAATCCCTGGGGAACGCCTGTCGTTTTTCTACACGGCGGTCCCGGCGCAGGGGCTCAGGCCATGCACCGCCGTTTCTTCGACCCCAAGAGTTACCGCATCGTCATTTTCGACCAGAGGGGCTGTGGCCGTTCTAAACCCATCGGCGATCTGACCGATAACACCACCTGGGACTTGGTCGCCGATATGGAGCGTCTGCGCGACCATCTCGGTATCGAGCGTTGGATCGTTTTCGGGGGCTCCTGGGGCTCCACGCTTGCCCTTGCCTATGGGGTCGCTCACCCTGAGCGTTGCGCCGGGTTCATCCTGCGCGGGGTCTTCCTTGGGCGATCCCATGAAGTGAGTTGGTTTATCGACGGTATCAAGACCGTGTTCCCCGAACCCTGGCGATCTCTGGCCGAACACCTGCCGCAAGAGGAGCGGGGCGATCTGTTGGGCGCTTACTATCGTCGTCTTTGTGACGAGGACCCGACAGTCAATGGACCTGCCGCCGCCGTCTGGTGCCGGTTCGAGTCCGCCTGCTCGCACCTTTTGCCGCGCAACGTCGGCAACGTGGCTCTGGGGGCGAGCAAGGAACAGTTGGCTCTGGCGCGACTTGAGGCCCATTACCTAACCCATCGGGTTTTTATGGCCGAAGACAAGGTGCTTTCCGAGATCGGGAAAATCGGTGATGTGCCCGGTGTCATCGTCCAGGGGCGCTATGACATGGTTTGTCCCATCGCCACCGCCGACGAAGTGGCGCGGGCCTGGCCGGGGGCTGAATATATTGTGGTGCCCGATGCGGGACATTCGGCCATGGAACCGGGAATTCGGGCGGCTCTGGTCGGCGCGACCGAGCGATTTAAGCGGCTGGGCTAGAGAAAAGTCAGGGTTTCCGCCATTTTATCTTTGATTACACCGAGTGCTTTAAGTACTTTCAAACTCTACCGTGGGACGATTCGATAATTAGGACTGCCGGGGTTCGGCCCGTGTTGATCCGTCAATGGGGGACAGATCAGTGAAAAAAGCATTTTTTGCTCTTGGGGTCGCTACAGGGGTGGCCGCATCATTGATGACGCCTTCGGCCATGGCGGAAGATCCGGCGCTTTATAAATTCGGCATTGGCGCGTTTGATGTAAACAAGCGGGACGACACCGCCGTTGAGTTCCGTGCCGAATACCAGGGTAAGGCCTTTTGGGAGCAACTAAAGCCAATTGCCGGTCTGTCCGTAACGACGGATGGAGGAGCTTACGCCTTTGCCGGCTTGGCCTATGATTTTCAGATCGGCGAAAATTTCTACGTGACGCCAAGCATTGCGCCGGGGCTCTATGCCAAAGGAAGCGGTAAGGACCTTGGGCACGTACTGGAATTCCGCTCTCAGTTGGAAGCCGGATACAAGATGGGCGACGATAGCCGTTTGGGTGTCGCGATTTCCCATCGTTCGAACGCCAGCATTGGCGACAAAAATCCGGGCGAAGAATCCGCAACCCTTTACTATTCGGTATCGGCCGCCTCGCTTCGCAATATCCTTGACTAATCTAGGGTCCTGACCCTAGGAACACATTCTGTCAACCGGGGAGCTCAAGGCTTCCTTTTTTCATTTGTTGCCCCCATCGTTTATTTCGATTAAACCGCTTCTAACGGCTGCCAAGCCGTCTGCGCCCGTAGCTCAGCAGGATAGAGCACCAGATTCCTAATCTGGGGGTCACAGGTTCGAATCCTGTCGGGCGCACCATTTTCTTAAGCGCCGCATCAGGCGTCGGTTTCAACCGCCAGAGGAAGTGTTAGCCGGATGAGAAGTCCTCCGGCCGCCGATTTCTCGAAGGCGAGTTCGCCGCCGTATAATTCGGTGATTTCCTTAACGATGCCGAGACCCAGGCCCGATCCCGGTTTGGTTTCATCGAGCCGTTGACCGCGCTTTGTAATGCTTTCAAGCTGTTCGGTTGGAATGCCGGGGCCGTCGTCTTCCACGGTTATGACAACCCGTTGCCGTTCTGCAGTGGCCGAAACCGTGATGAGCTTCGTCGCCCATTTGCAGGCGTTGTCGAGCAGGTTGCCAAGCAGTTCCTCCATGTCTTCGGGTTCGGCCTGAACAACGACGCCCTCAAGGTTGATGAGCCGGATTTCGAGAGACCGGCCGCCGTAAAGCTTGTCGAGCGAGAATCTGATGTCGTCGGCGACCGTTCTCAGGTCGGCCCGCGCACCGAGCAGATTGCCCGAACCGGCGATGCGCGCGCGGTGAAGGTAGCGGTCGATGTTTTCCGCGGCGGCTTTGATTTGGTGGCGGGCCACTTGCCCTTTCTCTCCGGGGAGGTCTTCCATTTCGTTTTTCAACACGGCAATGGGGTTCTTCAGCGAGTGGGCGAGATTGCCGACCTGTGTTCGCGCCCGCTTGAGCAGGGCCGCATTGTAATCGAGCAGGGCGTTGAGCTCGGAAACCAGCGGCTGAACTTCGCTGGGAAATTCGGAAGGAAGGCGGTTGATCTTGCCGTTTCGAATGGCCGAAAGAGATTCCCTGATCCGGCGCAACGGTCCGAGGCCGAACCGGACCTGCAAAACAACGATGCCGACCAGCAATCCGGCGAGAACGGTCAAGACGACCATGATACTTCCGGCGAACCGCTCGATATCTTCATCGACGTCGGAAACCGGCCCGGCCACGGCGAAGACGAGCGGTTCGGAAAGTCTCGGGAGCATGATTTCGCGTGCGTGGAGTCGTAATTCCCGTTTCGAGGGCCCGCTGATTTTTGAAAAATGGGGCCGCTCCGAGCCGGGTGAAAGAGGGATGAGGCGCGCCGTCAGAAGAGACCCCGATTGGTGGCTGACCTCGCCATTCTCCAGGATTTCCCAGTACCAGCCGGAATGCGGGCGATTGAACCGGGGGTCGGCGGGGGTCCAGGTCAGGATGAGGCGACCTTCTGGGGAAATTTCGCTGGCCGCAACCAATTCTTCGAGATGATCGGTCAATTGTCCGTCAAATCGCTTCTCGATGTGTCCCTTGAACAGAAAGACGATCAGCGCTCCGGTTATGGCGAGGGTTCCGACGATCCACAGCACGGAGGAAGCCGCCAGACGAAGGCTGAGGGATATCTTAGTCATCGCTCTCGGCTGTCAATTGATAGCCGCGGCCGCGGTAGGTTCGAATGGCGTTTGCGCCGACCTTGTTGCGCAAACGGTTGACCATGACCTCGATGATATTGGAATCGCGGTCCGCGTCGTATTCGTAGATATGTTCGCTCAACTCGGTTTTTGAAATCACCGTTTCGGGGTGGTGTATGAAATAGGATAGGAGACGATACTCCATGGAGGTCAGGGACAGAGGTTTATTGCCGACAAAAGCCTTTTGCCGGGTGGTGTCGAGACGGATGGAGCCGCATTCAAGGATGGGGGTTCCGTGTCCTGCGCCCCGGCGCACCAGCGCTTCGATGCGGGCTATCAGTTCCTCTATCTCAAACGGCTTGGCGAGATAATCGTCGGCTCCGGTCCTCAGACCAGCCACCTTTTCCCGCCA
This sequence comes from uncultured Rhodospirillales bacterium, assembly GCA_965368335.1. Lineage (GTDB taxonomy): Bacteria > Pseudomonadota > Alphaproteobacteria > Rhodospirillales > JAPHRK01 > CBDUMN01. The sequence continues at coordinate 8,216 of CBDUMN010000112.1, forward strand.
GGTGTCGCGGGCTGAAAGTATGAGGACGGGCATGTCCTTCCCGTCGCGCCGCCATTGTTCGAGGACCCGCAGACCGCCCATTTCAGGCAGGCCGAGATCGAGCACCACAGCGTCGTATGGCTCCGTATCGCCCAGGAAATGGCCTTCTTCTCCATCGAAGGCCAGATCGACGGCGAAACCGGCATCCCGCAGAGCGGCTTCCACCTGCCGGGCGATATCGGGATCGTCTTCAACGACAAGAATTCTCATTAACGACTTCCACGGTCTTTTTTCTTACGATGTTTTTTCTTTCCTTCCTCGACCTCAAGAACCTTCAGGCTCTTGGCGTCGTATTCGATTTTGACGACGACACCGTCGTCACGCAGAATTTTGGTTTCGTAAACCCATCCGGTTTCCGCATCGTCATCGTCATCGAGCTTAATTTTGAGGATGTGTCCGGGATAACTGGATTTTACTTCCTCAAGCAGCCTCTCTAAAGAAACGATTTCACCCGCTTTCAGCAATTCCCGAGCGATCCGGTGATCGTCGTCGGCCCGGGCAAAAGGGATGAGGGCAAGCGGGCCAAGGATAAGAAGGGCGAGTGCTGGGCGGATGAGTTTAAACATAATGCGGGTAATCCTAAGCAAAAAACGGGTTTTAGAATACCCTTCTGAAGCTGAACGCCAGCTTAAATCGCCGTTCAGTGTGGCGACAGGCATCGGAGGATAAGGTTCTCCGCATGAGTAACGTGCCGATTAAGAGGCACATCCATGCAGACGCAAAACATTGAACGTTTTTAGGAGAACAGACATGAAACCGATTATTCGCAACACCGTCATCGCTTCCTTAGCTCTTGCCGCCGTGAGCGGTCAGGCTCTTTCTTCGACCAATACACCTATGAGAAACGCTGCAGACGCGCAGTCGTTCCAGAGCGCCGTCGAGGCTCTGCGGTCGGCAGGCTACACCCAGATTCGCGAGGTCGAATTCGAAGACGGTCTCTATGAGGCCAAGGTTTACGATAAGGATGGAGCCCGCTTAAAGGTTCTGGTGGATCCGGTGACGGGCGCGCTGAAAGTTACGAAAAAGAAATCCCCGCGGTGGTTCTCGTCCAAGTCCGACAACCGCGCATCCGACAAAGCCGCCTTTGGGGCAAATGCGATGCCAATCGACAAGGTATGGGAAATCATTGAAAGTCAGGGCTACAAAGCGATCCATTCCGTCGAGTTGGAAAAGGGGTACTACGAAGCCAAGGTGATCGACGAAACGGGACGTTCGCTGAAGCTGATGATCGACCCGATTAAAGGTAGCGTCTGGCCGGACCGTAAAGCCGGTCAAGCTAAATAGGTCGAAATCCGGGCGGCGCTCGTAAGGCGCCGCCCGGAGCGACAGGCAAGTTTTTTCAAGGGGACAGACAATGCAATATGATCGCCTTACACGCTTCTTCCATCTTTTCATCGCCTTCGGGATTACGGCCCAGATGTTTATGACCCTGGTGATGGTTCATCCAAAGCCCGGCCGCGAAGCGAATGTATTTTTTGAAATTCACGAAATTCTTGGCGTCGCGCTACTCGGTGTGCTGGTCGCCCACTGGGTCTGGTCGCTGGTCCGTCAGGGCGTCGCTCCAATTGGTCACCTCTTCCCCTGGTTTTCGGGGAAACGCCTCGGAGCCCTTAAGGCCGATGCGGTCAACCATGTAAAGCACCTGACAAAGATGAGCCTTCCCGAAACCGATACCCCCTCGCCCTTGGCCGGGGCTGTGCAGGGGCTGGGGCTTCTGGCGGCGACCCTGTTGGGCGCGACCGGCCTGATCATCCTGATCTATGCCGAGCCGGGACAGCGGATGGTTGGCTGGCTGCATGACGTTAAAGAAGTTCATGAAGCCTTTGGTCCTGTGATGTGGACCTACCTTGGCATTCATGTCGGAGCCGGAATTCTGCACCAGATCGTGGGTCAGGAGGGTGTTGCTTCCATGTTTGCCTTCTGGCGGAAACCGCAAACCTAAGTTGTGTCTTTGGGGCCCGTGGTGAAAATTTGGGCTGACGACGGAAAATAACAATTGGTTGCAGGG
>CBDUMN010000113.1:0-10143 GCA_965368335.1 uncultured Rhodospirillales bacterium
TTACCGAACGCTGCAAGCTCATCGCCATTACCCACGCCTCCAACGTCACCGGAGCAATCACCGATATCGCACCTTTGATCACCGCCGCCCGCGCTATGGGTGCCAAGGTTCTGGTCGATGGCGCACAGATGGCCCCTCACGGTCCTCTTGACGTACAGTCCCTCGGCGTCGATTTCTACGCCTTCTCCGGTCACAAATGCTTTGGCCCGACAGGCATCGGCATTCTCTGGGGCCGCAAAGACTTGCTTGAAGCACTACCGCCCCACAAAGGCGGCGGTGGGATGATCGCTCGTGTCACCCTCGAGAAAGCCACCTTCGCCCCACCACCCGAGCGCTTCGAAGCGGGCACTCCGCCCATCGCCCAGGCTATCGGCATGGCTGAGAGCCTCCGCTGGATTAGGGAGCTCAATCCCATTGCACTGGAAGATCACTACAAGGCCTTGATGTCTGAAACCCTCACCGAGCTTGAAGCCATGCCCGGTATCGGCATTATCGGCCCCGTCGATCTACGCAATCGCCTCCCGGTGATCTCCTTCACCATGGAAGGCGCTCACCCCCACGATATTTGCCAAATCCTCGATAGTCACCATGTTGCGGCGCGTGGCGGGCATCATTGCGCCCAGCCCCTGATGGATTATTTCGACATTCAGGGCACAACCCGCATCAGTTTCGCCCCCTATAACGACCGAACGGACATTCATGCCCTCTTACGCGGTCTTGGGCGGGCTGCGGAGATTCTCAAGTGAGCGAGGCGCTTTATCAACAAGCGATCATGGATTTGGCGAAGGACGACAACCATGCCGGTCCTCTGGAGACCTCCGACACAGCGGCAACCCGTGACAATCCGCTTTGCGGGGATCGGGTGACCATGGAGGTCCGAAAAGGCGAAGATGGAGAAACTCTGGAAACCGTTGCCCATACTGTCAAAGGCTGCGCTCTTTGCAAGGCTTCGGCGGCTCTGGTCAGTCAACGGACCGAGGGGAAAAAGCGCAAAGACGTTGAGGCCTTTAAACAAAGCCTGGAAAATCTATTAGCCGGTCATGTGGAGCAAAACCCGCATCTGGCGATTTTTTCTCTGGCCCGGCATCACAAAAGCCGCCACGACTGTCTGCGGCTGCCTATCGACGCCCTGCTCGACGCGTTAAAGGATTAACCGACCAGATCGACGGTTTCACGTATAATCTCTTCGGCAGCTTCAAGGGTTTTGAGATTGGCCGAATAAGCCGTTTTGGCTTGAATGAGATTGGTGAACTCGGCGGCTACATCAACGCCCGGGGTTTGCGCGCCTTGATTTGCCTGCACAATATCCTGCACGGTTTCACGGGAGATAACGCCGGTTACGCCGCCACCATGCTGAGGCGGAATGCTCTTGGCATGAACCTCGACCCGCCCATACCCCTGGCTATGAACATTGGCGATGTTATCGGCGGACGCAGCGACCTTACTGGTGTTGACCAGCAAGCCGCTCACTGCCGTTGAAAGTGCGTTAATTGCCGTCATCTCTCGAACCTGTTTCCTCCCTCACTTTATGGACAGATGACAGAAAAGACCGTGACATCGGTCACAGCCATGTCGAAAAAGTCCTGCCTCAAAGCTCGATGTTCAATTCGCTGCCTGGCGGGGTCACGCCTTCAACCGGAACGCCAGTGTTTGCGTTGCGGCTGTAGACGCCCGAGGCGACCAGGGCGCGCAACGAAAACTCACCCGTTCCTTCAGTCGGCGTACCGAGAGGACCGACCGCATCCTGCCCTTCGAAAGTCAGCGCGAATTCGGCGGCGGAGCCAAAATTGAGTTTAGGCTGCGACTGCCCCTGCTGACCTTGGCGTCTGGAGGGAGGCTCTTCATAAACGTTATAGGGGAGGCCGTAGTCTTCCCGTTCCGCCGCATAGGTTGGCAGCGGCTCCGACAACGGACCGGACGCCGAGGTCGATACGTTGCGCGTGCCAACGGGCAGGCGCGTCGCATTGATCGCGTGGGCGCTGGTGTTTGTCACCGGTTTTGGAACAATGGGTACAGGCATTTACCTACAATCCTCCACTATCGAGAATAGCCCAAAACGGGAACAAAATCAATAAAAGTAGGGATTTGTTTAGGTTTTTCGGGTAGCCGCCCGCATTATTTACTCAATAAATCGCAAGACCGTATCCGCAGCCCTGAAATCATAGAGGTCGTTGTGCGCCCCACCTTCGAAGATTTCCAGGGTTTTAGGCTCTACCGCCAGATTGTATAGCGCCTTCCCAAACTTAGGAGGAACAGTCTTATCCTCCGAGCCATGCAGCACCAGCAAGGGAGTTGAAATGGAAGCGATTTTGTTTTTCGATTCATAGCGGTCGCGGACAAGCCATTGAACCGGCAGCCAAAAATAATGATGCCCGGCGACATCCGGCATAGACGTATAAGGCGTTTCCAATACCAGCCCCGCAACTTTCACCTCAGAGGCCATCTGGACGGCGACGCCGGATCCGAGGGATTCACCGTAAAGAATGATATCTTGGGGAGAAACGCCCCGCCCCTCCAAAAACTTAAGAGCGGCGCGGGCATCCATATAAAGCCCTTGTTCGGTCGGCTTACCGGGGTTGCCACCATAACCGCGGTATTCAACCAGCATGACGCCGACACCGGCCCTCATAAAGGCTTTCGCCTTAAAGGCCCGCGAAGCCAGATTTCCCGCATTGCCGTGGAAAAACACCAGGGTCGGCCGCCCTTCGGGGGCTGGAGCGTACCAGGAAAACAGCTCCAATCCATCATCTGTCGTGAAGCCGACCTCTTCCATCTCGCTCACGCCGACAGCGACCGGCGAAGGTCTATGCCCATCGGGAAAATAGAGAAGATTGCGCTGAAAAACGAACAGAAGCCCCGCAATGCCGAGATAGATCGCCAAAACAACGACGATATAGCCAACCACAGCAGGACCTCGAAAATTCAAAAAGTTGCGCTTAGGCTCCAACCACCTGCCAGGTTCCATCGGACTGTCGACAAGCGGTCAGGCGCTCCATGACGAAACCTTCACGACCATTGACCGTCGCCGTGAACTCTTTGCAGTTTTGCCCCGTATTGGAGGTAAAGGCCCGGTTGGGGGTGAAGGTGCCGTTATGGCCATTCTGCGGGTTGGCCCAACTGTTGGTCTGTCCGACCGGCGCAAAAGACAGGGTTTCCGATCCACTTCGATTGAAAAAAGAGTGATCTTCGGTATCCAGGTTTCGAGCGATGGTTAGCCCCGTCATCCCGCCAACAGCCGCACCGAGGCCAGCCATTAGATAACTCCCCCAGCCACCGCCGAAGGAATAACCGATCAAGCCACCGATCAAAGCGCCGCCACCGCCGTAAAGCTGATCCCGCTGAGACATTTGACCGCAAGCGGCAACCGCCAAACAGGCTGTGAGCAAAAGAGCTTTTTTCATTCGAACCTCCCCTTGCAGCGGGACTGATATTTCCGTCTAACAAACATTGTCGTTCCGGAACGGCAATTCCAGAAAAACGCACCTTATCTCTTTTAGCAGCGTGACAGAAAGCCGTTGAGGAATTCCTAACAACCGGATAGCGGACGACAAAATGACAGCCATCATCTTTTGAACGTTGCCCCCCGCCCCTGAAACCGTGATCATGCTTCAAACAAGACAAGAGGCAACTGGAGGCAGACACATGGGCAGCGACGGACTTTACACCGCGACCCCCGGCAAGGAATCGATCTTCACCATTGAGGTGCCGACCATCAAATACGGCGAAGGAGCCCTGGGCGAACTGGGACAGGACGCCAAAAGGCTGGGCATGAGCAGGGTCGCCTTGTTCACTGACCCCACGCTCGCCACCCTCCCGGCTATCGAAATCGCCAAAAAATCCCTAGAAACAGCGGGACTCGACGTTGCGATCTATCAGCAAACGGAAGTGGAGCCCACCGACACCTCTTTCATGAACGCCGCCGCCTTCGTCAAGGATGGCGGGTTTGACGGCTTGGTTTCGGTCGGTGGCGGATCGGTTATCGACACAGCCAAGGCGGCCAACCTGTTCGCCACCCACCCGGCTGATTTTCTGACCTACGTTAACGCTCCCGTCGGCGCGGCCCAGCCGGTCCCCGGGCCTTTAATGCCCCATATCGCCTGCCCGACCACCTCAGGCACCGGTTCGGAATGCACGGGCATCACCATCTGCGATATCCAGTCTCTCAAGATCAAAAGCGGTATCGCCCACAGCTACCTGCGCCCTTCACTGGCCCTGATCGACCCGGTGGTTACTCACACCATGCCCGCCAATGTAGTGGCTTCGACCGGCTTCGACGTGCTGACCCACGCCATAGAGTCCTACACCGCCCGCCCTTTCACCCTGCGCGACGCACCGGACAGCCCGGCGAAACGCCCGATGAGCCAGGGCGCCAACCCCTATAGCGATCACGGAAGCCTGCTGGCGATTGAGCTGGGCGGCAAATATCTGGTCCGTGCGGTTCAGGACGCCGAAGATCATGAAGCCCGCCACGCCCTGATGTTCGCCGCCACCATGGCAGGCGTCGCCTTCGGCAACTCAGGCGTTCATATTCCCCACGCCATGTCTTATGCGGTGGCAGGACTGAAACACAGCTATTTCGCCAAAGATTATCCCGACACCAAACCCCAGGTGCCTCACGGCATTTCGGTTACGGTCAACGCGCCTGCCGCCTTTAGGTTCACCGGCCCAGCCAATCCGCAACGCCACTGGGAAGCGGCGCACGCGCTCGGCGCGGAGGTCGAGGAAACCGATATCGCCAAGGGCGGCGATCTACTGGCCGACCGACTGATTGAGATGATGAAAGCCACAGACTTCCCCAACGGCGTCGGCGACGTGGGCTACGACATGGGCGACGTTTCGGCTCTGGCCGAAGGAGCAAGCGCCCAGCAGCGCCTGCTAACCAACGCCCCACGCCCGGTCAGCCGCAACGACCTGGAATCGATTTTCAAGGATGCGATGAAATATTGGTGAGCGAAAAGACGCCCTTCTACTGCCGCAGGTGTTCCGGCAGTTGGGGCGGCTCAACCGGTTCGATGATTTCCGGTCCCGGCTCTTGGGCCGGTTGAACGACGCTTTTGCGCGGCGCAGGCTTGGCGATCACCGGCTCGCCAATGCATTCGAAATGAGCGCGGGCCGGAAGCATCACCGGGCAAGCCAGGACATCCTGCTTCAACAGCTTCGCCTTACGACCGGTTTTGGCGCATTCCTTCCGCGCCATATAGGTCACCACCTTGGGATCGTGCCATTCGGCGTTGTAACAAACCATGACCGTGGCGGGAATGAAGGTTTCCTTGTTGGCGACCGTCACGGTTTTCAGCACCGTCGTTCCCCAGACATAGGGTTGGGTATCGGTACAGGCCGCCAGAGCCGAAACCGCCAAAGCCAAGGATAGAATTTTCGACAAACGCTCAATCATGCCTTTCTCATACCCGCAAAGACCTTACCGGACAATGAATTCATCGCCTTCAACCTCAATTCTTCATCGCCATGGCGGCAACCCAGGCCTGCCCGAGGCTGAGGCCGCCATCGTTGGGCGGCGCTTGCCTTGGAATAACCGCCGCCACGCCGCTCTCCCGTAAGGCCGAAAGCACTCCTTCGACAAGGACCGCATTGAGGAAGCAACCACCACTCAAGACAACCGTCTTTATGCCGGTTTCGCTGGACGCTCGCACGACCCAATCAGCCAGGGCGGCAACCAAGGTTCCATGAAATAAATTAGCGCCCTCCCTTTCTTGACAATCGACCAGCGCCGCCAGGGTTGGCATGAGCGAAAGAACGCCTGCCTCGATCTCCCACCCTTCATCGACAACCTTGGGATCGGTAACCATACCTTCCACCAACATGGGGGCCTGCCCCTCGAAACTGGCCTTGGGCTTCACCCCCAAAAGGCCGCAGGCGGCGTCGAAAAGGCGTCCACAACTACTCGTCTCGGGACTATTCAACTCCTTATCCATAATCTTAGCAATGAGTCGTGACTCATTAAATTGATTGTATTTTCTATCAATTTCATCCCCCTTCCCCATGGCATGGAGCGCAGCAGCTCCCATACGCCAGGGCTCACGGGCCGCCAAGTCGCCCCCCGGCTGCTTGAGCGGCGAGAGATGCCCCAGTCGCTCATAGCCCTGCGGGTCGATCCGCAGCAACTCGCCGCCCCAGGCCCCGCCATCGCCGCCAAGCCCGAAACCATCCAGACAGAGCGCCAGCACCGGCTCTTCCAAGCCCCGCTCAGCCATAACAGCCGCACCATGCGCATGATGATGCTGAACCGGAACCGTCTCCTTGCCCATGGTCTGGGCGAAGCGGGTGGCGTGAAAATCGGGATGCAGATCGTGGGCGACCAGCTCAGGCTCAACCTCGAGAATACTCAGGAGATGCGCCACCGTTTCTTCGAAAAACAGCAGCCCCTTTGGCGTGTCCAAATCGCCGATATGCTGCGACAGAAAGGCCTGATCGCCGCGCGTCACGCAGATGGTGTTTTTGAGATGTCCGCCAACCGCGAGAATGGGCGGCGCAGAGCGAGGCAGCTTGATGGCGACGGGAACATAGCCGCGCGCCCGCCGGATAAAGGTCGGCGCGCCATCGATCACCCGGACGACCGAATCATCGGTGCGGACCAAAATATCCCGGTCATGATCGGCAATCGCATCGGCAATCCCCTCCAGCCTTTGACGCGCCTCGTCGTTGGCAATGACCAACGGCTCGCCCCCCGGATTGGCCGATGTCATGACCAAGGCCATCTCCGGCGCTTCGGCAAAAATCAGATGATGCAGCGGCGTATAAGGCAACATGACGCCAAGCCATTGCAGCCCCGGCGCAATCCCTTCAACCAAGCCGTTTCCAGACTTTTTACGCATCAGGACAATGGGCCGCTCCCGCCCCGTGAGCAAGGCTTCTTCCGCCTCGCCCATCTCGACAAGTCCCTTGACCTTTTGAAGATCGGCCACCATCACGGCAAAAGGCTTTTCCTCCCGATCCTTGCGCCCACGCAGCATGGCGACAGCCTCCCCGTTGTGAGCGTCGCAAGCCAGATGAAAACCGCCGAGTCCTTTGATCGCCAACACCTCTCCGGCTTTTAACCGCCCGACGATTTCAGCCGTTTCCATGGACATCCGCGGCCCGCAAACCGAGCATGCATTGGGCTGGGCATGGAACCGCCGGTCCGCCGGGTCGTCGTATTCGGCCTGACAATCGGAACACAGGGCAAACCCCGCCATCGATGTGTTAGACCGGTCGTAAGGGAGTTTGGCGGTGATGGTGTAGCGTGGCCCGCAGTGGGTGCAGGTGACGAAGGGATATCCGGCGCGGCGGTTTTGCGGATCGAGAATATCGGCCAAACAATCGTCGCAAACCGCCGTATCGGGCCCAATGGCCGTCAGCACCTCACCGCCTTGAGACAGGTCGATAACGAAGCCCTGCTCACCCGCCACCTCGGCAATGTCGTCGACAGCCACCCCTTCGATCTTGGCGAGCGGCGGCGCTTCGGCTTGTAAGGCAGCCGTAAAAAGATCCAGTGCGTCGTCCTCGCCCTGAACTTCAATCAGCACCCCGCGACCGTCGTTCCGAACCCAACCGGTCACGGCCAGTCGATGGGCCAACCCATGCACGAAGGGCCTAAAGCCAACCCCCTGGACAATCCCGCCAACTCGTATTCTCCGCCGCACGACGACCTCTTGGTTTTGAATCAAAGCATTTTGGTTTTACCACAAACCATTGGGATTGCAGGAAAAAGCTACACACAAACAAAAAAGCATCCTTATTGTGTAAAATTAATCTGGCACAATGGCGTTTTCTAATTTATATTTTTCTTATATGTAGCGGACACCCGTGAATAAGGTCGGCCCCACCCTTATGGGTAGGGCCTTTTAAATAAAAACAAAAACGCCTTTTCACGACAGGGATGGAACGAATGCGGGGCCCTGCTGTCCCCCCACAAACCTGCATTCCGGAAACTATGAATTAGAGGACGAACAATATGAGTGAACGCCAGACCATCGACGCTCGCGGCGCTTTCTGCCCCGGCCCCCTGATGGAACTGATCGCAGCCATTAAGCTGGCTGATATCGGCGACGAAATCGAAGTTTTGTCGGCCGACAAGGGTTCAATCGACGACATTCCGGCCTGGGTCAAAAAGGTCGGACACGACATGGTCGAAATTATCGATCACGACGGCTACGCAAGCCTGATCGTTAAAAAAGCCAAGTAATACAGCTGAAACGCTCACCCTCTTGGGTGAGCGCCTTTATTCAGGGCGCAAAGAGCCGGCCAACGGCCCGTCCTTTATCACTGCCAAACTTTCGGGTTTCTACAGGGAGGAGAACCTACACTATGGGAAAAAATATCGTCATCGTCGGCGGCGGACTCGCCGGCACCATTGTCGCTAATGGCATCTGCCGCCAGTTGGGCAACGAACTGCGCAACGGCAGCGTCTCGATCACCATGATCGGCACCAGCGACAAACATATGTATCAGCCGGGCCTGCTCTATGTGCCGTTCGGCAAATTCCGCGAACAGGAATTGTTCCGCGACCAGCGTAAAGTGCTGGACCGCCGGGTCCCCTACTTCATCGATCCGGCCGTCAAAATCGACACGGACAACAACGTGGTGATCACCGAGTCCGGCAAGGAATTTCCTTTCGACTACTGCGTGGTCGCCACCGGCTCCGAAATCAAGCCGCAGAACATCCCCGGCATGGCCGAAGGCGCCCATTGGTTCTACGACCTGGACGGCGCCCGCAAAATGCGCGACGCGCTGGACAAATTCGAAGGCGGCAAGATCGTCGTCAACGTCAACGCGCCGCACAAATGCCCGGTCGCGCCTTTGGAAATCACCTTCATGCTGCACGAATACATGAAGGAAAAAGGCCTCGGCGACAAAACCGAAATCACCTACACCTACCCCATCGGGCGTCTTCACGCGCTCGAACCGGTCGCCCACTGGGCCAAGCCGGAAATGGAAAGGCTCGGGATCAAATACGAGACGTTCTTCAACACCCGCGAAGTGGACCCCGAGAAGAAACAGATCCACTCGGAAGAAGGCGATACGCTCGATTACGATCTACTGATCACCGTTCCGCCACACTCCGGCGCTCAGGTGGTTGATGATTCGGGCCTCGGCAAGGGCGGTTGGGCCGATACCGACAAGGAAACTCTCCTCCACACCGAGAAGAAAAACATCTTCCTGGTCGGCGACACCACTAACATTCCCATCTCGAAGGCCGGTTCTACGGCGCACTTCGAGGCCGATACGGTGATCGACAACCTGGTCTCTCTGGTTCAGGAAGGCCGTTGGGCGCGCAACTACGACGGTAAGGTCTTCTGCTTTGTTGAGACCGGCATGGATACGGGCACTTACGTGTGGTTCAACTACACCACCCCGCCCAACCCCGGACCGCCCTCGCAGATGATCCACTGGTTCAAACTCGCCTATAACCGTCTCTATTGGTTGTCGGCCAAAGGCCTGTTGTAAGGAGGGGTGGAAATATGAGTGAAACCACGCCCCTCACCAACGAGATGCCCAACGACGCCGAAAGGCTCGCTAAGGCCGTCACCGAAGCGCTGACCGATTCCATGGTCGAGCGGCTGACCAACACCGGCGCCAACGCCATGGAAGTGGTCGACAAGCTGAACGACGAGGACACGCGCGATGCGCTGATGTACGCCATGGACCGGCTGACCGACCTGCACCGGGTGGGCGCGCTGGAAACCCTGTTCAGCCTGCTTGAGCTCATTCATGGCGCTAAATCGGCCATGACGGACTCCATGGTTGATCGCCTGTTCGTCTTCGTCGAACACATGGCGACCAATCTGGCGACCGAAGAGCTGGCGACCCTGGCCCACAACGCCCGACGCGCCATGGAAGAAGCCATTGACGAAACCGCCGAAAAACCAACCAGCGGCGGCTTGATGACCACCATCGGCATGCTCAGCAAGCCCGAAACCCAGCAAGCGCTTCAGTTGATGCTGGCCTTTTCGAGCAAACTTCAAAGCCGCGCCGTAGCGCTCAGAGGTTCGCCCGAAATCGAAGGCAACTAGGCTTAACCGCTTTCAATCCCCAAAAGGCCGGATGGAAACGTCCGGCCTTTTTCTTCGTCATTCCGCGGCTCACAGCGTGAGAACCCGGCAACTGTATTTTTCATGGGGTGATGGTTTTGAAATCTGCGCTGTC
>CBDUMN010000114.1:0-9903 GCA_965368335.1 uncultured Rhodospirillales bacterium
TAGGGTCAGGACTCATTAATCTGATGCAATTCTGTTCATTCGATTTAGCCGAGGGCAAGGAGAGAGGGCGCAGGAAGGGTGATTCCCTTTCAAGACCTTTCGACGCTGATCCTCGGTTAAATAGAATGAACCCTCCCGGCGCAAAGGTGCGGAACGCAGAATGGATCAAATTAATGGGTCCTGACCCTAGGCGGAACGATAGATCAGGTGATAGCCGAAGTCGGTTTCGACCACATCGCTAACCGTACCCACTTCCAATTCAAACGCCGCTTTGTCGAACTCTGGCACCATCATACCGCGTTGGAACGGCCCCAGATTGCCGCCTTCCGCCCCAGAGGGACAGTCCGAATGCTGACGGGCCAGATCGGCAAAATCCTCACCGGCAGCCACCTTTTCTTTCAAATCGGCAATCAGCGTCTGCGCTTCTTCTTTCGAGCGCAAAGCCGTGGAGCGCATGGAGCCCGCATACATCAACAAAATGTGCGATGCCGTAACCATTTCCGACATGGGAAATCCTTTCAAAAAGCAAACTAGAAAATCTTGGGGCCAATCTAAGGTTTGACGGCGTCGGGTCAAGACCCGGACTGTTTTAATCGTCCATCGGTCTTGCTAGACTGCCGCCCATGAGATGTCTTCTTACCCTTTTCATAAGCCTGCTTCTCGGCCCGGCAACCGCCCTGGCCGATACCCCCGTTCTGCAACTCCCGCTTGACTGCGTTCCCGGTGAAAGTTGCTGGATCGCCAAATATGTGGATCAGGACACCACCCCCAACTCGGCAAAAGATTACCGCTGCGGAAACCATACCCTTGATGGGCACAAAGGGACCGACTTCGCCCTTCAGGACCTTCGCGCCATGCACATGGGAGTCGCCGTCAGGGCCGCTGCCGCCGGTATCGTTAAGGGCGTCCGCAACAATATGGAAGATATTTCGAGCAAAGAATTGAAAAACCCTTCGCTCATCAAGGGGAAGGAATGCGGCAACGGCGTCTATATCGCCCACGAAGACGGTTGGAGCACTCAGTATTGCCATATGAAACGATCCAGCGTTTTGGTGATGAAAGGCCAAAGGGTCGAAGCAGGCCAAAAGCTGGGATTGGTCGGCCTCTCCGGGATGACCGAGTTTCCCCACCTGCATTTCGCCGCTCGCAAAGACAGAGTGTTGGTTGATCCATTTTCCGGCATCGGTGGGGGAGAGTGCGGAAAGAACGCTCAACCCTTGTGGGAGGAAACGGTTTTAGCAGGATTTCCTTATGGTCCGGCGATTTACAATATTGGCTTTGCAGGCACAGCCCCCGACCCTGTCGCCGTTCGAAAGGGCCTCTATCGTGGCGCACCACTTGACAAACGCGCGCCTGCGCTCGTTCTTTGGGTCGATATTTTCGGCGTCAACAAAGGCGATGAGTTTAGCATCACGATTACCGCTCCAGACGGCGAGCTGATCCACCAACACAACAGCATTATGCCGAACACGAAAATCCGACGCTTTATGTATACGGGCCGCAAAAAGAACCGCCCCTTCTGGCCGGAAGGAACCTATAAGGGCGTCTTTACACTCTCAAGGCCAACCGGCGACGGAGCGACGCAAAGCTGGAGCGAAACCCGGACCATCGAAATTCATTAAACCCGAGACCTATTCGACGTTTCGTAAAAAGCCGCCCTTTCTTTACATTAGCCCCACCTAATAATCACAGGAGGGACCGATGAGCCAATCTTATCCCGATATCGCCAAAGAACTGACGGCCGAACTCAAAGAATTGAGAGCCGCCTGCCCCGACACCATGGCCGGTTTCAGCGCCATCGCCAAGGCCGCCACCGCCCCCGGCGCCATGGACCCGAAAACCAAAGAACTTGTCGCCATCGGCATCGGCGTCGCAGCCCGTTGCGACGGCTGCATCGCCTTTCACGTCAAGGCGGCAATCCGCCATGGCGCAACCCGTGAAGAGGTTGCCGAGACACTCGGCATGGCGGTCTATATGGGCGGCGGCCCCTCGACCATTTATGCAGCCAAGGCCTTGAGAGCCTACGACGAGTTTACCGCTTAAAGCTGTTGCATGCCTGGAGGCGGTCGATAGCCGCCTCCAGCATGGCTTCCGTCACGGGAACGCCATCCGTCTCTTTTTCCGAAAGCGACGCCGATAGGTTGGCCGCTTTTAGAGTTGGCTGCTCCTGACGCAGAATGTCGAGCGCTTCCCCACCGCCTTTCACCAGATCGCTAAGCACCAAGGGGCTGATCATCCCCACCTCTTCGACCAATTGAAATCCCACCGTATTGTGCAGCGATGTCAGCAGCTTCGGCCCGACAATCTGCGGCACCATCTCGCCCTCCATACGCCTGATGATGGAAAGGCAGGCGTGAATGTAGAAATCGAGAAAACTGTTTCCGGCAGTAAAAACACACAAGGCGTTATGAACGTTTCGATAGGCCTTTAGACGCCCCTTGCCGTCCTTCTGCACCCAAACCTCACGGCCGAAGGCGAACTCATCGGCAACATCGATTTCCAATCCTTCGGCATCGAAAACCAACAGATCGGCATCGAGCCAGACCGTCCGCTCGTAGCCTTCCTCAAGAAACTGGCGGGCCAGCAGCAACCGCCCCAGATCGGTCATCACCGGAATGCGTTTCCTGGCCTTTTCACGATACCACCCCGGCGCCAGATCGAAAATCTCATCACCGATAAAACGGTAATCAAACCCCTGCTCTTTGGCCCAGGCCCAAACGCTCTCCATACAATGGGACACCCACTGCGGGACCTGCTCGCTCCGAAATGACTGATAGACAACGGTTTTCATGGGCTAAACAATAAGCAAGTCAAAAAAGAGTGGCAGGGGGCGCAGTCTGGAGCGAAATGGTCTCCGGTGTTTTCCCTGTTTCACAAGTAAACTACAGAGAATTATTTTGGAAACAATGCGTCATGCCAAAATCCCTGCTTTAGTGCGCCAGTAAAATCAGTGTCGTCTCGCCGTTTTCCTAAACTACGGAACAGGGAATTTACCCTCTTGTATCAGGGACACCTTCGTCCAGAAGCCCACGCCAAGCAATAGGATTAATTTCTTGACATTGATACTATGTTCACTTATTGTTCTTTTTGCTTGAAAAAAGCTCGGGCGGTTTTTGACCATAACCCACATGGGCTCTTTCATGCCGGACGCGCCCGTTAGGGCCGGCACCGGGGGACGCCCCGTACGCCGATAACCCAATAAGCGGATAACGCTCCACCAGAATTTCAAACTTCGTTTGTTCGGCCGGCTTTTTTGTTGGCCGGGACAGTCGAGCTTTTGCAATTTCCGGGGAGCGCGCGCCGTTCCTCGGAACCCGACACGAGGAACAAGAGATATGCACTCCCTCCTAAACCTCCGGAAAACCGTTGGGCCCAGTGCTGTTCTTCGGTTTTCAAGAAATCGCAGTTTTTGACGGCATCCCGGTCTGCGCCGGTCAATTCCCAGAATCCTTTCCCGAGCCACATCTCGGCGGTTACGGCTTCGACGTAGGGGCCTCGAATGACCCGGCGGCTAAGATTATGCGAGATATCGATGATCGGGTCGTTGAGCGGGGGGGGGAGCCCGGTATCTTTCTTGGAGAGGTGGGCGTGGGGTTTGTTATGATGCTCATACCAAGAAACATCATCTTCATTTTGCCAACGATTATATTCTCTATCGATATAGCAAGCCTGTAAAAAAGAAATATTCGCGGATAAGCGATGAACCCATAGGCTCCAATCCATTGGTATTGGCTTTTTGGGCCAAACGAAAAACTGATCGTGCCAGCTTTTTTTCTCATAGTTGGCACAATGAAAATCAAAGGTTTCGCTGTCAATATTGTATGTTTCGTTGTTGGAACGTCGGATAGTCCCGAATCCGTGGTCCTCAGTTCCAACCACACCACCTTACCATCCGGCATTTTGGTTGCCGAGACAACGTCGCTTGCGGTGTATAGAGTCCCCTCAGGCAGCTCTGCCAGTAGCTTGGCGTTTTTGAAAGATAGAATTACGGTGACAGGGGCAACTTAAAGCCCGATGTACTGATAGGATCTGCGCTCGCGAAGACCATCAGGGCCAGCGGTCAAAAGTACCGCGCTAAACAGGCCGGACATATGACTGCACGCAAGCAAAGCCAGACCCGAATATCACCCTTGCATCAAAGGGGCCGTCCACATATGTCACCGTAATTCCCGTCAAGATTGCGAGTTTGTCCTCGGCGGTGAGCGTGACACCCAATTCAAAACTTACGAATCTCAATAGTTTTAAGAATAATCTTTTACTCTTCATATGACCAAGAAGGATTATGTAATTCTGCCCCTTCCATCCAGTCGATGGCTCCGGCAGCCCTTAAGGCATCGCGTATTTCAATGGCAGTAGTCTTGGCAGTGGTATCCTTGAAAACTGAAATGTTGTCGCCCAATTTAATCAGAATGCCGTCGCGGTAGTTGGTGACATTGGGATGGCCCTCAAGGGCTGTGCGAACTTTAAGGTTTTTTGTGAATGAAAGCCAGCCTAGGTAATACTGGTCTATTCCCCATTGAGTAATTTGATTATCAAAATCCGTCGAGTACAGGTTACAAAAATAGGGGTCGCCAAAGTTTAAGATCATTTCAAAAATAGATAAAGCAACATCTGGCTTGGACCAGGGCTCATTTTCTTGTCCACGCTCAAACGATTTCACTCGGACTGAGGCCGCACCCCTTCCATCATTACCTCCCCCCCCGACATGCACGGTGACTCGGGTTATATCGCTTTCCCTTTGGACAGTATCAGAAAATGAAGCTTCAAATCCGAAATGGCATCGGGACTTGGGTGTTATTCTCTTATTTTCTGGATTGTCTTCATTGAGAAAAAGGAACTCTTTGTCATCCAATGCACGAAGCATGACATCATCGAAGTCAGACAGGTCGACGGCGATGGGGAGGTTGGATTTATCGCGGGTTGTTCCCGAAACATCAAAGGGGCGCGACCAGGGAGAAATCTCCTCAAGCCTTAGTAGAAACTCCTTTTGTATTTTCAGAATTTCACTCGCCCGCATCATGGGTTTACCCATCCATGGACCGCCAATGACCAACTCATTTTCCATGCTTGAGATTTTACTCTTTCGTTACCACAATTTTGACTATTGAAGCGTCAATCTTATTTGTTTTGTCGACTGTCGTCTTAAACGCAGCGTATAGGCGATCCGCTGTTTCCTTCGACGGCACATGCCATTCGACTGTTTTTCCTGTTGCCTTGGCGATTTCCTGCTGTCGCAATGCCTGTTTCACAACAGCGTCCGTCGAGAATTCCTTGTCGATGGGCCAACAATTCCAGCATTTGGCGTCGATTAGGGTGTTGGTTTCCGGATTGAAGCCATCGAAACTAGTTTGACCTGACGGTACATTGGGGTCTGGGACGTTGTAAACGGTTCCTTCAGGCGCTCCAGTGATTTTTTGCTGGTAGGCTTTCTGGGCGTCGGTCATGTTTTCGGTAACACTTGTCCATGTACCTGGCCCGCCATCTGAGTTTCCAACTTTGTAGGTAAGGCTCTTAAAGTCTCCTCCAAATTTCTTGGTAACCAGATTGACGAGGCTGCTATCAGCATCACTTTTCTTAAGCGCCAGAATGAATTTAGTGGCGATTGTGCTTCCGGGAACTATCGCGCCACCGAGAGCTTCGACGCTGCCCTCAATGGCAAGGTCTCGAGCCAACTCGGCTGCCCGATCTTCATCCCCGTTGTAAACCGCCTTTGAAAGCTCAAAGGCGTCCTTCGCCATCAAGCCTCGGTCGACAAGTTCAAGGCCCGCGGCCAGGACTGTAAGAAACAAGGCGCAGCCCCCTGATCCGCAGATATTATTGCTGACAGCTGTGCTTCCCGTGGTGTTGGCAATGTTGGGATCACCGCCCATTGCCGCGACTGTTATGGCAGCGGTCAGTCGGGCCATATTGACGCCTTGGCTGGCCCAATCTGCCATCATTTGGTGGGCTGTTTCAGCTGTCAGGCTTTCATCGTCAATTGCTGCAGCTAGCTCTGCAGCAAAAGCGTCTTGTCGCTCAGGACTAAAATAAATATCTCCAACGGCTTCAGCAATAACGGCTCCTCCGGCCCCGGAACCGCAATCGCCACCAAGAGCTGCGCCCGATGCGCAACCGACAGCAGCGTGGAGTATGTAGCGGGCAGCTGTGTTGCCATCAGTTGCCGCGCCAATTTGTTCTGAGAGTTCCCCACCGATGACCTGAACGGCAGCGTTGGTGACTTGGCGTTTGGCGGCGTCCCCTAAATCTTGTCCGCTGATGGTAGCGTCAACCAGGGTGCCTACACCGGCCTGTAGAACAGCCAGTTGGATGCGATCTACGATGTCTTTCGGGTTGAAATTGACACCCAGTTCTGTGCCGATTCCTTTAACTAAACCAGCGCTGACCATTGACGTGGCAAGGCTCCGCAAGGTTGCTGAGGAGCCCATTTCTTTTAAAACAGCACCTAGATCACCTTTGTTGGAGGCCAGAGAAACGGCGGCGGAAGAGGCCAGGGCGGTGAATCCGGCATTCGTAACAGCGACCAGAGTACCGCCTTCCGCTACCGTCGAGGCGCTGAGGAATAGCTCCGCTCCCATGCCTTGGGTGGCGACGGCTACCGCAATGGCGATCACCGCGCCTGCTGCCGGGTTGAGGCTCTGGCTCTTGAAGTCCCAACTCCGGTGGGCTTCTTGGACGGCGTTCCAGGTGACGTCGTCGCGGTTTTTGATTTCGGCCATCCAGCTTAGGCCGGGTTGTTTGGACAGCGCCTCGACGGCCCCATCGACCCCGCCGCCGCCTTTGTAGTCGACGGTGATGCCGTTGCCTGTATTGATAACCAGCCCGCCGCCCGCGTCGATGGTGGTGTGCTTGACCGTTTCATCAAAGGAGCCTCGGTCGACCGTGGTGATGAATAGTCCGTTGTCGCTGGCGCCGTAGGTGCGGGTGTAGTCCACGTCCTTGGAAGCGAGTAGCTCAACCTTGCCGGTGGCGGCGTTGAGCGTGGTGACGTTTCCCGACTTGAGGCTCGATGTATCCACCGTGATGTTGCCCAGGGTGGCGTTGAGCGTTAGGTCGTCGGTGGCCTCGACCTTGGCCCCTTTGTTGCGCAATGTGTAGGTTTCGGTGGCGTACTTTTTGCCGTAGGTGCGGGTCTCGCGGGTGTTTTGCACCTTATCCACGGTGACCGACCCCAGGGCGTTCAGGGTCGTGTTTTGACCTTTGACGTTTGAGCCCAGGACATTCACATTGCCCAATGTGGCGTTGACCGTGACATCGCCGCCCGCAGTCAGGTCAGCCGCCTTATGGGTGGTTTCACGAATATAGGCCCCGCGTTCCAGGCGATAGCTTTCGGCCTTGGCTTCGACGATGACGCCGGTCGTGCCGGTCAGCGCGACGTCGCCCGCCGCTTCCAGGTTGGAGGCCTGGACGGCGAGCCCATTGCCTGCCGTCGCGGTGAGGTTGTTGCCCGCCGAGACGCTGGCGGCGGTTTCCTTCGATTTGGCGAGATAAACGTTGTCGCCGACGTTGTAGTCGCGTTTTTCGTTGGTGGTTGCTGAAGCGATAGTGAGATTTTCGCCAGCGTTGAGGGCGATATTGTTTCCGGCGGTGAGCGCGCTGCCTTCCACGGTGAGATTCTTACCCGCTTCGACGGAGAGGTCGTTGCCTGCTGTGACCGTACCGCCAGTACGGGTCACACCGGTTACTTTTGTGGTGTAGAGAGTGCCGTCTCCCGGTGCGGCGATGCGTTCGCGGGTGAAGAAGTCCTTGCGCGCCGCCTGGGCGTCGAGATTGATGTCGCCCGCCGCAGTCAGGGCGATGTCGTTGGCGGCCTTGAAAGCGCCCGCCCGGTTGGTGATGTCCTGGGCGGCGGCCAGGGTCAGGTTGCTACCCGATTGGATGCGCCCCTGGGCGGCAATCCCTTGGGTGATTCCGGTTTTGTCTCTCGTGTTGCCTCGCCAACGACCTCCTTTAAGGAAATGTCTTGTTTCAGTCCTGACCTCTGCCTGGTTGACGATCGATCCGTTGGTGGCGGTGAGGGAGACACCGGCGTCTGATTTGATCAGCCCGCCGGTGTTGGTGATGTCGTTGGCGGCGACCAGGGTGACGCCGTCCTTGGCGGCGATATCGCCGTAGCGGTTGATGATGCTGTCGGTGACGGTGGCGGTCAGCGTGGTGTCGGCCAGGATCGCGCCGGAGTTGGCCACGGTCTCGGCGTCAAGCGTGGTTGCATTGGCGGTGATGATGGCGCCGGACGGCGTCAGTTCGGCCCGGGTGGCGTCGGCCAGATAGAGCACCGGGCGCGAGACGGTCTGACCGGCCACTTCCACGTCGACCCACCAGACCATATCGCCGGTGAGCGCGGCCACCTGATCGGGGGTCAGCGCCACGCCGAAGGACAGGTTCAGCCCGTCCTTTTGCGCCACGGCGCTATCCATCAGGGTCTGCATCTGATCGGCGTCCGACGTGACGTTGTCGCCTAGGAACCGCTTGCCGGTGCGGCTGAAAATCTCTTCGCGGATCAGCTTGGTCTCGTAGAAAGCGTCGCCCAGCCGTTTGGTGACGGCGTTTTTGTCGATCCCGGCGGCCTCGAGGAAGTAGTCGCTCCCCATGAAGATGCCCATATCGGAGAAGGCTGGATTGGTCTCGATCAGGTAGGAGCTGTCGGGATTTTGCGCCGGAACGAACAGGCCGTTCTCGCTGGTCGGTACGGTGATACCATCAGCCAGTTGCTCGGGATCGACGGCCCCGAAGTCGAGGGTCTTTTTGAGCGCCGAGTTCGCTCCTTCCTTGATGTCTTTAAGCTCGCCACCCGCGACGATGGAGACGTTGTCCACCCGCCCGGTGAACGAGCCAAGGAAATTGCCCCCCGCCGAGATCACCGCGTTGGTGGTTGAGGTGACTTCAGAGGAGGAGGTGGTGGTGGTCGACCAGGTGGGGACGGTAAATCCGTGTTCATAGCCTGTAACCCATTGGTCATAATATTGAATTGTGACTTTTGTTGCCGTTCGCGTTGTTTCTTTGACTTCGTCGAATCCGGTGTTGGTCAGACTGGTGCCAACGATGGACAGATCACCGTTAGCTGAGATGCGCCCACCGGTATTGATGGTGTCGGCAGCTTCAATAGAGATATTGCGCCCGGCGGCTATGGTCGGGGCGGCATCGCCACCGGTGACGCGTTTGTATTGAACAGTTTCGGTTGCGTCGCCATTAGGAGTCGCCCAACGAAGAGACGGCTCCATAGGTTGGGTATGTTCAGCGTAACTGTTTTCCCAAAGCCAAGCTACATGAACATCACCATATGGGTCATAGGTAACGAAACCTGTGCGATCCCTTTTGTTTATCCAGGTGACATTCGTGTCAATCCAGGAATTTAAGGGACGAGTGTAGCCCTGAATGAGACCGAAGTTGTATTGGAGTTGAAGTTTTTCATTATGGCTATAAGCGGACATGTTTGTGTCATATCCGCCCTCGTCTGGGGCATCGGTAGTGGTATAGGCGATGTTTTTCCGCTCGTTTTTGAGGGTATTTGCCTTAATGGTGATGTCGCCGGTGAGTGCTTCGATAGATCCCGACTGGTTGGAGACGAGGGCTGCGTTGGCTCCGGCGGCGTTGCCTTGCAGGGTGATGGAGCCGTCGGCCAGGATGTCGCCGCCGTCGTTCAGCAAGGTGTTGGCGGCATAGATCGAGATGTCGCCGGGGAAGTAGATGAAGCCCCGGTTGGTCAGGTTGTTCAGCGCGGCGATATTGAGCGCCCCTTGAGCGTTCATCTGGCCGTTGTTGACGATGTCGTTGGCGTCGGCGGCCAGTGTGGTTTTGGCGCTGATCCGTTGATCGTCGTTGGTCAGGGTCCCGGTGACGTTGAGATCGACCGCGCCGGTGGTGCTCTCCAGGTTACCGCCGCTGATCGTGGCGTTGGTGGCGTTG
>CBDUMN010000115.1:0-9876 GCA_965368335.1 uncultured Rhodospirillales bacterium
GATCCATCGGGCGCTTTGGTCGGCATGATCCTGCGCAGCCCTTATGCCCATGGCGAAATCGTCGCACTCGATATCGAGAAAGCCCGCGCCCTCCCCGGTGTCCATGCCGTCATCACCGGTGACGACTGTCCGGCTCCCTTCGGCATCCTACCCATCGCCGAAAACGAGTACCCACTGGCCAAAAGCAAGGTTCGCTACAAAGGCGACGCCGTAGCCGCCGTGGCGGCAGAAACCCATGAAATAGCTCGCCAGGCGCTGAAACTGATCACCCTGGAGGTAGAGGAATACCCGGCCTATTACACGCCGGAAGATTCGCGCGCCCCCGGCACGGTCGATTTGCACGAAAAGCGCAAAGGCAATATGGAGCGCGACGTTCACCACGAGTTTGGTAACGTCGAAGAAGGTTTCGCCGAAGCAGACCTGATCGTCGAAGATGTTTTCCGCAGCGAAGAAGTCACCCACCTTCATATCGAGCCCCATGCGGCAATGGCCGAATACGACGTGGCGCGGGACAAGATGACCCTCCAGTCGGTCACCCAGGTGCCCTACTACGTCCATCTCATGCTCGCCCAGACACTCGGTATGGACACCTCGCGCATCCGTGTGATCAAGCCTTTCGTCGGCGGCGGTTTCGGCGCACGGACGGAAACCCTTAACTTTGAAATCATCGCCTGCCTACTGGCCCGCGCGGCGGGTGGCAAGGTTCGGATCGCCCTAACCCGCGAGGAAACCTTCCTGACCAACCGCGGTCGGCCCGAGTCAGACATCAAGATGAAACTAGGGGTCAAAAAAGACGGCACGCTCACCGCCTGCTCCTGCGAAGTGGTGCAGAAAGGCGGCGCTTACGGCGGCTATGGGATCATCACCATCCTCTACGCCGGAGCCCTGCTCAACGCCATCTACGATCTGCCCAACATCGAATATCACGGCTTCCGTATCTATACGAATACTCCAGCCTGTGGGGCGATGCGCGGTCACGGCACGGTCAACGCCCGGTTCGCCTTCGAATCCCTGCTTGACCGCGCTGCCGAAGGCATCGGCATGGACCCCTTGGAAATTCGGGCGGCCAACTATCTGGAAAACAGCTTTGAAACCCCCAGCGGCTTCAAAGGTCTCACCTATGGCCTGCCTCAGTGCATCGACTGGGCCAAGGAGGCTTCAGGCTGGACGGATAAGTTCGGCAAAATGGAAAACGGTCGGGGCATCGGCATCGCCTGCTCTCACTTTGTCAGCGGTGCAGGGAAACCAGTCCACTGGACCGGCGAACCGCACGCCACCATCAACCTCAAGCTCGATTTCGACTGCGGCATCACCATTTTAACCGGCGCATCCGATATCGGTCAGGGCTCAAGCACCATCATCGCCCAAACGGTCGCCCATGTGCTGGGGGTCGATTACGGCCGCTTGCGGGTCGTCGCCAACGACAGCGCCATTACGCCCAAGGACAATGGCTCCTATTCATCACGGGTCACCGTCATGGTCGGGAACGCCGCCATGGACGCAGCCAACAACCTCAAATCGGTCCTTACCGAAGCAGCCGCACGAAAGCTCGGCGTCACCCCTCAGGAAGTGGAATGTCTCGGTGAATCGTACCGTGTTCTGGGCGCAACTCAGGACCCCGGCATCCCGTTTAACGACGTGGTGGCCGAAGCCCTGGTCGATACGGGCACCCTGACAGTTAAAGGGACCTATACGGTTCCCCGGGAGTTCCAGGGAACGGGCAAACAGCGCGGCGCGGCCGTCGGCTCGACTCCGGGTTATTCTTATGCCGCCACGGTAGCCGAAGTTTCGGTCGATGAAGACACCGGCATCGTCAAGGTCGAGAAAATTTGGGTTGCGCACGACTGCGGTTTCGCCATCAACCCCTTAAGCGTCGAAGGCCAGGTCCAGGGCGCGGTCTGGATGGGACTTGGGCAGGCGATCAGCGAGGAAACCCGCTATAACGAAGGCCTGCCGATGAGCGCTAATATGCTGGACTATCGGGTCCCGACCATTGTCGAGAGCCCCCACATTGAAACCAAGATCATCGAAACCATCGACCCCAACGGGCCCTTTGGCGCGAAAGAAGCCAGTGAAGGCGCACTGGCGAGTGTGCCGGCTGCCGTCGCCAACGCCGTTTACGACGCCATTGGCATTCGGTTTAGCCAAACACCCTTAACGCCGGACCGGGTAATGGACGCTATGATCAAGAAAGAGCGGGAAGACAAACGCGCCGCCGCAAAAAAAGGAGCCGCCTGATGGATACCCTTCCCGATTTCGAGCTTCTCACGCCGAAAAATGCAAAAGAGGCCGTTACGCTCCACGCTGAGCGAGATGAAGCTCGCTATATGGCCGGTGGTACCGATTTCATGCCCAATCTCCGGCGTGGCATTGAAAGCCCCATGGCCGTCATCGACCTTTCCGGCATCGAAGAGATGCGCGGCATTAAAGTGCTCGGCGATGGCCGCCTACGGATCGGCGCCTCGACCACACTGGTCGAACTCTGCCGTGATGAACACATGGCAGCAAACTTTCCCGCCGTTGTTCAGGCAGCCGAACAGATTGCCGGGGCTTCGCACCGTCAAGTCGCCACGGTCGGCGGCAATCTCTGCCTCGACACTCGTTGCCTCTATTATAACCAAAGCGAATGGTGGCGGAGCGCCAACAATTATTGTCTCAAAAAAGCGGGCGAAATTTGCCACGTCGCCCCGACGGGGAATACCTGCCGGGCGGCCTACAGCGGCGATCTCGCACCAACCATGCTGATCCATGGCGCGATAGCAGAAATTGCTGCGCCAACGGGAAACAGAACTATCGATCTAGCCGAGCTATACCAGGAAGATGGAGCTAATTTCCTGCTTTTGGAGCCGGGTGAATTATTGATTTCCGTCATCATCGAACCGCTTGACGGATATGCCATGGCTTACAAAAAAATCAGGGTCCGTGGCGGCGTGGACTTCCCTCTCGTTGGCGTCGCAGCAGCGGTCAATATGGACAAAGGAAAGATCGCCGATCTCAGGATCGGACTGACCGGCACCAACTCCAAACCGGTACGCCTGGAAGGTCTGGAAGATGTTTTCGGCAAACCTATGGATGATGAAACCCTCAAGGTTGTTGAGAAGTTGGTACAGCGCCAGATTCAGCCGATGCGCTCAACCTTCACGCCCAGCCACTATCGTCGCAAGGTCGCACTCAATGTGACCCGAAGGCTGATCGGCAGTCTTGTCACAACCTAAGGCAGTGATAGCCATCACTGTGCATATCTGATATTTAGGCAAAAATCTTTTTGAGATTAAGGCCTTAAATATCGATTGAACACAGAGCCATGGCGACCCATACGGTGAAAATCGTCAAGAAAACAGGCTCCACCAACCGGGTGGGCCTGATCGAACTTCGGAAAGTCTATATTCCGGGGTTGATGTTATTGCTCGGCCTTATTCTCGCCAGCGGGCTAATTGCCTTAACTCTGATTCTGTTTTTCCCCAAGGAAACGCGCGAAGTTGAAGAGAAGGTAATCCCCGACCGGATCACCGATGCCATTCCCCGACACCGTATTCATTTCGGCATGAGTCCAGACGAAGTCAAAGCCCTCTATCCCAATATGGCGCTAAGGATGAACACCCATCACGAAACTGTCGGAACCTTCTTTCTGGACGGCGCAAAGCATATCGTGACATTCAACAAATGGCTTTCAGGCGAAAAGGCCTATCGGGTGCGGTACGACAAAACCTTCAAAACTCTGACCGAAGAAGATATTCTACGCCACTTCGCTCGGTATTATGGTCGCGTCGCCTACGATAAATGCAACACTGCATCGGGCAGAGACGGCCAACTCTGCCAATACCACTGGAAAGCCGACGGCACAAAAACCATCGAGCTGCGAACCCGCCCGGTCATTAAAGACGGTAGGAGTCACATTCGCGCCGTTGTTATTGCAACAGACACCTACCTGGACAACAAAAGGCGGAAGTAACCCTCCGCCTTTCGCCATTTCTGTGTTTCAAGCAAAACTAGGCCGCTTTGACTCCCGTCAGGAAGGTCCTGACAATTTCTTTTATGGCATCGTTCTGCTCACTCAAAGACTGTGAAGCCTCCAACACCTCGCGTGCAGCCGTGCCCGTATCGTTGGCCGCTTGATTAACGGATGAAACGTTGCGCGACACCTCTTGAGTTCCCTGAGCCGCCTGCTCCACGTTACGCGCAATTTCAGTGGTCGCCGCCCCCTGCTCTTCCACCGCAGCGGCAATTGCTGCAGCAATTTCATCGATCTGATTGATCCGTTCGGCAATCTCTTCAATAACCTTGGCCGAAGACTGAGTCGCCGTTTGAATATCGGCGATCTGCGACCCGATTTCATCAGTTGCCCTGGAAGTCTGATTAGCTAGATTTTTCACCTCCGACGCAACCACCGCAAACCCCTTGCCCGCATCACCGGCCCGAGCAGCTTCAATTGTCGCATTCAAGGCGAGAAGATTGGTCTGGTCTGCAATATCGGTGATCAGAGCAACGACTTCACCAATTTTCTGCGCCGACTCGACCAGTCCCTGAACCGTACTCGCGGTGAGTTTGGCATGTTCGACGGCATCGGAAGCGACTTCGGAGGATTGAGAAACCTGCCGAGCGATTTCACTGATTGAGGCTGACAACTCTTCAGCTGCACTAGCGACCGTTTGAACATTGGCCGTAGCCTGTTCCGAAGCCGCCGCGACGGAACCCGCCCGCTGACTGGTACCTTCGGCCGTCCGCGACATGGACTGGGCTGTTCCATTCAGTTGGATCGACGCCCCACTGACGTTTTCGATTATCAGCGTAATTTCATCATCAAACGACTGGGTAAGTTGCTCCAGCGATTTGGCTCGGAGCATTTGCTTAGCCTGCTCGGCTTTCTGCTCAGAATCCAAACGCTCGGCTTTAATCATATTCTCTTTAAAGACCTTCACGGCATCGGCCATGTGTCCTATTTCATCACCTCGGTGGGCTCCCGGAATATCAACCGCGGTATCGCCTCCCGCCAGCGCTTTCATAACTTCGGTAAGACCGGTTATCGGGCGTGCTGTACCATTGGAGACAATTCGTGAAATAGCCGCCACAATGGCAAGAACGATTAAGCTGATAACCCCGAAAATCTGAGCCTGTTTCCAGAATTCGCTGGTTACATCATCGACGTAGATACCGGAACCGATAACCCAGCCCCATTCGTTGACAGCTTTGACGTAGGAAACTTTCTCAACGGGTTCTTTAAAGCCCGGTTTAGGCCAGAGGTATTCAACCGTCCCGCTGCCTTTTGTTTTGGCGATACGGGCAAATTCGGAGAAGATTTTCTTACCGTTGGAGTCTTCAAGGCTCGAGAGGTCTTTCCCATTCAAATCAGGTTTGATCGGATGCATCACAACGACGGCATTGAAGTCGTTAATCCACAGATAGTCATTATCGCCATAGCGGACGGCACTCAAAGTGGCTTTCGCGGCTTGCTGCGCTTCCACAGCAGTCATTTCGCCTTTTTCCGATTTTTCGACATAATCCTTAACGATGCTCTCCGCGACCTCCACCACATTCTTAGTGATTGTCCGCCGATCTTCCATCATTACTCCGCCGATATTGAAAAGGCCGAGCAAAACAACGGCAACGATGCCAAGAAACGCAACACCGACCATCAACCACAGCTTTGTGGCGATTCGAATATTATCCACGAAATGTCCCTCCTAGAGTCCCACTGCCATCTCTGCCTTATTGCTCGGCTTCGTACGGCCCAAAAAGGTCTGTTTATTCAACTCACAAAACCTTTTTTTGTTGCGACGCAATATAGCCACTTTTCCATAAGGAGAAACACTAAACTTAAAATGAATCTAAGAAATGAGCTTATTGGTATAACTACTTGCAATTGGCGTTACGCCGAATAACGATTCGCTCTTTATCGACCTTTTTCTCGACCAAGCTTTTGGCCATGGCGGCAAGATCGGCCTCCACCTTTTGACCGTCGGTTTTCTTATCGACCACAGCTTCATCGTCTAAAGAGATGATCAGGGTCATTGGGGCATTCTGTTGCGCCAGTCCGGCCATGGCTTCGAGCAGTCGGCTCTCTTCATTCCTGGCTCCGAATTCTTTTATTCCAAGGCGCACGGGGGCAATACGCCCTGCCGCCACGGGCTTTGAAATCTCAGGTTTAACCGTCAAAGAGGCATAGTAGGGGCAGGAAGCTTTTCCATCACCGTAGCGGTTCATGGCCCAGGCATTGACCTGCTCATGCGACAAGAGCCCCAATGCGCCACAAGAAGCCCCCGGGTCATTGGGCGCGCAGACCTCAGTCTGTCGGAAAAATGCGCTCCAACTAGCTGCGTCGGTCTCCGAATAAAAAGGATATCCGGGTCCAGGCTTATTCCCATGCCAAGCTCTTTGGATGATATAGAGGTTTTGCCGACCCATGATGACCTTCATCATCAAAAACTCAATCTTGCGTAGTTCCGTCCCTTCAGGCGCATCGGCGACGTTTGTGTCCCGACATTCAACCCGAACCACCGTCACGTTATAACCATTGATCTCACGACTATTGGGTTCGTGAGTCATAAGGTCCGGGCAGAGTTTTCGCCGCCCTTCCTGAATGCGCTCGGTGAATTCACGCGGGTCGATGGCAGTAAGCCCGTCAAATACCTGGATCGTAATTTTTTCATCCCAAGTATCCTTATTTTGTCCCTTGGGCACATATTCGGTAACGCGGCTGCCTTCCTCGCCGACATTGAGCGCCACTTCCCAACCGGCAGGCGGACTGGCGAAGAGCATATCCAAATCTTTATCCGTATCGGCAGCGGCCGGAGAAACAACCAAAGCCGCACAAACCGCGATCATTCCCAAAAGAGAGAGGGGCTTCATTAATGGCTCCAAAGTGGTCAGCAACGCTTGAGCAAATTAGCAGTGAGGAGGTTTTCCATCCACGACCCCCGTCAAGAATTCAACAGCTCTCGCAGTTCGGTTTTAAGAATTTTACCGTAATTATTCTTCGGCAAAGCCTCGACGAAACGGTATTCCTTGGGCCGCTTAAACCGAGCGATATTTTCCAAGCAAAGAGCATCCAACTCCCGCTCGGTCACTTCAGCGTTCCCATTTGCCACAATGAAGGCAACGACCACTTCGCCCCAATCGGCATGCGGCTTACCAACAACGGAAACTTCGGCCACGCCCGGATGAGCCTGTAAGACCTCTTCAATTTCACGGGGATAAATATTGCTTCCCCCACTGATAATCATGTCCTTTGAGCGATCCATCAGGACCAGGAAACCGTCCTCATCCATGCACCCCATGTCGCCGGTAAAGAGCCAACCATGGCGAATGGTTTCAGCCGTCGCCTCGGGATTTCGCCAATATCCCTTCATCACTGTTTCACCCCGCACACAAACTTCGCCGGGCTCTCCAACCGGAAGAGATTCTCCATCGGAATTCATCACCCTCACCTCGACCACACTATGCGCCACACCGACAGAGGCCAAACGCTCGTCATAGCGAGGATGATTGCTTGCTCGATGAAGGTCTTTCGATAGAGCGGTAATGGTCATGGGGCTCTCGCCTTGACCGTAAATCTGCGCCAGTTTGGGGCCGAGTATCGCCATCGCTTTTTTAAGATCGGCCACATACATCGGGCCACCGCCATAGACAATGGTTTTGAGGTTTCCTGTATCGGCATGAGTGGCGAACGGCGCTTCCACCAGACGTTTGACCATGGTCGGCGCAGCGAAAAAGGCAACCCCTTCATAGGTCTGAATCAGGTCGAAAATTTCTGCCGGGTCAAAGCCGCCGCTCTCGGGGATCACTTGATTGGCCCCTTTGAGCACATGAGGGAAATTATACATTCCCGATCCATGGGAAATAGGTGCGGCGTGAAGAATACAGTCTTCGGCCTTTACCGTATCCACATCAGCGAAATAGCCGAGTGTCATGGCGTGAATGTTCTTATGGGTGAGCATGGCCCCTTTGGGTTGCCCTGTGGTGCCGCTGGTATAGAAAAGCCAGGCCACATCGTCATCCATCGTCTCGGCTATAGGAGCAGGGTCGCCATCGAGCAGGGCCTGCCATTCAGGACTTGCAACGACGATTTTTCCGCTGAAATCCACTTTGTCAGAAAGATCGGGGGACACTAGACAACGCTTAGCCGCACTATGCTTGAGAATATAGGAAAATTCCTTGGGGTGGAGCTTGGCATTGATCGGAACGGCAGTCAGACCGGCGTGCCAAATTGCATAAAGCGCAATCAGATATTCGGGCCGGTTGGTCATAACCGCAGCCACTCGGTCGCCGGGTTCGAGCCCTGCCCTCAGCCTCCCCGCCATAATCGCAACTTGCGCACCGAATTCTCGATAGGAGGCAAAGGCCTTTTTGCCCAGAGATAAAGCTGTGTTGTCGGGCCAGATACGGGCGGCTTTTGCCAGATATGACGCGACATTCATCATGTTACCCCTTGAAGTCCATGCCGACCGCTTGGGAAATATTGGAAAAGCCATCCCGCTTAACTAAATCCGCCAGATCTCGTGCAATGTCGTTAGCCAACTGCGGCCCTTTGTAAATCATCGCCGAATAGAGCTGAAGCAGCGACGCCCCGGCCTTGATCTTGGCATAAGCTTGCTCGGCGTTCGAAATCCCTCCCACGCCGATCAGAGGAATTTTGCCATCGGTCAGTTGGTACATTTCACCCAGCACCTTGGTCGAAGGCGCAAAAATCGGCTGCCCGCTAAGGCCGCCCGTTTCGGCCCGGTCACTCCCCTTTAAAAAGTCTGGCCGCTCAATGGTCGTATTGGTGGCGATCAGCCCGTCGATACCTAATTCTAAAACCACCTCAGCGATATCTTTTTTATCATCGTCGGTCAGATCGGGAGCAATCTTGAGCAGGAGAGGGGGCGTACCCTCAGGCTTGGTTTCCTTCAAGGCTTCCTGGGTACGGCCGAGTAGGTCCTGCAACTCAGCCTTTCCCTGCAGGGCGCGCAGCCCCGGCGTGTTGGGCGAGGAAACGTTGACGACAATGTAGTCGGCAAAACCGCCGAACGCCTTAACCCCCAGAACATAATCGGCCGCCGCGTCTTCGGTTTCCTTATTCTTACCCAGATTGATACCGATAACGCCAGGATATCTCTGACTTTTTGAACGGCGTTCAAGACGAGCCGCCACAGTTTGAGCGCCCAGACTGTTGAAGCCCATGCGGTTGATGACGCCCGCATCGGGAATCAGACGGAACATCCGCGGTTGGGGATTTCCCGGTTGAGGGCGCGGTGTAATGCTGCCCACTTCCACATAACCGAAACCCTGTTGCAAAAGCTGATCGGGCACATCTCCGTTCTTATCGAACCCGGCAGCCATGCCGATGGGCGTTCTGAACTTTAACCCCCAAAGTTCTGTTTCAAGCACCGGATCGTTGAAAATCTGCGGCTTTGGCGCCAGACCCATTTTCAGCCCCTTGAGGGCAAAGCCATGAGCCGCCTCCGGGTCCATCATGCGAATGAAAGGCCAAGCGAAACAGTAGAAATTGACCATAGATTGAGCGCCCCGGAACAGATGAAAATTCTTCAAGGGCGGACACTAGCCCAAGGGGCCGTCAGTCGTCCAGAGTGGACAGATAAGCCATAAGATTATTGATGTCTTCTTCAGTCAATTCGCCAAAAAGAATTTCACTGTCCTCGTGCTGGCGTTTGCCTTCCAACACTTCCTTAATCTGCTTTTTAAGATACTGGGTATATTGCCCCGCCAACTGTGGGGTTTTCTTTTTTCCATACCCGGTTTTTCCGTGACAAAGCCTACATTCAGACCGGTAAAGACTTTTCCCAGCCTTGACATCACCTTCATGCTTGGCGATCTGAATCACTTTTTCCGCCGCCTTGAGACGGATATAAGCATCCGTCTCCTCAGGCAGCACAGGCA
>CBDUMN010000116.1:0-9852 GCA_965368335.1 uncultured Rhodospirillales bacterium
GGCGGGAGCCTATTTGCGTAAGCTGCGCTCCATCGTGCGCTACCTGGAAACCTGTGACGGCAATATGGATGAAGGTTCCATGCGGTGTGACGCCAACGTCTCCGTTCGTCCCGTGGGGGCGGATGAGTTGCGCACCCGTTGCGAGATTAAAAACGTTAACTCGGTGCGTTTTGTTATGCAGGCCATTGAGTATGAGGCGCAGCGTCACGTTGAGCTTTATGAAGAAGGTCAAGAGCCCGTTCAGGAAACCCGGTTGTTCGATTCCAACAATGGAACGACCCGCTCCATGCGCTCCAAAGAACATGCCCACGATTATCGCTATTTCCCCGAGCCTGATCTGTTGCCGCTCGATTTGACCGACGAGTATATCGAGAAGATTAGAGCGACGCTGCCTGAACTGCCCGATGAACGCCGGGAGCGCTATGTAAACGATTTTGGCCTCTCGCCTATCGATGCGGGTGTCTTGGTGGCGGAGAAAGAAAACGCAGCCTATTTCGAAGCTGTTGCCGAGGGGCGGGACGCCAAGATGGCGGCCAACTGGGTCACGACCAATTTGTTTGGGGCGCTCAACAAAATCGGCAAGTCCATTTCCGAAAGCCCGGTGAGCGCAGCCGATCTCGGCAAGCTGCTCGATCTCATTTCCAACGACACCATTTCCGGTCGGATTGCCAAAGATGTGTTTGAGGAGATGATCGAGAACGGCGGCGACCCGGAAAAGATTGTCGAAGAAAAGGGCCTGAAGCAGATCACCGATACCGGGGCGATTGAAGGAATTATCGACGATATCATCGCCAACAACCCGGACCAGGTGGCTCAGTTCCAGGGCGGCAATGAAAAGATTATTGGCTGGTTCGTCGGCCAAGTGATGAAAGCTTCGCAAGGCAAGGCCAATCCGGGAGTGGTCAATAAGATGCTGAAAGAGAAGCTTTCCTGATAGCTGGGCTTTGAATAACGAAAAAATGGCGGCGTTTCAATGCGCCGCCGTTTTTTATTGAAATATTGTCCTTTTGCCTTGCCCGCCCTGATTGTGTTGGTAGGCTGTATGGAACGAAAACAACGCTCGGTGGGAGAAAATGTACCGGGTTAATGATCGACTGAGGGCGCTGAGGGCTGCGGCCGGTTTCAAGACGGCCAAAGAGTTCTCCGATACTCACGGTTTTGCTCAGCAGACTTATAGCGCGCACGAAAGAGGTGCGGAGGCTGGCGGGCGCGGATTAAAAAGGGCTGTTGCTGAAGTCTATATATCCTGCCTGTCCCAAAAATTGCCTGGTGCGACGGTGGAATGGCTGCTTTATGGCGAGGGACGTTCTCCTCTAGGAAAAGCAACTGCTGCCTTTATGCCAAAAGGACTGTCTGAAGATGCGGTTCCCTATTGGCATGGCGAGACAGCCGGAGCGCCAGATAAACCAGCCAAAGATTCGATTATTGATGCGCTTTATCCTGGGCGGACCAATGCCGATATTTGGTCGGTTGAAACTTCAGCAATGAATATGGAAGGGGTTTTGCCCGGCGATCTGATTATCACCGATCTTGGATTATCGGCAAAAGACGGTGATATGGTGCTCGCTCAACAAACCGACCAGAGGACGGGTAAAACACAAACCCTTCTGCGCCGTTATGCCCCACCGTTTCTTCTGGCGCGTTCCACAGACTGCAGATTTGACAAACCCATAATCGTTGATGAGGCGGAGGTTATTATTCTTGCTGTTGTGGTTGGGAAGGTGGGGTGGCTGAGAAAACAACAAAAATGACAATAAAAAACAACTAAAGAGGGTGTTTTTTGTAAAAATGCAGTGTTAGAGGTGGGTTTGTGTAGTATAAATGGATGAAATGCACCTATGGAGGGATTTTTATCCATGTCCATTAAAAGGCGGCGACAGAATGGGCCGCATCCTACGGATGTCTATGTGGGAAACCGATTGCGAAAGCTACGGATTCTAAAAGGGGTGAGTCAAAAAGATTTGGCTGAACGATTGGGGATTTCGTTTCAGCAAATCCAAAAATATGAGCGTGGTTCAAATCGGATTGGCGCCAGTCGGCTTTGGGCCCTTGGGAGCGCCTTGGAAACCCCCATTTCCTATTTCTTTGCCGGTTTAGAGGGAAAACACGATACGCGCCCCGCCAATTTGGAAGTTGATCGCGAAACACTTGAGCTGGCCGCTTCGTTGCATAAAGCCAACCCGGCAATTGCCAGATCGGTTAAGGAACTCTTGAAAAAACTGGAAGAGGTTCTTCCTTAAGTGCAGCGCTCCAAAAACAACTTGGTGAATGGAGGCTAGAGATCTTCGTGGGACATGGTGCGTCCCTGTTCAGTGATGGTTGTTTTCTGGAAGCCGGCTCCGAATATGGAGCGTTTGATCCATCCTTTTTTTTCACACTCTTCCAACGTTCGTTCCAAAATAGTGCCCTTGATGTCTTCGGCTATGGCGATATCACCCGACATAACGAGCAATTCAAGGAGTAGGCGTTGTTGAGGGAGGATGTCGCTCATGATCTGATTCTCATTAATCCCAAATTCTTTTTTTCAGGCTTTATGCAATCCCATAAAACAGCTGTTAGTTGCACGTTATCGCATTGTTATTATTCTAGAAAGAACTAAGTGCTTTTGGGCGATGCAGCAATGCGCTTGACGAACAAATAATCTGTGTTGAGCTTGAACGATCACGGCCGCGGCTTTTCAGCCATGCTTTGCCTATCCTAGCTTTGCCTCAACGCTGGCGACTTTATCCTCCAGGCTTTGGTCCTTATCGGTGCGAGTGGCCATTTTGATGATCGAGGTGACGCGGGGAGCTCCTAGCTTGTGCATCTCCTCGTGGCAGGCTTTGACCGCCGCCATGACATCTTCCCATTCGCCCTCGATATTGGTGCCGTAGGCATGCAGGGTGTTTTTAATCCCACGGGCATCGAGGATTTTCTGGCAGGCGGCCACATAGGGCGATAGTGATACGCCATCCACTTGGGGAACAACGCACAAATCCATTAAAATCTTCATCATCGGGTCTCCTGCTGTGGTTCGCCTTCTCAGAAATGGAAATTGTATGAGAGTGCGAACTGTCAAAAAGCGCCAATTTCCTGGCGCAAAACGGTATATCCCTGCGCCATTCTGTGTGTGGGCACAGTAAAATGTTCGCGCATCATACAGTTTGAAGTAATTGAGAATAAAGGAAAAATGGCGGACAGGGAGTCCGCAATGACACCAAGATTGGCGGAGGGGAAGTCCTCATAACCAGTTGTTTTAGCGGTATTTTTATAGTGTGCCGTTTTGGTGGTGATTTTCAGCCCATACCTCAGCCCATACTTTGATCGCTTCCATAGTGATACGAACAACGGCGAACGGGAGAGGTCAGACGGTCTCCGTCAGGCGACGGACCGACGCACGTTTGATCAATGTGCGTGTGCCGATCTTAACAGAGCCAAGCTCGTTTGTCTTGATCAGGTCGTAGAGCTTGGTGCGCCCGATCCCCAGAAGCGCCA
This sequence comes from uncultured Rhodospirillales bacterium, assembly GCA_965368335.1. Lineage (GTDB taxonomy): Bacteria > Pseudomonadota > Alphaproteobacteria > Rhodospirillales > JAPHRK01 > CBDUMN01. The sequence goes on from CBDUMN010000116.1 coordinate 3,475, forward strand.
TTGTATCTTTCACCGACAGCAGTTCGGCTTCGGGATGGATGGTTGGTTTCTCAGGCTCCGACGCGGGCTGGAGCGCTTCACGTGGCTGTGGCGCTGCCCCGACCGGTACCACGCAGTGCAACAGGTAGGTCAGGAGCTGACAGCCGAAAAAGGCGATATGGTTGTCACCAACCAACAGGTACGCGATCTCTCCCCGCGTGCGGAGTATCTCAAGCTCCGTCTCAGGGATGTTCAAAATCTTCACGGCCTCTTTTGTGTCGTAGCGCCGATAGAGCGCCACCTGCATGTCCCGCGCCATCTCGCGGAGCGTCGAGAGCGAGTTGGCATCGCTGAGTGGATGCAGGAGGTTTTTGTCGGCGTCGGTCATGGCGGGCTGTGGTCTATCCTTCATATGCATACGAGTGCACACTGTAGACCAGCCACACGAATGACGGGATAAAAAATGCAGGATTGGTGCAGGATTGGTTTATACTGCGAGCATGAACAAGCAACTCGAACAGGCCATCGCAACTGCAACACGCCACCTATCCGATGAAGGGCAAAACCAGCTTGCCAGCTTCATTCTGACGGAGGCCAAGCGTCTCTCTATTTTACAAGGCATAGCCGATGCCGATGCTGGTAGGCTCATTCCACATGAAGACGTGAAGGCTTGGGCCGAAAGCTTGGGGACAGAAAATGAACTGCCGCCACCGCACCCAAAAAAATCCGGTGAGCAGTCATAGTTCAGGGCGCAAGACCTTCACCGTGGCATGGGATATGCCTATCTGATAGACTGAGACCACACGATAAAGGAAATACAGCATGTCCATCACCCTTACGCCCGAACTGGAAAAGCGCATTGAAGAGAAAGTGAAGTCCGGTGCATACCGCTCTTCCGATGAGGCTTTGTCCGAGGCGGTGCAATTGCTGGATGAACGGGATCGCAAGCTCGAATCCTTGCGCGCGGATATCGCTGCGGGCGAGGCAAGCGGTGAACCCATCGACGGCGATATTGTCTTTTCCGAACTCCGCAAAGAGTTGGCGCAACAGAGCCACTAAGCACGCGCACCATGGCACACCTTACATTCAGGCCGCTTGCACGGGCTGACTTGCGCAACATCGCCCTTTACATCAACGAACACAATCCTGGTAGAGGCACAGCCTACGTGGATGAAATGGAGCGTTCGTTCCATTTATATGCAGAGAACCCGGATATGGGCCGTGCACGTTCCGATATTTCAGACGGCCTCCGCAGCTTCCCCTTTGGCAACTACGTCGTTTTTTATCGTCCAGCACAAAACGGGATTGTGATTGTGCGTGTGTTGCATGCGGCACGGAACATTGAAGCTGAGATGTAATCCGCATTGCCCAGAGAATAAGGCGTGAACGACACCCCGCATTGACGCAGGCCTGACCGCAGCCGTAAAGGATTTGCCCCTTCGGGTTCCTCCGTGACGGTGCGGTTTCTTTGGCCTGCGGGCGCGGGGGTGTTCGTATTCACTAACCCCTATTCCCATGACCAATACACGAACCCTCACCCAACGGACTGATGCCAAACTGCGCAGCATTCTCAAAGACATCCACCGCAATGAACCCGGCACGATACGCGCCGCCGTTGCGGAAGAAGCGCTCGACCGCGAAGACATCGCCATGTTCTTTGACGACTTGCAATGTAACGGCTGTGTCAGCGGCATGGTTGGCTGCCTCGCGTACTACATCGACACACATGCATTCTTCGACGACCACTACGAAGAGATCGAAGAACTGCGCGAAGAGTATGAAACCAGCACGGGTAAAGCCGTCCGCATCCGTGGTGATCTCAAAAATTACCTCGCATGGTTTGCGTTCGAGGAAACGGCCTACCGTATGGCATGGGATGAGCTGGGGCTGAAAATCTGAACCAGCTCCAGCTTTGCCTCGCACCCATGACCGCCACGGCTTAAGGTGGTCTTCATTAAATCCCATTCATCATGAACAACGCACCCGACACACCGCACACGCCGGAAAACGAAAAGACAATCCGCATCCGCACGTTGAACGACACATTCCGCACAACCTTTGTCGGTGGACACGTCACCATGACACACGGCATCCAAGTCCTCGGCACAGCCGCCGTGCAGGACATCATATGCGCCGTGCGGAGTTATACCGACTTTACGCCAGACAATGATCCTTACGGAGAGCACGACTTCGGGGCGTTCACCTACAACGGCACGAAGCTATTTTGGAAAATCGACTATTACGATCCGACATTGACCTACGGCTCAACTGACCCCAGCAATCCCGAACAGACTCGCCGAGTGCTGACGGTGATGCTGGTGGAGGAGTATTAAGGTCAAGATTCACCATTTAAGAGTGCGGAACAATCAAAGTATTGGTAAAATTTGTTTACGCAACGATTCTATGCTGACTTTAAATTCGACGGTAATGAGCACAGCGATTTTATGTTGAAACACATTGATGACAATGAACTTCACGAATTAAAGGTAAAAGTCCAAAATTTTTTGGGCGGTGGACTTGTTACTGTTATTGGATCGGGCTTGTCTTCTGCTCAAGGCATATCCGGCATGGGGCCTCTTGCGGATCATCTCATTAAAGCAATTCCCAAACGCGCGCCCAAAGCACTTATGCAAAATTGGGGGGCAATTGCTAACGAGCTAAAAGCAGGACAAGGCCTTGAAGCTGCACTTTTGCGTCACCCGCCGCAAGCCGATCTTGAGGAGCTGATTGTGCGAGAAACAGCCTCATTGATCCGGCAAGATGAAGCCCAAGTAATACGGAATGTCGTGTCAAATGGTGACATGTTGCCATTGACGCGGCTACTACAACATTATCCGAAATCACCTTCTCAGATTGATATTATCACCCCGAACTATGATCGGCTCATCGAGTTTGCTGCAGAAGATGCAGGCTTAGGTGTCGATACAATGTTCGTCGGCTCTGCTCTTGGCCGCCACGATCCACAAGCAAGCTCTTTAAGCTTCGTTAAAGTCCTGCGACCAACTAAAAAGACTGTAAGAAAAATCATGGCTCCGAGGATTGCATTGCGCAAACCGCATGGGAGTTTAGATTGGTGCATGCGAAACGACAAACCGATGCGTGCGGCAGCAGAGTACATTGATACACCGCTCATCATCACACCTGGATTGAACAAATACCAGCACGGTTACAATGTTCCGTTTGATAAACACCGTGAAAAAGCAAATGCTTGCATCGACAAATGCAGCCGCTTTCTTGTCTTGGGGTACGGTTTCAACGATGACCATCTTGAAACACATTTATCACCTGCCATTCGTGAAGGTCGTCCAACGATAATCGTATCGAGAACCCTAAGCACAACAGCTGTACGTATCGTTCAAGAGGCACCAGATGTTCTTGCTTTGGAATATGGGAAAAATGGGCAACTTGAAGGAACAATCATCAGGCGGGGCAAGCAAAAAACCTTTTTGCCCGGCATCCACCTTTGGGATGTGGGCAGCTTAGTAACGGAAGTATTTGGCAATGGTTGATGTATTTCAATTTACCGATGACGTTAACTTAGGCCTTGTTGCCGCTGTCGATACCAGCCATGCAATTGTCGATGTAGATAATGCCACCTTGCTGACCAATATTGGCATTGGCGGACTCGTTGCGATACAGGGGGCAACAGAAAATGATTTCCTCATTGCCATGATCGAACGTGTTACCCGCTCCGTTGGCGAAGGGTATGCTGTAGAGGAAAGTGAGGACGAGACAGAAGACATCAATTTAGCCGATAAGCCTATTGACCGTGTTCGCTGCGCTTTAATTGGCACGTTCTACAAACGCGTCGGCGATAACGACAACGTATTCAAACGTGGTTCAGACTCATTCCCGCAAATCGATAGAACTGTTCATTATATTGATGGCGACAACTTACAGCGTTTCATGGGCTTGCTTGGACAAGATCTTGCTGAAGAAGAACGCCTCAAGCTTGGTTGCTTCGTAAATGATGCCCGCGCACATGCTATTGCGAGCGGGGACAAGTTTTTCCAACGCCACGCCGCAGTTTTGGGCAGTACAGGGTCTGGCAAGAGTTGGTTAGTCGCCCTGCTTTTAGAACGCGCGGCCAAACTTAAACATTCAAATATCATCGTGCTTGATATGCACGGTGAATACACCCCGCTTAGTAACCCCGAAAATGGGTTTGCTCGTCGCTTTCGGATAGCAGGGCCGGGTGATCTTGATAATCCACCCGATGACGCTTTGTTCCTTCCGTTCTGGTTACTCAATCGGGATCAAATGCTGTCGATGCTGTTAGATCGCAGTGACCAGAACGCCCCCAATCAAGCTTCTCGCTTTACACATCATGTTGCAGAACTCAAACTTGCCCACTTAAAAACTGAAAAACAGGACGAAGTTGCTAAAACCTTCACTGTTGATTCACCCATTCCCTATGAGCTCAATGAATTGATGAATAGGTTGAATGACGACAACACCCGTAAAGGTGTTGGAGCAAAAGGCCAAGATATTAAGGGGGAATGGGAAGGCAAACTCACACGTTTCATTTCGCGATTAGAAGTGAAAACTGAAGACCGACGTTATGGCTTCATGTTCCAGCCTGCACCTGAAATGAATAAGTATGGCTGGCTGGCCGAACAAATCATGTCATTGCTCTGTGCTGATGACGACCATAAAGGCGTGAAGATTGTTGATTTTTCCGAAGTTCCTGCTGATGTGCTGCCCGTTGTTGCAGGGGTATTTGCAAAACTTCTCTATGATGTTCAGTTTTGGATGGAACCAAGCAAGCGCACGCCCGTCAGTATTTTTTGCGATGAAGCTCACCTTTACTTGCCCATTCGCAATGATGCTGATGCTGTACAAAAAGCTGCACTTGGTTCTTTCGAGCGCATAGCCAAAGAGGGCCGGAAGTATGGCTTCTCGCTGGTTGTTGTCAGTCAGCGACCAGCCGATGTCAGCAAGACAATCTTGAGCCAGTGCAATAACTACCTCGTCCTTCGGCTTACAAACGAAACCGACCAATCTGTTGTAAAACGTCTTATGCCTGATTCTCTATCAGGCATGATTGATGTCGTCCCGCTACTAGATGTCGGTGAAGGGCTGCTATTGGGCGATGCAATCCTACTTCCGTCACGACTGCGGTTAGATAAGCCGACGATTACGCCGGATAGTGGGACTAGAGATTTTTGGCAAGAGTGGCGCGACATGCAGCCAGACCCGAACGCAATTGCCGATGCTGTCGAAGCGTTAAGGCGGCAAACGCGCAACTAAATTATTTGTAATATGAGGTTACCTTTTCCATCCAAGACCTCAATTTAAGAAAATCTACGAGGTCAATTCTTACCGTTGGTTCGGATGCAAACTGTTTTGCTGGGGTCGTAAATTCTGTTGTGGACATTATAAGTCCACCATGTGCACTCAGTTGCTCGACCACACCATTGAGCTGACGCACAATCGGAACTCCAACACGCTTTCGTTTAGGGTGCCAACGCTTACATTCAACAAGGTAGAGCGAGGTGAGATAACCGTCATGATGAAATGCCATTAAATCGTAGCCGCCATCTCTAGACTTAGAAGTCAAATGAACCCGAAACCCTTCCCTGCATAAAACGGTCGCACAAATTTCTTCAAACCTACGATCATCAATTTCCCATAGAACATCTGGGCATTTGCAGGCTTGTTTCAAGATAAGGTCATTTATTTCATACGAAATTTCAGCATATCGTGAGAACTCTTGTGTGCCTGGGATGAGACCTTCTCTTTCAAGATCTGAAACAATATGAAAGTCCTCATTCTGCAGAATGTTCCTGACAAAATCCCGATCCAACCCTTCTGTATCAGAAATCTCAGATGAGATAAAATCATGGAAAAATGGCAGCAGTGAATTTCCTGGAAATGGGAGTAGTGATTTATCAACCACGTTATCGAAAAGTGTCGACACATCGTGATCAAGGGAGGAGTAGGCTGTTAAACCGATGATTTTCGTAGATGAGGAGTTGGATTTTATTTTTTTAAAAAATTCAATGCCTGATGGTGCCGCACCTGATTCTGGGTGAAACGGTATGTCTGATATTACAACATCAAATTTATTTTTGCTCTCTAGCAAATTCCGGGCGTGCTCCCACGTTGAGCAAGTCGAAATGTGCACTCCTGCGTTTTTAAGCATCTTGATGTGTGGGCGAAATTTTTCTACTTGATCATCAATCCAAAGCGCACGCATTAGAGTTGCCTTCCGAGAAATGCTGGAGTGCTATGTAGTATTGACCACATACAGAATATGCTCTCTGGAACGAATGACTTCTAGTACCATAAAATAATGACTATTATCTACTTTCCCCAAAAGACGCATTTTGGGGAATGAAAAACGGTCTTTTTTGAGGGCATTTTTGTGTTCTCCTTGTTCTAAATTTTACAACAAAA
>CBDUMN010000117.1:0-9843 GCA_965368335.1 uncultured Rhodospirillales bacterium
CTTGAATCACATTCAAGACGTTTGGGGAAGCCCGTTTATGAGTTTACGGCCTAGTTTGAGTATAGTAATATTTGCACGCGTAAAAATTGTCGGAGGATGGGATGAGCAACTCAAAAAGCAACAAAAATATCTTTTTCTGGACCAATATAATTCTCGTTCTACTATTGCTTTTGGGGGTCGCGTTGGCCGTCTTTATCTACGATCAAGCGATTCGGGGCTTTGGCTTGGATGGCATCTCTTCGCAAATGTTTAAACAAGCATCTCCTTCTCAAAACCCGGCAGCTTGGTACGGCACATTTGGTGATTTTGTTGGTGGGGTATTGAATCCCCTATTTGCTTTTCTCACCTTTCTTGGCTTGCTTTGGACCATATACATGCAACGAATTGAATTGGCTGATACGAGAGAAGAAATGGCCCGTTCAGCGGATGCATTCGAACAACAAAATTTCGACAACACCTTCTTCAATATGCTCAACCTGCTAAGCGGGGTTGTTCGTGAGGCAAATTGGGGCGATCGGAAAGGTGTTTTTGCTTTTGGGGAGGTTCTTTCTGATATTACTCAGATTCCAAACGAAGTTGGATTTTTCAATGAAGGAGACGAGTTCGAAAGATTGGAAGAATTGCAGTATTTCAAAATAGAAGATGATCCATATTCTTTAGAATATGAATCAATGGTAGCTTACTCTGAGCTGACAAAATCAGCTATATTCACTTATCACTATTTCAGAATTGTCTATAATATTTTAAAATACATTAGCTCTACATTGGAGGAGAGGGGTTCTAATGGAAAAGAATTTGATTCGCGGAAATATGTTCGAATTTTTAGAGCAATTTTGTCTGAAAATGAACTTGGAGTGATCTTCTATAATTGTCTAACCCTAAGAGGGATAAAGCTGAAGGAATTGGCCGAAAAATTTGAACTGTTTGATAATCTATCTCTTTCATCACTGCGAAGGCAGGAAACGATAACACAGTTCAAGCGATCGGCATTTGGAGGAAATGAAGAAATAACCAGGCGATGGGATGAGCTGGAATCTGAAGGTTATTGTGAAGAACCGCCGTATGTAGAACAACGACTTGGCAGATAAGATTTTTGAATGGAATTCTGAGGCCTCTTAGTTGATCAACTTTCTACTACCTAAGAGTCTTAGAAACACCTTGCTTATCTACCAAATCCCACCATCTTGACAAATCAACAGAAATATGATTATATTCCTTCTTCGTAAGCCCGCCTACATGCTGTTTTGTCAGCGTTTTGGCGGCGCGGTCGGGAAAATGATAAAAAATGATAAGGATTTTTTCCGTTTTTTGGCTCTTTTATAAGTAAATCAAACACTTAGCCGATTTCGGCTAGGGGTTTTCTATGCTTTATCTGCCGTTTAACCGGCTTTTCTTGCCGTTTTCTGTGCAAAAAAGGGGGCACGCCTGTCGGACATGCCCCCTTCAATCTTTAGCCTTTATTGCGCTGCTTTAAGCCGCGTGGAACAACTCGCCTTTATCGGCTTTGGCTTTCAAGCTTTCAGGCACGGTGAAGCGCTCGCCGCAGGTTTGGGCGAAGGTTTGGCAGTCGTCTACCACTCGGTCGAGGCCGATGACTTCCATGGCCGAGAGCACGCCGCCGAGGAAGGGCGCGAAGCCCCAACCGAGGATCGAGCCGACATCGGCTTCCGAGGCCGTTTCGACCACGCCTTCGTCCATGCAGCGCACGGTTTCCAGGCACTGGATGTAGAGCAGGCGTTTTTTGACCGTCTCGATGTCCGGCTGGGTTTCGGCTAGCGGGAAGTGTTGGGCGAGGTCGGGCCAGAGGTGCTTGTCGCCGCCTTCCGGGTAGTCGTAGAAGCCCTTGCCCGCCTTCTTGCCGGGGCGGCCGAGCTTTTCGACGAACAGGCCGACCACCTCGTCGGCCGGGTGGCCTTTATAGGCGTCGCCCAGGTCGGCCTTGGTCTGGCTCTGCACATGATGCATCAGGCCGAGGCTCACCTCGTCGGCCAGGGCCAAGGGGCCGACCGGCATCCCGGCCATCTTGCCGGCGTTTTCGATCAGTGCCGGTTTGACGCCTTCCTTGAGTAGCGCCAAGCCTTCCATCACGTAGGTGGCGAACACCCGGCTGGTGTAGAAGCCGCGGCTGTCGTTCACCACGATGGGGGTCTTGCCGATGCGTTGGGCGAAGTCGAGCGACTTGGCCAGCGCGGCCTGCGAGGTCTGCTTGCCCATGATGATTTCCAAGAGCGGCATTTTCTCGACCGGCGAGAAGAAGTGCAGGCCGATGAAGTTCTCCTGATCTTTGACGTATTCGGCCAGGCCGGTGATCGGCAGGGTCGAGGTGTTCGACGTAATCAGGCAGCTTGCATCGACGGCGGCTTCGGTTTTCTTCAGCACGTCTTCCTTGATCGTGCGGTCTTCGAACACCGCCTCGATGACCAGATCGCAGCCCGCCAGATCGGCAAAGTCGGTGGTTGGCTGGATCAGGCTCAGGATACCGTCGGCTTTGGCTTGATCCATTTTGCCGCGCTTGACCCGCTTGGCCAGCAGGGCTTCGGAATAGGCCTTGCCCTTGGCGGCGTTCTCCGCCGAGGTATCGAGCAACACCACCTGAAGGCCGCCGACGGCGGCCGATTGGAAGGCGATGCCCGCGCCCATCATGCCCGCGCCCAAGACGCCGACTTTTTTGAACTCGGTCTTGTCGAAGCCTTCCGGGCGGCGTTTGAGCTTGTTGGCTTCCTGAATGCCGAAGAACAGGCTGCGGATCATCGCCTTGGCCTGCTTGGACACCAGCAGTTCGGTGAAGTAGCGGATTTCCAGTTTCAGCCCGGTGTCGATGGGCACCTGCATGCCTTCATACACACACTGCATGATCAATTGCTGGGCCCGGTAGTTGCCCTGGGTCTTGGCCTTGAGCATCGCGGTGCCGCCCATGAAGGTTTCGATGCCCTTGGGCGACTGCACCGCGCCGCCGGGGATCTTGAACTTCTTGTCGTCCCAGGGTTGGGCCGCGGTGGGGTTGGCCAGCGCCCAGGCCTTGGCCGTGGCGATCAGGTCACCGGGAGAAACAACCTGATCGACGACCCCCATTTCCTGGGCGGCCTGGGCGTTGATCCGTTTCGATTCGAGCAAAAACGGCAGCGCGGCGCGCAGCCCGATCATCCGGGGCAGGCGCTGGGTGCCGCCGCCGCCGGGCAGCAGGCCGATCTGGGCTTCGGGGAAACCGAAGCGGGCCTTGGGGTTGTCGGCCGCCACCCGATGATGACAGGCGATGGCCACTTCGAGCCCGCCGCCGAGCGCCGAACCGTTCATCGCCGCAACGAAAGGCTTGCCGCTTTTTTCCATGGTGCGTAATGCGCCGTGGAATTTGACCAGCATGCCCATGATCGCCTTGTGGTCGTCGCCTGCCGCAAGGAATTGTTCCAGGTCCGCGCCGACGACGAAGTCGCGCTTGCCTGAGGTCAGCACCACGCCCTTGACCGCCTCGTCGTTTGCCAAGGCTTCGACGGTTTGGGTGAAGGCTTCGGTCGAGCCGTCGTTGATCACGTTGACCGGGCGGTTCGGGTCGTCCCAGGTGAGGATCGCAATGCCGTCGCTATCGACCGTATAGGTTAGAATGTCGCTCATGTTTTGTGTCTCTCTCTTTCGCTCGCCGCCGGCTCGCTTTGGGGACCTCAAGTGCCGGTCGCCCTCCGGGCTGGGCTCGCTCGTATTAACTTGCGGGGCCTCAATGGCCCTTGGCGCTATACCCGTTCCAAAATCGTCGCCGTTCCCATGCCGCCGCCGACGCAGAGGTTGGCGAGGCCGGTTTCCAGGTCGCGGCGTTCCATTTCGTCCAAGAGGGTCGAGAGGATCATCGCGCCGGTCGCGCCCAGTGGGTGGCCCATGGCGATGGCTCCGCCGTTGACGTTGATGTTGTCGTGCGGGATGTCCATTTCCTGCATGAACAGCATGACCACCGAGGCAAACGCTTCGTTCAGTTCCCAAAGGTCGATGTCGCCTTTTTCCATCCCGGCGTTTTTCAACACCTTGCGGGCCGAGGGGGCCGGGCCGGTCAGCATGATGGTCGGCTCCGAGCCGATGGAGGCGGCGGCCTTGATCCGGGCGCGGGGCTTCAAGCCAGCCCGTTCCCCCGCTTCCTTGGTGCCGATCAGCAGGCCCGCCGCGCCATCGACGATGCCCGAAGAGTTACCCGCCGTATGGACGTGGTTGATCTTTTCGATTTCGGGATAGCGCTGGATGCCCACCGCGTCGAAGCCCATTTGGCCCGGCATTTCGAAAGAGGCGTTGAGCGAACCGAGGGACTGCATGGTCGCTTCGGGGCGCATGTGTTCGTCGCGATCCAGAATGACGTCGCCGAACTGGTCTTTGACTGGTTCGATGGTGTTGCTGAAGTAGCCCTTGTCCCAGGCGTTCTTGGCCCGCTTTTGCGATTCCAGCGCATAGGCGTCCACGTCGTCGCGGGAGAAGTTATTCAAGGTGGCGATCATGTCCGCGCCGATGCCCTGGGGGACGAAGTAAAGCTTATCCATCACCGCCGGGTCGCTCCAGTAAGCGCCGCCGCCCGAGCCCATGGGCACGCGGGACATGCACTCAACCCCGCCGCCGACGGTCAGTTGCGCTTCGCCCGCCTTGACCTTGGCCGCCGCGGTGTTGACCGCTTCGAGGCCCGAGGCGCAGAACCGGCTGACCACGGTGCCCGCGGTTTCCTGGCTGTAATCGGCCATCAGAACAGCCGTGCGGGCGATCACCGCGCCTTGTTCGCTGACCGGCTCGACGCAGCCGATCACCACGTCGTCCACCTGATCGGTGTCCAACTCGTTGCGGTCGCGCAGCTTTTGAAGCACATGGGTCAGCAGGCTGGTCGGCGTCACCTCATGCAGGCTGCCGTCCTTTTTGCCGCGTCCACGGGGGGTGCGCACGGCATCGAAAATATAGGCGTCGGTCATGGTTTTGGTTGCCTCTCTTTATCGTGGCGCAGTCGTCACTCGTTAAAGTGACCTACCGATAAGTTCCTTCATAATCTCGTTGGTGCCCGCGTAGATCTTCTGAACGCGGGAGTCGGCCCACTGGCGGGCCACCGGGTACTCCCACATGTAGCCGTAGCCGCCGTGCAGTTGCAGGCATTCGTCGGCCACCTTGCACTGAACGTCGGTCGACCAGTATTTGACCATGGCTGCGTCTTCGACGCTCAAGCCGCCTTGCAGATGTTCCTCGATGCAGCGGTCGACGAAGACCTGGAGCACTTCGACCAGGGTTTTCATTTCAGCCAGCTTGAAGCGGCTGTTTTGAAACTCCGAAATGGGCTTGCCGAAGGCCTTGCGATCCTTGGTGTATTCGATGGTTTTTTCCAAGGTCGCCCGGGCCGAAGCCGCCGCGATCACGGCGACGGTGAGGCGCTCCTGGGGCAACTCCTGCATCAAGTAGGCGAAGCCTTTGTTTTCTTCGCCGAGCAGGTTCGAGGTCGGGACGCGCACATCGTCGAAGAACAGTTCCGAGGTGTCCTGCGCCTTCATGCCGATCTTTTCCAGATTGCGGCCCTTGGAGAAGCCCTCGCGGTCGGCTTCGACCAAAATCAGGCTGGTGCCCTTGGCTCCTTGCGCCGGGTCGGTCTTGCAAACCACGATATAAAGGTCGGCCAGTTGCCCGTTGGTGATGAAGGTCTTGGAGCCGTTGATCACGTATTCGTCGCCGTCTTTGACCGCGCGGGTCTTGACCCCTTGCAGGTCCGAACCCGCCGCCGGGTCGGTCATGGCGATGGCGGTGACAACTTCGCCCGAGGCCATCTTGGGCAGCCACTTCTTCTTCAGCTCTTCCGAGCCGTAGTGAAGGATGTAAGGGGCCACGATATCCGAATGCAGCGAGAAGCCGAGGCCGCTGGCGAAGATGCGGCACTGTTCTTCAAGTACGATAGCCGAGAAGCGGAAATCAACACCCGCGCCGCCGTATTCTTCGGGGATATGCGAGCAGAGCAGGCCCGCTTCGCCCGCCTTGCGCCAGGCCTCCTTGGAAATCTGCCCATCCTTTTCCCATTGGTCGTGGTAGGGCTCGATCTCGCGTTCCATGAAGGTCCGCACGGAGTCGCGGAACATGTTGGTGTCTTCGTCGAAAATGTTGCGTTCGAACATCGGGGGGCTCCTAAAGGATGATCTTTTTGTCTCGTAGAGCGGCGATTTCGGCCCTGCTCAGGCCGCTCTCGCTCAAAACCTGTTCGGTGTCGGCGCCCTGCTTGGGCGCGGGCGTGGCCGGGTTTTCGCCGTCCTCGCTGAACTTGATCGGGAAGGCCGCTTCCTTGATCGGACCGTCGGTTGGGTCGTCAACGGTCAGCACCATCTGGCGGGCCTTGATCTGCTCGTGCTCCAGCGCTTCCTTCATGGAAAGGATGGGGGTCACGCAGCAGTCCACGTCCTTGAAGATCGCCGTCCATTCGTCGCGGGCCTTGGATTTGAAGATGGCGGCGACTTCATCGCGCACCTGATCGGCCTCTTCGCCGTAGATCGTGTGCTTTTCCTTGAGGTCCGGGCGTTCCAGGGTGTCGCAGACCATGTCCCAGAATTTCTTTTCCAGCGACCCCACACCCATGTGGCCGCCGTCGGCGGTCTCATAAATATTGTAGCAGGGCAGGCCGCCGGTCAGCATGTCGCGGCCGCGCGGCAGGGTGTCGCCGAAGGTGTTCAAAGAGGCCAGTTGGATGATTCCGTGGGCGAAGGAGCAATCGGTCATCGACACATCGACGAAACGGCCCTGGCCGGTCCGCGTCGCATCGACCACGGCGGCCAGAATGCCCATGGCGGCGCTCAATGTACCGCCCGCCAGATCGGCGATCTGGAAATTGGCCTGGATCGGTCCGCCCTCGCGCCCGCCGATCTGTTCGGCGATGCCCGCAACCGAGAGATAATTGAGGTCGTGTCCGGCTTTGTTCTTCCAGGGACCATCCTGGCCGTAGCCCGAAATGGCGCAATAGACGATGCGCGGGTTGATGGCGTTCACCGCCTCATAGCCCACGCCCAGCTTATCGACCACGCCGGGGCGGAAGCTTTCGACGATGATATCGGCGGTTTCGACCATTTTGAGAAACACCGCGCGGCCTTCCTCGGCCCGGAGGTCGAGCGCGACCGATTTTTTGTTGCGGTTGGCCAGATGGAAGAACGGCGACATCTCGGTTTTGACCGCGCCGAGCGAGCGCGAGTAATCCCCTGCACCGGTGTCTTCGATCTTGATGACGTCGGCGCCCATGTCGGCCAGATGCAGCGTACAGAGCGGCCCCGGCAAAAGGCGCGTGAGGTCGAGGACCTTAAGGCCCGCGAGCGGTTTGGGTCGTTGGCCCACCGTGTAACTCCCTGTCAGTATGTTTGTGTGCTGTTTACCTATAGGTCACAGCAATTACGCAAAGGGTAATGCCGCCCGATTTTACAGGCAAGTAAAAAAATGTTTCAGCCGTCATACGGGGAGGCGTACCCTCCAACTTCCCCTAAAAGGGGGAGGGCTTAGACGCTCAGCGCCTGGTCCAGATCGTCTTTTAGGTCTTCCACGTCTTCCAGGCCGACGGACAGACGCACGGTGCCGGGGCCGATGCCGAGGGTTTTGCGGTCATCTTCGCTTAAGCGCTGATGGGTGGTGGTCGCCGGGTGGGTGACCATGCTTTTGGCGTCGCCCAGGTTATTGGAAATGTCGATCAGTTCCAGGCGATTGAACGCCTTAAATGTCGCTTCTTTACCGCCTACCACATCGAAGGCGACCATGGTGCCGCCACCGGCCATTTGCTTTTGCGCCAGGGTATGTTGGGGATGGCTTTCAAGTCCCGGATAGAGCACCCGCTCGAGATCGCCGCGGGCTTCCAGATGCTTGGCGATGGCCAGGGCGTTCTCGCCCATCCGGCTGACCCGTAGCTCCAGGGTTTCGAGACCTTTGAGCATCACCCAGGCGTTGAACGGGCTGATCGCCGGGCCGGTGTTGCGCAGAAAAGGTACGATTTTTTCGCTCAGCAGCTTTTCGTCGTTGGTCAGGATCGCGCCGCCCAAACATCGGCCCTGTCCATCGATATGCTTGGTCGCCGAATAGACTACCACGTCGGCGCCCAGCGAGAGGGGTTTTTGCAGCATCGGCGTGGCGAACACGTTATCGACCACCACTTTGGCTCCGGTTTTATGGGCCAGTTCACAGACAGCCGCCAAATCGATCACCTCAAGCGTCGGGTTTGAGGGCGTCTCGAGAAACACCGCCTGGGTCGGCTTGGCGAGCGCGGCGGCCCATTGGTCGAGGTCGCGGCCGTCGACCAGTTCGGACTCGATGCCGTAGCGCGGCAGCAGGTCGGCGACGATGAAATGGCAGGAGCCGAACAGGGCGCGCGAAGCGACCACGCGGTCACCCGCTTTCAACTGACCCATCAGCGCGCCGAAGACAGCCGCCATGCCGCTTGCCGTGGTGCGGCAGAACCCAGCCCCCTCAATCAGACAGAGCCTTTCTTCAAGCATCGAAACCGTCGGATTGGAGAACCGCGAATACTGGTGTTTCGCAATCTCACCCTTAAAGGTCGCCTCGGCTTGCTCGGCTGAATCGTAGACGAACCCGGACGTCATGAAGATGGCCTCACTGGTTTCGGCAAATTGCGAGCGTTCGGTCCCGCCCCGCACCAACTGCGTCCGCGGACGCCAGGTTTTATTTTTGCTGTCAGCCATGGCCATCTCCTCGATCCAATAAAAAAACGCCCAAACCGCTGGCCGGGGCGTTCATTCGTCTCGGACCTTTTAGCGGTTTGTTTTACGTGGCCGCAAGCTAGTCGCCAAATCACCACATCAAAAGGTGATAGCCAGCCAAACGACAGAGGTCAAGTGGATAATTCAGGCTCTTTTACGCCCTGTAGGGGGGCATGGCAAAAAGAAATTGCCATCGGAGGATGATTTTCTGGCCGTTTCGTCCTATATGACGAATGTAGGGTCTGCACTCAATCATGGTATCAACCTAATTGAGTGCAGACCCTAGTCAAAGCATTGGAAACCAGAGGCAACATGTCCAAACTCGCCACCACCGATCAACTGTTTTTCAACCAGACGGGGCTCGACCAATCTCGCACCGAGGCCCTGACCGTAGAAGCGCTGAAAGGCGCAGACGACGGCGAGTTATTCTTGGAATATGCATTGAGCGAGTCCTTCTCTTACGACAATGGACGGCTGAAATCGGCCAGCTTCGACACCTCCCAGGGGTTTGGGCTGCGCGCCGTATCGGGCGAAGCGACCGGCTACGCTCACGCCTCCGAGCTTTCCGAAGGAGCCCTGAAGCGCGCCGCCGAAACGGTCAAGGCGGTCCAGACCGGCCAAAGCGGCACCCTGGGCGAAGGCCCTCAAGGCACCAACCAATCTTTCTATAGCGACGAAAACCCGCTTGGCAGCGCCTCATTTGAAGACAAGGTCAAGCTGCTGGAAGAAATGGACGCCTACGCCCGGGCTAAAGATCCGCGGGTCAATCAGGTAATGGCCTCGCTGGCCGGAAGCTGGCAGGCGGTTCAGATCATCCGCCCCGACGGCAGCCGGGCCGCCGATATCCGCCCGCTGGTGCGGCTCAATGTGGCGCTGGTCGTCGGCGAGGGCGACAGGCAGGAAACCGGTAGCTTCGGCAATGGTGGGCGCGTCGGCTACGAAGGCCTGATCGATCCCGCCAACTGGAAAGCCTCGATCGACGAAGCGCTGCGCCAAGCCCTGATCAACCTTGAGTCCGTTCCCGCACCGGCTGGTGAAATGGACGTGGTGCTCGGCCCCGGCTGGCCCGGCGTGCTGCTCCACGAAGCGGTCGGCCACGGCCTGGAAGGCGACTTCAGCCGCAAGAAAACCTCGGCCTTCGCCGGGCTGCTGGGCGAACGGGTCG
>CBDUMN010000118.1:0-9805 GCA_965368335.1 uncultured Rhodospirillales bacterium
CCCGACCCGCGTTCTCGACGCCACGCGCCCCGAACCGGTCGCCCAACCTGCTCCACTGGCTGCTCAGGAGCCGGAAGATGAGGCTGAAGAAGCCTTCCCTGCCGATGAAGAAGCGGTGGCTAGCAGTGAAGAGGAAGAAGCTTCGCTGACGGCTGAAGAACCTGTGACCGAAACCCCTGTTTTTGAAGCAGAGGAAGAGACCGCCCCGGCGGAGGAAGCCACCGAAGAAACACCGGCGCCCGACGCAGAGGAAGAACCGGAAGCCAAGGCGGAACCGGCGCCGGAACCGGCCGCGAAAACGACCGAGCCGCCATTCATTCCGCCAGCTCCCGCCGAACCGGCAAACGCACCGGCGATGGCCGAAAAGGTCGATCCTTTTGCCGCTGCCGACATGACCAACAGCCCAGCCCAGGAAGAGCCGAAGGCGGAAGCGCCCGCTCCGGCCAAACCCAAGGGACCGAGCCTGTTTGAACGCGTCACCGGAACCGGGCGCGCCAAGCAGAACACCCAACCGGCCGTCAAGCCGGAACCCTCGGTGATCCGCGGCGGTCTGGCAGCCGACGAACCGGCCAAGGAAGAAGAACAACCGACCCTTGGCGGCGTCACCAGCAACGAATTGCCGATTACCTCTCAGGCGGACGACGAATTGCTCGATATCCCGGCGTTCCTGCGCCGTCAGGCCAACTAGGCCGAACCATTCGGCGTCTTTCGGGACGCCGGACACAAAGACATCCAATCCACATCCGGGAGGCCGGACCGCATAGGTCCGCCTCCCACTCCCCTTCTCAACCAAATCAGATCGTTCCCGCGCGATTACCCTGCTGCGAATCGGGAAGCCTTTGAATTGCTTCGGGTTTCGTAACAATCGGTAACATTGTTTGATTTGAGGCCTGGACTCGCCCCTGCTAGAACAAAAAGCATGGAGAGCCGGGTCAAAAGAAGCGAACAAGGCCTTCAATTTAAAAAACAATCCCGCCCGAGGGGAGTAACAAAAGTGAAGAACATGCGGCAGCGTACCCTAAAGACCTCTATCAAATGCGTCGGCATTGCCCTGCATTCGGGCGAAAAAGTCTCAATGACGCTGAAACCTGCCGCTGAAAACTCCGGAATTTCCTTCAAACGCACCGACATCGCCGGTAAGGGCGGCATCATCCCGGCTCGCTGGGATCATGTGGTCGATACACAGCTCTGCACCATGATCGGCAATGAGGAAGGCGTCACCGTCTCGACCATTGAGCATTTGATGGCGGCTCTGGCCGGTTGCGGCATCGACAATGCCGAGATTGAAATCAACGGCCCCGAAGTTCCCATCATGGACGGCAGCGCGGCCCCCTTCGTTTTTCTCATCGAATGCGCAGGCATCCGCAAGCAGAAAGCCGAACGCAGAATCATCCGCATTGAAAAGCCGATCCGCCTTGATGAAGACGGAAAAACGGTCGAACTCCTTCCCGACCAAGGGTTTTCGCTCGGCATGTCCATCGACTTCGACACCCACGCCATTTCCAAGCAGGACATGGAAGTCGGCATGGCCGACGGCATTTTCAAACAGGATATCTCCCGCGCCCGGACCTTCGGCTTCCTTCACGAAGTCGAATACATGCGCTCTGTCGGGCTCGCCAAGGGCGGATCGCTCGACAACGCCATCGTTATTAGCGCCGATGGCGTGATGAACGAAGAAGGCCTGCGGTTTGAAGACGAGTTCGTTCGCCACAAAGTTCTTGATGCGGTCGGCGACCTCTATCTCGCCGGAGCCCAAATTATGGGCCAGTTCCGCGGTGTTCGTTCGGGCCATGCCATGAACAACAAGCTGTTGCGCAAGCTGTTTGCCGAAAAAGATTGCTGGAGCTACGCCTCGCCTGAACAAATGACCGGCGAAGGCTACCTTCACTCGCCAACCACCGGCGAAATGAAAACCGAAGCGGCGGCCTGACGGGAAGAGAGCAGCGGCTGACAAAGGGGACGAAACCGGCTGGGAAAAACCAGCCGGTTTTTTTGTTTCTTCCATTGCCAGACGCTTGCCCTCCCGTGATATAGTCCCATCCTCAGCGCTGGATTTTCCGGTCGTTTCGTTCAAGGGGAAGGAAAGACTCGCCCATGCAGGGACCCTCGTTTTTTCGCCAATCGATTGGCCGCTTTTTGGCGTTGCCTCTTGTCCTCGGCGCGGCCTTGGCCCTATCAGCCTGCTCTTCTTCCACCGAGGAAGAGTATACTGAACGCCCCGTCGCCGAGCTCTACAACGAAGCTCAAAATCATCTAAATCAGGAAGAGTATGCGGAAGCGGCCAAGGCTTTCGACGAAGTGGAGCGCCAGCACCCCTATTCGGTTTGGGCATCCAAGGCCCAGGTCATGGCAGCCTATGCCAACTACGAAGCGACTCGGTACGACGACGCCATCGCCAGCCTTCAGCGATTTCTACGCCTCCATCCCGGCAACAGGGACGCGGCCTACGCCCAGTACCTCTTAGCGCTCTGTTACTATGAACAAATTTCCGACGTGGTGCGCGACCAGAAAATGACCGAGTTGGCCCGCGAAGCCCTTGCCGAGGTCGTCAATCGCTACCCCAACAGCAAGTACGCCAAGGATGCACGGATCAAGCTGGACCTGACCGACGATCATTTGGCGGGCAAAGAGATGGAGATCGGCCGGTATTACATGCGCTGGCGTCAATACATCGCCGCGATCAACCGCTTCAAAAAGGTCGTCGAAGAATACCAGACCACAACCCATGTTCCCGAAGCTTTGCACCGCTTGGTAGAAGCCTACACGGCCATGGGCATGGCCAATGAAGCCAAGAAAACGGCTTCGGTTCTCGGCCACAACTTCCCCGGCAACGAGTGGTACCAGGACTCTTACGAACTGATGGTCAAAGGCCGGACCCGTAAGGAAGAAGAAGGCATGCTGGACTTTATCATGGGCAAGGACGAGGACGACCTGAAAGCCAAAAGCCTTGGCGACGCGAAGGACGATGAAAAAGACGACAAGTCCTGGTGGAAAATCTGGGACTAAATAGATCGACAGACCATGCTGCGTAGCCTGTCCATCCGAAATGTAGTGCTGATTGAGAAGCTGGATATCGATTTCCAGCCTGGGCTTTGCGTTCTGACTGGTGAAACCGGGGCGGGAAAGTCCATTCTGCTCGATGCGCTGGGCCTGGCACTCGGTGTCCGGGCCGAATCTCGGCTGGTCCGTCAGGGGGCCGAAAGAGCCCAGGTGACGGCCGATTTCGACCTCCCACACAACCACCCCGCCTTTGGGATTTTGGCCGAGCAGGACATCGACGCCCAGGGCGAACTGATCCTCCGCCGAACGCTCACGACCGATGGCCGTTCCAAGGCCTACGTCAACGACCAGACGGTCAGCGTCGGCCTGCTTAAACGGCTGGGGGAAACGCTTGTCGAAATCCATGGTCAGTTCGAAACCCAAGGCCTGCTCAACGCTTCGGTCCACCGCTCTCTGGTTGACGCCTATGGCGGCCTGGAAGGCGATAGCCAAAAAACCGGGAAATGTTATAAGGCTTGGCGCGCTGCTCAAACCATCCGCCGGGAAGCCGAGGCTGCGCTTGCCAAAGCCCAGGAAGAAGAAGAATACCTGCGCCATGTGGCCGACGAACTGAGTAAATTGGCCCCGGAACCCGGTGAAGAGGAAGAACTGGCCAAACAGCGCTCCATGATGATGCATGGCGAAAAACTCATGGAAGCCCTCAACAGCGCGGCGACCGAGATGAACCGCAACCACGGAGTAGAAGCGGCCATTCGCGGGGCCATACGACACCTGGAACGGATCGCTGAAAAAGCCGATGGCCGCGCCGAGCCAATTATCGAGGCGCTCGACCGGGCCGCCCTTGAAGTTTCCGACGCCATGACCGAGCTAAACCGGGGGCTGTCTGAGATCGACCTTGATCCACGCCATCTGGAGGCCGTGGAAGAACGCCTTTTCGCGCTGAAAGCCGCAGCCCGAAAACACAATACGACGGTCGATGCCCTCCCCGCGCTGAAAGATCAGTTTGTTTCCCAGATTGCCGCCCTTGAAGATGGCGGCTCCAATTTGGAGAAACTGCGAGCCGATGAAAAAGCGGCAAAAGGCGCCTATATCGCCGCCGCCCGAGTTCTCTCCAGAAAACGCACTGATATTGGAGCGAAGCTGGACACGGCCGTCATGGCCGAGTTGGCTCCGTTGAAGCTTGAAAAAGCCAAGTTCGCCAGCGTGATCGAACCACTTGAAGAACCCGACTGGAACGAACATGGCTGCGACCGGGTGAGTTTTCAGATCGCCACCAATCCCGGCGCACCGCTCGGCCCGATTTCAAAGATCGCCTCGGGCGGTGAATTGGCCCGCTTCATGCTGGCCTTAAAAGTCGTATTGGCCCAGGCCGACCCCGTCCCAACCCTTATTTTCGACGAAGTGGACGCAGGAACAGGCGGAGCGGTTGCAGCCGCCGTCGGCGAGCGGTTGGCGCGACTCGGTGCAGCGGTTCAGGTTTTTGTCGTCACCCACGCACCCCAGGTTGCCGCCAAAGGAGACCATCATTGGCGGATATCCAAAGGCTTGCAGGCCGGAGGCGGCGAAGTGGTGACCTCGGTCGAACCCCTGGCCGAGAGTGAACGACTTGATGAAGTGGCGCGCATGCTGGCCGGGGCCCAACTGACGGACGAAGCCCGCGCCGCCGCCGACAGCCTCTTGAAAGGCAGGCGGTCGTGACGGACTCCCTTAGACTAATTCCTGTCGAGCAATTAAGTTCCGAAGAGGCGGATACAGAGCTTAAAAACCTCGCCGAAGAAATTGCCGCGCACGACAAGGCCTACTATCAAAACGACGCGCCAACGATCAGCGATGGCGACTATGACGCCCTAAGGCAACGCAATGAAGCCATCGAAGCCCGTTTCCCACTTCTGGTCCGGCCCGATAGCCCGACCCGCAAAGTCGGAGCAACTCCAGCCTCCGGGTTTTCCAAGGTCACCCACGCCCGCCCCATGCTCTCACTCGGCAACGCCTTCAGTCGTGAAGACGTCGAGGAATTCATCGCCGGTATCCGTCGGTTTCTAAGCCTTGCCGAAGACGAAGAAATCGCCATTGTCGCCGAACCCAAAATCGACGGCCTTTCGGCCTCCATGCGTTACGAGAAAGGCCGGTTCGTTCAAGGCGCAACCCGAGGAGACGGCACGGTGGGCGAAAACATCACCGCCAACCTGCGCACACTCTCCTGTCTGCCTGACGCCATTGAAGATCAGGCCTTGCCGGATATTCTCGAGGTCCGCGGCGAGGTTTACATGAGCAAGCAGGCCTTTGCCGCCCTCAACGAACGGCAAGCGGAAAAAGGCGGCAAGGTTTTCGCCAACCCTCGCAATGCCGCCGCCGGATCGCTCCGCCAACTGGACCCCTCAATAACTGCCGCACGGCCCCTCGAATTGTTCGTGTATGCCTGGGGTGAAATCAGCGAGGACATCGCTCCAACCCAATGGCAAGCGCTACAGCGGTTCAAAGACTGGGGGATGCCGGTCAACCCCCTGACCCGTCGTTGCGAAACCGTTGACGAGCTGCTGTCCTATTACGCCGAAGTCGAAACCCAGCGGGCCGACCTGCCCTACGATATCGATGGCATTGTCTACAAAGTGGATCGCCTCGACTGGCAAAAGCGTCTGGGTATGGTCAGTCGCGCGCCTCGCTGGGCCATCGCCCACAAGTTTCCCGCCGAGAAAGCGACCACCCGGCTCAATAAGATCGATATTCAGGTCGGCCGCACCGGGGCACTCACGCCAGTCGCTCACTTAGAGCCGGTCACAGTCGGCGGCGTCGTTGTCTCACGGGCGACGCTTCATAATCAGGACGAAATCGCCCGCAAGGATATCCGCGAAGGCGACACGGTGATCATCCAGAGAGCGGGGGACGTGATCCCCCAGGTGGTCGAAGTCATCCTCGACAAGCGCCCGGTCGACTCAAGACCGTTTGTCTATCCGACGACATGCCCTAAATGCGGCAGCGAGGCCAAGCGCGAGGAAGGCGAAGCCAAGACTTTCTGCACCGGTGGTCTCATTTGTCCGGCGCAGGTTGTCGAACGGCTTAAGCACTTCGTTTCGCGCAACGCCTTCGATCTTGAAGGCCTGGGCGGCAAGCATATCGAGACCTTCCATGATGAAGGCCTGATCAATAGTCCTGCCGATATCTTCCGCCTCGCCGAAAAGCGCGACCAGATTGAAGGCCGCGAAGGGTGGGGCGAAAAGTCCATGGAAAATCTGATTTCCGCCCTTAAGGATAAGCAGACGATTAATATGCCGCGTTTTATCTTTGCGCTCGGCATCCGTCAGGTCGGACAGGCGACAGCCAAGCTGCTGGCGAAACAATACCTGACCCTCGATCACTGGCTCGAGGAAATGGAAAAGGCCCAAATTCTCGGCTCCGAATCCTATGAGGAATTGATCAACATCGATGGAATCGGTCAGGCCATGGCCAGCGATATCTTAACCTTCCTCAAAGAACCCCATAACCAAGAGGCCATCGCCGACCTAAGGCAATATGTAACGGTTGAAGATTTCGAAGTGACCGACACTTCGGGCTCCCCCGTTGCAGGCAAAACCGTGGTTTTCACCGGTACGCTTGAAAAAGTCTCACGTAACGAAGCCAAGGCCAGGGCCGAAGAATTGGGGGCCAAAGTCTCAGGCTCGGTATCGAAGAAAACCGACATGGTCATCGCCGGTCCCGGCGCGGGATCGAAAGCTAAGAAGGCCCAGGAGTTGGGTGTCGCCATCCTCAGCGAAGAAGAATGGTTCGACCTGATCGGCGAGTAGCGAAAGTACCCCACCTAACCTCCCCTTCTAGGGGAGGCCGGTTGATCAGGGTACTATTTCTCAACGAAAAAAGGAGAGCCGGGGCTCTCCTTTTCAAATTCATTTAGTCGCCGTCCGGTTTAGTTGAACTTACCGGGCAATTCCTTGATGGCGTCGTTGATCAGGCCTTCGGCTTTCTTGGCCGTGATGCCTTCCGCCAAAATCTGCTTGGTGGCGGCCAGAGCAACGTCGGCCGACATCGTGCGGATTTCTGCGATGGCCCGAGCCTCGGCCTGAGCGATGCGTTCCTCAGCCAACTGCTTGCGGCGCTCAAGATCGTGCTCAAGCTGCTTTTTGGCCTGCTCCCGGATACGCTCGGCCTCTTCCTTCGCCTTTGCGACGAATTCCTCGGCTTCCTGAGCGGCTTCCTGTTGCTTGCGGCGGTTGGCGGCCAGGATTTCCTGGGCTTCCTCACGCAAGCGAGCGGCTTCATCCAGCTTCGCCTTGATGCCCTCGGCCCGGTCGTCCAGCGCCGTACCGGCCATCAGGTAGATTTTCTTACCGACCAGAACGATCAGCGTAACGAAGGCCAGCGCAACCCAGAAAGTCGGATCGTCGAGCAATCCGCCGTGCTGAGCGGCTTCGCCGGCTTTTTCTGCTGCGAATGCCTGCATTAGCTACGCTCCTGCATGGCTGCGTCGATCGCTTTTCCAAGCTTGGCGTCGGTGGGCTTGAGACCCGCCAGTTTGCCTGCAGCTTCCTTGGCGATTTCGGCAGCAAGATCGCGAACGTTACCGAGAGCGGCTTCCCGCGCCTTGGCAATCTGTTCTTCCGCGCCAGCCACTTTACCAGCCAGTTCTTCACCCAAAACAGATAACTGCTTGGATGATTCAGCAGACAGCTCGTCGGTCACCTGACGAATGATCGTCTGGGCTTCGGCCCTGGCTTCGGACAGACCCTGCTCGTAGGTATCGGCCGCTTCTTCGGCCTCCCGCTTGAGCTGAGCGGCCATCTCCAGGTTGCCGTCAATCCGATCCTGGCGCTCTTCGAGCACCTGACCGATTCGCGGCAGAGCCGTTTTCGCCATGATCAGATACATGGCGACAAAAGTGATCGCAAGCCAGATCCACTGTGTTGGGAACGTGCTGAAATCTAATTGTGGCATAAGACCCTCCTCATCGTATCGACGGGACCGCGTCCCACCCAAGCCGCAAAAAGAGACTCCGGGCGTAAAGGGACGCGATGACTAACCCGATCGACCGATTAGGTGAACAGGATCAGGAAGGAGATCAGCAGAGCGTACAGCGCAACCGCCTCAACCAGGGCGAAGCCCAGCATGGCCAGGCCGAAAACCTGGGAGCGGGCGGCCGGGTTGCGAGCAACCGAGCTGACCAGCGACGAGAAGATGCTACCGATACCGGCACCAACGCCAGACAGGCCGATAACGGCGAGACCGGCACCAATCATCTTAGCGGCATCAAGTTCCATGGTCCTTATTCCTTCTTAGGGTAAACAGTGAAACGAAAAACTGGTTAATGTTCCTTAGCGGCCCGCTAATCCTTAGTGCAGATGCAGCGAGTCGTTCAGGTAGATGCAGCTCAACACGGCAAACACATAGGCCTGCAGGAAAGCCACAATGAATTCAAAACCCGTCAGCGCGACATCGATGGCGAACGGAGCCCAACCACCGAGGAAGCCCAAGGGAACGATGAAAGCGGCAAACACCTTCATCATGGTGTGCCCGGCGGTCATATTGGCGAACAGTCGGATCGACAGGCTGACCGGACGGGAGAGATAGGAAAGAATTTCAATCGGCACCAGCAGGATCAGCATTACGGCGGGGACACCCGACGGCACGAAGAGCGTGAGGAATTTCACACCGTGCTTGATGAAACCGATGACGGTCACGCCGATGAACACGGCCAAAGCCATGCCCAGGGTCACCGCAACGTGGCTGGTGAAGGTAAAGCTGTAGGGGATAAGGCCCAGCAGGTTGCCGAACAGGATGAACATGAAGAGAGAGAAGATGAACGGGAAGTACTGACGGCCTGCGGACCCAACGTTGTCTTTGACCATACTCGCGACGAATTCGTAACAGAGCTCCGCCATCGATTGCCAACGACCCGGCACCAGCGCACGCCCTTTCATGGACATGGTCAGAAACAGCGTCACGACAGTGACGGTTACAACCATCATGAGAGCGGAGTTGGTAAAGGAGGCGTCGACCCCACCCAATTGAATGGGAACGATGGGTTTGATCTCGAACTGTTGTAACGGATTAGCCACGGCTTGCCTCGTTCAAAAGCCCCGAAACCTCAGGGCCGGTTCTAAAACGTACTCTAATTAGTCCCCTGCAGTGTCTTTCTTGCCGCCGGTTTCGTCCTTGTCGGAAATAATTTTTCCGCCGGGGCCGATCCCTACGCCCAACCCGATCCCCTGTGCAGCGCGATAAACATTCATGATCCCCGCGCCGGAACCGAGAAAGAAAAACACAACCATCATCCAAGGCGTGGTTTCCAACCAAATATCGAGCCAATACCCGATCAGCAAACCCACGGCCAACGCCGCCACCAGCTCCGTCCCGATACGGAACGCCAAACCGAACCCTTGAGTGGGGGTTTTCGCAAACTCCCCGTCTTCCCGGTCGGCCGACCGCCCTTCCTGGGCGCGCCTGAGGCGGGCGTTGAAATCGTCAAATTCATTGGGAGTTTTATCATCGCTCATTTGCGAAATCGGCTCCGTGCAAAACGCTTTACGGAACCCCCCCTTTGGATCGGACTCACGCCTAAAATGTGCGACGCAACATAAAGATCACCCCCATGACTGTCAAGGACGAAAAAGGGGGTGTTAAGCTATTGATTCTATTGAGTTTTCAAGTGGTATTTCCACTTAAAATCGCTGTTTAATCCCGACTCCGGGGGTTCCGTCACGCCGTTGCCCGGATCTCCTCGGCTTTACGAAGGTCGACCGAAACCAGTTGCGAAACCCCGCGCTCGGACATGGTAACACCAAACAGGCGATCCATCCGGGCCATCGTCACGGCA
>CBDUMN010000119.1:0-9639 GCA_965368335.1 uncultured Rhodospirillales bacterium
GTCCGGCCTTGTCGATGCTCACCTATTGTCCCATCTTCTCGTCGGCAAACATAAAGGACGACCTTTCATTCCCCTTATCGCGCTTGGGCTTGCCTGGGGTTTTGGAATTGTTGCCTTGGCGGGGCCGTCCTGGACAGAAAAAACCGCACCGCGTTTTCGTCCCGATGCGCCGCCTTTGATTGTTCTTCTCGATCTCTCAAAATCCATGGAGGTTGAAGACGTTTCGCCAAACCGCATCGCCGTGGCGCGCCGGGAAATCAGGGCGTTGGTTGGACAAATGCCTCCTCGTCCCATGGCTCTGATTGCTGTTGCGGGAACTGCCCATGGGGTAACCCCGGTGACCGGTGACCGCCAAATTCTGACCGCCATGCTCGAACCCCTTACCCCAGCAATTATGCCAGTGCCGGGAAGTCGTGTTGAGGCGGGCTTGAAAAAGGCTGCCGAAATGGTGGGGGCCGGTCATTGGAAGCGGGCCGATCTGTTGGTTGTCGCCGATGATGCCGGGGAAGAAGCCATAGCGACGGCCAAAGAGTTGAGGGCGCAAGGGATACGGACCTCGGTTTTGGCCGTTGGCGGATCGGAAGGGATGTTGTTTGAGAGGGGTGAGCAAATCGCCTTGCCGATGAACCGAAAAGGATTGGAAGCATTGGCGCGAGCGGGCGGTGGCGTCTTAATTCTGGCGCGTGCCGATGGGCGGGATACGGTGGCTTTGGTGGAGAACTTGCAAAATAAAGCTGCAGGGTTCGCTAAAGAAAAGGATGATGGACAAAAGGTCTGGCGGGACGATGGGGGATGGCTGGTGCTTTTGTTGCTACCCCTGGCGGCCTTGGCGTTTCGCCGTGGGTGGTTGGCGGTGGTGCTACTCATTCTGGCCCTCTCGCCAGAGCCTGCATTTGCTTTGGAATGGCGGGATCTTTGGAAAACGCCCGACCAGCAGGGCTATGATGCACTCCAGCATGGCGACGGGGCTTCGGCTTCCCGGCTATTCAACGATCCATTCTGGAAAGGCGTGGCACGCTATCGGGTGGGCGACCTTGAAGGGGCGTTGGATATTTTTCAAACTCTTCCAAGCGCCAAAGCCCAGTACAATCGAGGTAACATATTGGTGCGCCAGGGACGGCTCCATGAAGCGCTTGAAGCCTATGACCGAGCGCTCAAGCTAGAGCCAGCTTTTGCCGATGCACTTTTCAATAAAAGCTTGGTTTCTGAGGTGCTGGATCAGTCTGTTGAGCCCTCTGATGATAAGCCGGATCGTCCCGGCAAGGCTCCGCCCGAGGAAGGGAAGGCCAAGAAGGGGCGAAAAACAGCACCCGGCCAGGCTCCCCAGGGCGGAACGGAAGAAAACGATCAAAAGGGACAGACCAAGAAGCTGGAGAGCC
The DNA here is from genome assembly GCA_965368335.1 of uncultured Rhodospirillales bacterium. GTDB lineage: Bacteria > Pseudomonadota > Alphaproteobacteria > Rhodospirillales > JAPHRK01 > CBDUMN01. Next base: position 1,380 of record CBDUMN010000119.1, read on the forward strand.
CCAAGGTTGGGGGACAAGGTGGCGGTGCAGCCAACAATGATGAAAAGAAGGATGATAAGGGCGAAGGCGTCGAGGGGGGCTCTTCGGCGGGAGGTTCTGTTGCGAGAAAACTCGATGATGGGCGTCGGCAAAAAGCCCCTTCAGGAGGGTTGGCGCGGCAAAAACCTGCGAAGGAAAAATCGCCCCAACAGAAGGTCTTGGAGCGGGATGAAGAGCTCCCGGAAACGGCGCAGGGGAAGAAACCGGGATCGAACAGTATGACGGCTCCTCCAGATATGAAGGGCGAAGGGCAAAAGGGTGCGGCTGGCCAAGGTGATCCTAAAGATGATGGCGGAGCGGCGGGGCGTGTCGGGCGGGTCGATGAAACCTTTAAGGAAACGGATCAGGAAATTGAGGCGGCGGGGCTCCATGCGGAAAGTCGCCGGGCCTTGAAGCAATGGCTGGATCGTATCCCCGACAATCCGGGGGGGCTTCTGCGTGAAAAATTCAAACGAGAAGCGGAAACCCTGACGACAGTGCCGAGAGGAGGGTCGCCATGGTAAGGGCAATTCTTTTGTCGGCTCTCATTGTATTGGCGTGCCGCCCAGCCGCCGCCCAGCCTTTCGTCATCCAGATGATCGCCGAGCCCGATAATCCTTACGTCCAGCAACAGGTAGTGCTGACCGTCCGATTTTTCCGTGAGAGCCCTTTTTTGACCGGTTATTTCGTTGCGCCGGAAATCGAAGGGGCGCTGGTTGAAGAGCTGGAAGTCAAGCCAACCGTTACCGTTCAGCGTGATGGGCGCGATATGGAGATGTTGGAAAAAACCTACTTGGTCTTTCCCCAAGCCAGAGGACGATTGACCATTCCGGGTATGGTGTTTAGTGGGCGTGAAGTCTTCGCTCAAGCCAAGCCTGTGGAACTTGTGGTGCAGCCTCCACCTGAGGGAGTCGGGAGGCACTGGATGCCCGCAAAGTCTCTGACAGCTCGCGAAGAATGGCGGTTGCCCGATGGCCCCCTGGAAGCGGGGATGAGTTTTGAGCGTCGGGTTGTCTATGAAGCGGTCGGCCTGATGGCGGCGCAGCTTCCAAGCCAAGAGTTTAATCAAATCGACGGGATCGAACTGGAGCGGTTGCCTCCGATTTTGGAAGATCGTATCGAAAAGAACGCTATTGTCGGTCGCCGGGTCGAACGCATAATTCTAACGCCTTTGACCGGCGGGACCCTGGGGGCGATTTCGGAGACCGTTACCTGGTGGGATACGATTGCCGATCAGCCCCGCTATATCCATCTGCCGGGTCGTGCTTTGCGTATCAAAGGCTTGCCTCTGCCGGAATTGGAAGATGAAGAGGCCCCCCCAGCCGTGAGGCCTCTTCTTGAAGAGCAGGAGGGACCGAGACCGCAAACACTCGATGAAACGATGATGCTTGTTGCTGCTTTTACGCTGTTGTTCGGCATATTGTTTGTCCGGTGGTTGGTTCGTTGGAGCGAACCGTTTTGGGCGCGTCGCCGCGCTGTTGCGGCATGGGAGAGGGCGCAGCGGCGGGGTGATCTGCCTCGGGTGCGTCAAGCCTTGCTCGAGTGGGGGCAGGTCGTCTGGTGCGGAGCACCGCCCAGAGGGCTTCGGGAAATCGCCGGACGGACCGGCAATCCGGCTCTTGCCACTTATGTGGCTGCTTTGGAACGAGCGCTCTATGGGAAGGCGGAAAAAATACCGACCGCTGATTTCAATGCTGTTAAAAAAGCATTGCGTGAAACGTCGGTGAAAACTACCTCAGCGCAAGGGCGGGGTTTGCCGCCGCTCAATCCCGTTTGAAAAAAATACCGAAAGGACCGTTATGAGCCAGATCGTCAATCGGAAAATCGTTCTCGCTTCCCGCCCAGTGGGAGAGCCCGATCCATCAAACTTCGATCTGGTAGAGGAAGATGTTCCCGGCATTGAAGACGGTCAGGTCCTAATCAAAAATCTCTATCTTTCGCTAGATCCCTATATGCGGGGCCGTATGAGCGACGCCAAATCTTATTCCGAGCCGGTGGCGATTGGCGCGGTGATGATCGGCGCGACGGTCGGTGAGGTCGTTCGCTCCAAGTCTCCTGAAATTGTCGAGGGCGAAACGGTCTTGGGGTTTGGTGGATGGCAGGATTATGCGGTGCTTGATGGCGCTGAGGTCCAAAAAATCGAGCAGGCGGTCGTGCCGATCTCAACCGCCCTGGGGGTGCTTGGCATGCCGGGCATGACAGCCTATACCGGTATGAAAAACATCGGTAAGCCCAAGCCGGGTGAAACGGTTGTCGTTGCTGCGGCCTCGGGCGCGGTCGGGTCGGTGGTCGGCCAGATTGCGCAGATTGAAGGCGCGCGGGTGGTGGGCATTGCCGGGTCTGAGGAAAAGTGTCGGTTTGTTGTCGATGAATTGGGGTTCGATGCCTGCATCAATCACAAAGCGCCGGACTTTGCCGAACAACTGGCGGCGGTCTGCCCGGACGGTATCGATGTTTATTTCGAGAATGTCGGCGGTGAAGTTTTTCAGGCGGTTTTGCCATTGCTCAATGATTTTGCGCGCATCCCGGTTTGCGGGCTGATCGCCCATTATAATGCCACTGAAGCGCCTAAAGGCCCGGATATGACGGCGGCCTTGATGCGTCAGATTTTGGTTAAACGACTAACCCTGCGTGGTTTTATCGTCTGGGATTTCGCCGAGCAGGAAAAAGAGGCCAAAGAGGCTTTGGCCAAGTGGATTGTCGAAGGACGGCTCAAGTACAAAGAGCATGTGACGAAGGGGCTTGAAAACGCTCCCGGCGCATTGATCGAACTACTCAAAGGTGGGAACTTTGGCAAGGCGGTCGTTAAAATAAGCCAGAACTAAAGAACGATCTTAGTCGACCTCTTCAAGAGCTTGCTTAATTTCGCGCGTTTTGTCTTTGGCGTAGGCGATCAGGCCGGTATCGCCTTCAATCAGGTCTTCGAGCATTAACTGGCGGAAATACCCTTGAAGCTCCGATAGGATTTCAGCGTCGTTATTCCGCCGCCATCGTTCCGTCAATTGAGTTATTTTGGCTGAAATTTCCCGATGTCCCTGAGCGTGATCGATGAGATCGGGATATCCGACCGCTTCCATAATCGCCTCTTCCCGCCTGAAGTGACGACGGGTGTGATCGATCAGCGTATCGACCAGTTGTTCTCTCTCTTTGACCGAGCCGCTGAAGTTGATCACTTGATTAACCAGCAAGATAAGTTCCTGGTGGTCTTCGTCGATGGCCGAGATGCCGGTTTGCAAGCCTTTGTGCCAGACAAGCACATGCTCATTTGAAGCCAGCGGCAGTTCGATCCAGAAAATGCTGCCTTCACCTTCTGTGCTTTCAAAGCCGATTGTTCCCCCCATGCGCTCGACCAGAAGTTTCGACACGGTCAGGCCGATTCCCGTTCCTTCGCGGCTCATTTGAGGATTGTCGGAAACTCTATAGAACATATCGAAGATGCCGTTCTGTTCTTTTTCCGGAATGCCGACGCCGGTGTCGTGAATTTCGAGGCGCAGGAATCCCGTTTTCAACTCTTGGCCTTTGACCGTGATGGAGCCGCCGTCCTTGTTATATTTGACGGCGTTGGACAGTAGGTTGATCAGGACCTGTTTGAACCGTACTCCGTCTGTTCGCAAAATTACGACCGATCCCGATGTGAAGCCGTCGTTAATCGTTATGTCGTGGGGAGCTGCGAGCGGACGCATAAGAGAAAGGCAATCGGATATAATATCGTTGGCTTCGATTTCATCGAAATTCAAGATGAACTGGCTCGATTCTATCTGAGCTAAATCCAACACCTCGTTGACCAGCTCAAGCAAGTGCTCGCCGCTTTCAAGAATATAGTCGATGTGTTTGTCCTGAGACTGGCTAAGCGGCTGTTTTTGGTCGTATTTGAGCATCTGTGCAAAACCGAGAACCGCATTCAGGGGCGTTCTTAGTTCGTGGCTCATACTGGCGAGAAATTCGGATTTCGCCTTGTTGGCCATGTCGGCTTCTTCTTTAGCCTCAATCAGTTGTTCTTCCACCCTTTTGCGGTCGGTAATATCGACAATACTAATCGGAACGTTCTTGAAGTCTTCGGCGGAATCGGGGATGCGGAAAGAGATAATAGCGTCGATATTTTTTCCGTCCATAGTTCGAAAAGTGGCTTCCGAACGGAAGACTTTTTTGCGATCCCAGATGGCGCAGAGTTCTTTGCGGAAGACGTCCATCGCTCTGGGGCCGAATGTCTTTTGAATGCGGTCGAGGTGATCTTTTTTGTCTTCCGCGCCAAAGAGCTTTACGGTTGCTTCATTCACCTCAAGAATCGTTACTTTGGAAGCGATTTCGGCCAATTCGTCCGGGTGTTTTCCGAGATAAAAATCAAGATCGGCGACACCATTTTCCTTAAGGGTTTCCAGCTGTTGGTAAACCTCCGAGAGATCTTCGTTCCAGATTGAGATGTCGCTTGTTTCAAAAATATTCCTAAAACGGGATTCGCTATCCCGCAATGCTTCTTCGGCCAATAATTTCTGAGTTTCTCGCCTGTTGGCGCGGATCGAGAAAAGTCCGATGGTTCCGATCCCTAAGAACCAGACGAGTCCATGGGTTGCAAGAATGGTTCTCTTGCTTTTGTTCATGGTTGCAAAATAAGGCTCAAGCGGAATTGAAATGCTGACTCCGCCCCGGATATCGCCGATTTTGTAGCCCAGGTGTCCGTGGCAGGTCATGCACCCTTTGACCATCACCATCGGACGCATCAGTCTAATAAAGGGCTTTCCATCGATATCAGTCTGCTCAATGATTTCCAGTACGCCTTTTTCAAACTTCTTTAAAGCGTCAAGCTCCCAGGCATCTGGCTTGTTGGCCGGGTTGAGCAGGATCTGGCTGGTGATACGGCCTTTAATTCCATAGAGACTTTCAAATTCCTGGGTGATTTGGCTCATCATATAAGCCGGATTCATTAAGGTGAGGTCTTTGCCGTTGTCGGTCTTTAAGTCTCGGTGAGGAATATGGTTGAGATGGGGGTTGGGCGGTGTCCGCTTATCGGGATGGACATACACGCCGCCATGTCGGGCCGCCCATAGCCGGAACGCCTGGTCCTTCTTCCAGTTGGCCTGGGCTTCTTTTGTCGCCAGGGTGATGACTTGTTGTTCAATGTTGTGGCTGTTCCACACATAGGAAAGAACGACAAGAACCGTCAACGCCAGGGTGGCGATGATGGCGTTTTGTCGAATGGAAGGGGTCGTTTTCGATCCCCGTGTTTGCGCCGATTTTGTCACGGCGAACCTCTAGAGCAATGCGGGTTCCGCCATTTTGATGGCAATCAAAGGGCGGAGTCAATCTGAACAGGATGGGTGGGTGGCAGATATGCAGTTACTGCAACTCTTTATTGGGCCGCTTGGATTGTATCGTTCCCGGCTGGAGTTCCGTCGATCGTCAGCGTATCGCTGAAAACGGCGCGGCTTCGCCCGGCTTGTTTGGCCTGATACATCCGCTGATCGGCCAGTTCGATGAGATCGTGCCAATCTTCAAGGGAATCGTCCATTCGTTCGGTCACGCCGATGCTGGCGGTCAGTGGACGACCATCGGGACGGGTGCCGAGCCAGTCTTCAAGAATGCGGTCGATAACCAGGCGTGCGCCTTGTTTGTCGGTATTGGGCAGAGCGACGATGAACTCTTCGCCGCCCCAGCGAACCATCGTATCGCTGTTTCTAAGCTTTTCCCTCAGGTGATCGACGAAGGAGCAAAGCGCCTTGTCGCCTTCTTCATGCCCGTAGGTGTCGTTGATCGCTTTGAAGTTATCGACATCGAGAAACAGAATGGTGAAGGGCGCATGCTGGCGTACAGCGACGCGGAACTGAATATCGATCATTTCAGACCCGCTCTCGCGGGTGAAAATCTTAGTCAGCGGGTCCTGGCTGGCTCGACTGACCAGGGCGATCATATAGCGTAGAAGCGACATGGATGAAAAAATCGATGCGCCAAACAGCAGCATCGCCAGCCAGAGCATTCCGACGAACTTTTCCCAGGTAAAAGCGTCGTTGATGTAGGTTCCATAGGCGGCAATGGCGAGGAAGGGGGTGCCGAAGGTCAGGAGTTCGAGCAGCGTTAAGGGAAAAACGCTCAAACCCGCCAGAACGATAAATGGCAACAATCCATACAGATAAACGGCAACGCGGCCGAACTGATCCAATTCCAATCCTGAAAACAACGGAAGTGAAATGAAATAGAATGCCGGCGGTCCGATGAGCATCAGGGTCATCATCAGGTAAGTCGTTTTGGCGGTTACTTCCAAGCGCCAAGGCCAGGCGAGGAGGGCGAAAATGCCCGCCGAAACGACCCGCATGATCGTTAGGGTCAGCCACTCAGGGTAGGGAAAAACGAAGAAATCGACAATTGACCAGAGGGGCACGATGATGGCGAAGACGAACGACAGCAACTGAATTCGGCCGATAATGTGCGAAAGCCGGTGCCGGTGCAGATAAGGCGAGTGCGGTTCTGTCGAGATCAGATGGAAAAACTGATCGACTGAAATATTCAGTAGATTCCGAAAATGCTGCAATGTCCCACCTAGCGCATTTATTTCGGTTCAAGCCTCAAGAGCTTAACGCCGAGTTTTATAATCTTTAGTCGAGTTTCTTATAATTCTTTAAATGTTAACTTGTCCTGAAATTAAAGCAACCCCTCACTCTTAAAAGAGCAATAAGTTGATCTAGACACGATCACATGGTCATGCAACGTCACGCCGAGCCTTTCGCCTGCTTCGGCGATCTCCTTGGTCATTTCGATGTCCATTTTCGACGGGGTCGGATCACCGCTGGGGTGGTTGTGGACCATAATGAGCGCCGAGGCGTTGAGGTCGAGGGCGCGTTTGATGACTTCGCGGGGGTAAACTGGCGTGTGGTCTACCGTCCCTTCCTGCTGAAGCTCGTCGGCAATCAATACGTTTTTGCGGTTGAGGAAGAGGATGCGAAATTGTTCGGTCTTGTTATAGCCCATGGAGGCGCGGCAATAATCCATCAGTGCCTGCCAGGATGAGAGAACCGGTTTTTCCATGACCTCCGACCGGCTGAGTCGAAGCGCGGCTTCGCGTAGGGCTTTTAGGTGGACAACCGTCTGCTGGCTAACCTTTTCGAATTCGGCCAAGCGTTCCGGTGTCGCATTCAGGACATCGCCGAAGCTGCCGAAATGTTCGATCAGTTCTTTGGCCAGCGGTTTCACATCGACCCGGGGAATGGAATAGAAAAGCAGCAGTTCCAGCAGTTCGTAGTCGGGGAGATTTTGCCCCATGTCGGAAAGGAACCGATCCCGCAATCGCTGACGATGACCATGGTAATGGGGCTTGTCTTCACTGGGCTCGGCCAGTCCCGGTCCCTGCCCGATGGCTTCGGCGATCTTGGTTGCGGGATGATGATCGCCGGTAAAGTGCCAGGCCTTTTTCAGCTTGTCCCATTCTCCGCCTGCAGTGCGCAGCGCAGCTCTGTGGGGATGGGTGTCGCCCGAAATACGGTAGAGTGGGTTTCCGTCGGGACCGGTGAGTTCAATCAAGCTCAGTCCGGCGCGTTCCAGCGCAGCGAGAGCTTCCGAAGCGCGGTCCCCCCCATCCATCGGATTACTCGTAGGGAGGCTGGTGCCAGCCCTTGGGTGAAAGGGTGAAGATTTCGTACCCGTCGTCGGTGACGGCGATGGAGTGTTCAAACTGGGCGGAAAGCGACTTATCTTTGGTTACCGCAGTCCAGCCGTCTTTGAGAATTTTAACGTCGTAACGGCCTAAGTTGATCATCGGTTCGATGGTGAAGAACATGCCGGGGCGCAGGGATGGGCCCGTTCCCGGTCTGCCGAAATGGGTGACGTTGGGGGCGTCGTGGAAAACCCGACCCAGTCCATGCCCGCAAAAATCGCGAACAACGGAGCAGCGCTGTTCTTCGGCATAGGTCTGGATCGCGTGGCCGATATCGCCGACGGTCGCGCCGGGCTTGACCGCCTCAATGCCGAGCATCAGAGATTTATAGGTAATGTCGATCAGTCGCTTGGCCTTGACGCTGATTTTATCGACCGGGAACATGCGGCTGGTGTCGCCGTACCACCCGTTGAGAATGACCGTGACATCGATGTTGACGATATCGCCCTTGCTAAGAACCTTGTCGCCGGGGATGCCGTGGCAGACGACATGGTTGATCGAGGTGCAGATCGACTTGGGAAAGCCGCGGTAGTTAAGCGGTGCGGGAATGGCCCCGTTCTCAACAATAAAATCGTGGCAGAGAGTATCGAGTTCTTCCGT
>CBDUMN010000120.1:0-9438 GCA_965368335.1 uncultured Rhodospirillales bacterium
GAAGCGCCATGGCCACACTGCGCGCCAGCCCGCCGCGCAGCTTCAACGAGACCAGGCCGTCGAGAGCCAGAAGAACGAGAGCCAGCCCCCAGAGCCAACCGGAAAGATCCTTTTCGGGGGCGGCGTCATAATCGGTTTTCTCCACTTGGAAAGGAAGCTCTAAAGACCGGTATTCCGGGATCGCCGTTTGTAAATTGAGTGCATATGCGCCTTCAGGGCCTTTGTAGAAGCCAGGAGGATGATCGGCGGTTGCCTCCGTTTCTTCCCAGGCCCCCGCTGGGATGGCCTGTCCCCTGCCGTCCGCCGAGTGCAGAATCCCGTCGGCTGAAAGCAGGCGCTCCGGCGCGAGACGTTCTTGCGGCTCGGCCTGGGCGGCCCCTTGCGAGAGCCGCACCAAACGGTCGAGCAGATCGACGAAAAGGCCGGAAAGAGGCAGGTTGGACCAATCGGTCGTCGAGGTGACATGGATTAGCACCAGCCAGCCCTTATCCTTGCGCGCCGCAGTGATTAAAGGCGTTCCATCGGCCAAGCGGGCCCAGATTTCGGCCTCTCCCATGCGGTTGGGGTCGGCCAAGACCTGGCGGGAAATTTTGATGTCTGTAGGTATCTCGAGGCCGTGAAATGGGCTGTCGGGGCCAAAAGGCGCGATGCCTGGCGGGTCGCGCCAGGAAAGAGCGCCGCCCATGGCTCTGTCGCCCTGGCGCAAAGGAACCGGCACAAGACCGTCTTTAGCCGTGCTTAAGTTGGGTCCGGCGAACCGGATGATCATGCCACCCGCCGCGGTCCAGTCTTTGAGTCTTTTTTGATCTTGGGGCGACAGGGCCGGTGGGTCGGTCAGGATCATCACCGCCCTATCGCGTTTTAACAACGTTTCAACGGCGCCTCGACCGACTTCGGCGGTGGGGGTCAAAGCCCGCTCCAGGTAGTAGTGTTGACCAAGCAAGGGGCGCAAAGACCGGTTGAGGTCGGTCTCGACAAGCCCCACAGGATGCCGTCGGGCCGAATCGTCGAACAGGACGATCTCGGCTGCCGTCCGCGGGGATTGCGTGGTCATCCGGGCCAGCCTGTTTCGGTGCTCTATGGGGAGGTCGAAAGTGAGCAGAGTTTCCGTTTCTCCTGCGGCAAACGGAGCGCTGTTGCGGGCCAGAACCCGACCGAGTCGGTCTTTGGCCGTCAGGAAGATCGTCGCTTCATTTTCCTCAGTTAGTCGCCGGGCGGTTACTTCGATCCGGCCATCTTCTTCGGTGATGTCGCCGAGAATCACCGGCAGGGCGTCGGGATCGGGCATGACCACCGTCAGGCGGCCGATGCGACGCAGTCGCTCGATAAACAGGTTGTCGTCTTCTCCAGCGATCCCATTGGAGAGCCAGATGACCTGAGGGGCTATTTTGGGCATTGAGCCAGTTAGTTTGTTCCATTGGTCGAGTGCTGTGTTGCGTGCGGTCGACCAGGGTGCTGGCGTCAGGGCGGCAGCAATTTTAGCGGTTTCCCCGGCTCGCCTGAACCCTGTCGCCGTCCCGCTTTTGAGGGCCGTTGGCAGGAGGGCGGCAGGTCGGTTCGCTTGGCCTGCGCGGCGCAGAAGATCGGTCGCCAGATCCTGTCGGGCCGACCAATTTTCGGCGGAGACCCAGCCATTATCGACGACCAGAAGCAAAGGCCCGTCGCCCGAGAGGGGGCCGGAGCCGTTCAATACGGGGCGGGCCGCTGCAACGATTAGGCTGATGGCCAACAATCCGCGTAGGAGCAAAAGCCACCAGGGGCTTTTGGCGCTGACCGACTCGGTTGGGCGCAGCCGGGCGATCAGCCAAGTGGCGGGGAAAAGGATTTTCCGGGGCGGTGGCGGCGTGAGGCGGACCAGCCAGATCAAAAGAGGGAGAGCGGTGAGACCGAGAAGCAGCCAGGGATAGCTAAAGGAGATGTTGGGCACGGTTGTCGGCCTCCGGTTAACCGGGCGGGGCGGTGAGACCCGCGTGAAGGGCAAGCAGGGCCGTCGATGCCGGATGATCGGTGCGGTGGTTATGCAGTAACCAACCCCGCCGCGCCGCCATTTCGCCGATTGCCGTCTTATGGGCCTTGCGGAATTTCCGATAGGCAGGGCGTAAGGCGGCGGAATCTTTTACCTTGGCGCTGAGATGACCGTCAGGGGCGGTGAATGTCACATGGCCTTGATAAGGGAAACGTTCTTCCGCCGGATCGGAGATTTGCACTAGGGTGGCCCGGACTTTGCGCTCAGTCAATTGGGCCAGTAAGGTCTCTATTTCTTCCGGTGGGACCTCAAAATCACTGAACAGAACCACTTCCGCATGTTCGGGGATATGTTGGATTTGGCCCTCTACCCTATCGGGGGCTGTCAGCGTGCGGGCCATGCGGACGATGTTGCTCTCATGAGCCGATGGAGCGTTTCCCATGCCCGCCAGAGTGACCTGCTCACCCGCTTTGGACGCCAGCAGGGCGAGGCTAAGCGTCAGAAGGGCGGCGCGCTCGGCCTTGGTCGGCAAGTCTTTTGAAGACCGCCAGTTCATCGAAGGGACGTTATCGACCCAGAACCACAGGGAGGCGGCCACCGACCATTCGGTTTCGCGAACGAAGATATCGTCCGAACGGGCCGATTGCCGCCAGTCGATACTGCGCGAGGGGTCGCCCCATTGATAGGGGCGGTATTGCCAGAAAGCCTCGCCGCGCCCCGGCCTGCGCCGACCGTGAAAGCCGAGGGCGAGGCTGGCGGCCAAGCGCTGGGCCGCCAATAAAAGTGGGGGCAAAGGGCCGCTTAAATGCTCGGCCTGTGATCTGAGGTTTTCGGCGGGCCCGGTCAAAGGCCCTCGCAGAGACGTTCGATCAGGCCGTCGATGGTCAGGCCTTCGCTATGGGCTGAGAAATGGAGCGCCATGCGATGCCTGAGAATCGGTTTGGCCAGCTTGATCACGTCGTCAATGGAGGGTGAGGGGCGGCCATCGAGCGCTGCATGGGCCCGAACCGCCATCATCAGGGCCTGACTGGCGCGCGGGCTTGGGCCCCAGGCCACATGATTGCGAATTTCCTCGACATCGGTTTCTTCCGGGCGACCCAAGCGGACGAGGTTGAGAATGGCTTCGACCACGGACTCACCCACCGGAATGGATCGCACGGCAGCTTGGGCGGCCTCCAGTTTCTCGGCGGTGAAAACCTGTTTGGCTCGGTTGACGCCGTTACCGGTGGTGTGGAGCAGGATATCCCGCTCGGCGTCACGGCCCGGATAGCGGACGTCGATTTGCATGAGGAACCGATCGAGCTGCGCTTCGGGCAGCGGATAGGTCCCTTCCTGTTCCAAGGGGTTCTGGGTGGCCAGAACATGAAAGGGATGGGGCAGGTCGTGATATTCACCCGCCACCGAAACGCGACGCTCCTGCATCCCCTGGAGAAGAGCCGATTGGGTGCGTGGGCTGGCCCGGTTGATTTCGTCGGCCATGAGAAGTTGGGTGAAGATCGGTCCCTTGATGAAACGGAAGGCTCGTTGGCCCGATTCGCTTTCTTCGAGGATTTCGCTGCCCAGAATGTCGGCGGGCATCAGGTCGGGGGTGAACTGCACCCGCCGTTCGGTCAACCCGAGGACCCGGCCTAAAGTCTCGACCAGCAAGGTTTTTCCCAGTCCGGGCACGCCGATCAGCAGAACGTGACCGCCAGCTAAAATGGCGGTTAAAGCTTGTTCTACGACGTCTCCTTGCCCAAATATAACGGAACCGACCGCCTGGCGAACTTCGGCGAACCGGGCGCCAAGCTGCTCTATTTCGGCAGCTTCCTGTCGGGGTGGATTGGTGGAAGAAGAAACTTGTGGGGCGCTCACCGATAGGGCTCCTTAAACAATACGAGGGGAAATGGGGATCCAAATGAATAGCGGCAACGTAATCCCTTTCACATTTGACGCCGATTCCCATCCGGCGATTGATTGCTCCCGCGGCTTGCCGGGCCTTTTAGACCTGCCGGAATCGAAACACCGGGTCTTTTGCGGTGATATCGACATCAGAATAGCCCAAGACGGTACATGGTATTATGAAGGTTCGCCGTTTACACGCAAGGAGTTGGTCTGTCTTTTTGCTTCCGTCCTTTATCGGGACCTACAGGGCGACTTCTGGATGGCGACGCCTGCCGAATTGGGCAAGATCAAGGTCGACGATGCGCCTTTTGTCGCGGTGGAAATGTTTGTTGGTGGTGATGATTGCGATGGTGAGGAATGCTGCATCAGCTTCAGAACCAATGTGGACGATATGATCACCGCAGGGCCGGAGAATCCGATTCGTGTTGAAAACGACCCCAAAACCGGTGAACCGAACCCATATGTGCTGGTTCGAGACGGTCTGGAGGCCCGTTTGTCGCGTTCCGTTTTCTATGAATTGGTTTCCCATGGTATAGAAGAAGAAATAAATGGTGAAAAAGTGTACGGCGTATGGAGCAAGAACGAATTCTTTCCTCTGGGAAAACTGACAACGGCGTAACGCTCGAGGCCGTTCTTGAGCGGTTTGAAGAAGCCGATCCCCCTGAAGATCCCGGCAAGCCGGAAAAGCGGCGGGGCGACCATAATCTCAACCCTGGAACCTATCCCGAGGACCGGGCGGCGCTGACCCCGGCGGCTGTCTTGGTGCCTTTAATCAACCGAACGGATGGCCTGACCGTTTTGCTGACCGAGCGGACCGAGCATCTGGCGACCCACGCGGGGCAGGTGAGTTTTCCGGGCGGTCATACGGAAGAAGGGGAAACTCCTGAACAGACGGCGTTGCGCGAAACCGATGAAGAGGTGGGGCTGGCCCCGGACAAGGTAACGGTGCTTGGCCGCCTCGATCATTACGTGACGCGCACCGGTTTCATGGTTACCCCGGTTGTTGGGCTAATCGAGCCGCCGTTCGACGTTCATCCCGACCCTCATGAGGTGGCCGAGGTTTTCGAGGTGCCGCTGGATTTCTTCCTCGACCCCGATAACCACGAACAGCACAGCTATTTTTATCAGGGCAAGGACCGCTATTTCTACGCCATGCCCTATGAGGGCCATTATATCTGGGGGGCGACGGCGGGGATGCTGGTCAATCTCTACCAGTTTCTCTCGGGGCATAAGATCGAGGTTCCCAGCCGATGAGGGTCTTTCTCCAATACGTTCTGCCGATCATTGCGCCCGCCGCGCTCTATATCCTGTGGCTGGTGATGCGCGGCAAGGGGAGGAAAATTCCGGCGCTCGAGGATGGACCCTGGTTTTGGTTGATCGTCGCCGGCTTCGTTTTGGCGGCTGTCAGCGTCATCAGCTACGGCGTGACCAGCGGCCACGATCCCAGCAGCCAGTATGTGCCGCCACACTATGAGGACGGCAAGGTCGTCCCGGCCCAGAACCGGTAAGAAAAACCCCAGACATGGAGCTGGGGTTTTTCCGTAAGCGGGAAAGTTTATTGTGCCGCCGCTCGGGCCGCCTTGAGCCATCCATCGAAGGCGGTTTGGTTCGCCTTGATCCAGGCGTTGGCGTGGCGCACGGCGTTGTCCCAACCACCTTCGCCTTTTTCTTTCATCTTCAGGTTTTGCGCCGAGACGTCGTTGACCGAGATGGTTATCACTTCAAACAGCTTCGCGGCGGCCGGATTTTTGGCGACGAAGTCTTTGTTGGCGACAATCATCTGGGTGTTGACTTTAAACCCATAGTTTTTGCCGTTGGGGAGCGTGGTGTCGGCTCCGTCCGGATGTGCCGATTTCGGCACTTCGATCCATGTGACGTCTTTGCCCGGAACCAACACGCCGGAAACCCAATAGGGGGTCCAGGTGTAATAGAGGATGGGCTTGCCTTCTTTGTAGCGCGCAATGGTTTCCGCAATGATCGCCGAATATTCGCCCTGATTGTGGGTGACGGTATCGCGCAGATTAAAAGCGCCCATCTGATGCTCGATCACCCGCTCACAGCCCCAGCCGGGGACGCATCCCGCCAAATCCGCTTTGCCGTCGCCGTTGGCGTCAAATAGCTTGGCGATCTTCGGGTCGGTCAGTTGGCCGATATTCGTGATGTTGTGCTTTTCGGCCGTTTTCTTGTCGATCAGATAGCCTTGGGCGCAACCCGGTAAATAGTTGCCGGTGCGGGAAAGTTTCGCGTCGCCACCGGCCTTATCGAAGAAGGACTGATGCAGGGGGTTCCAGTGATCCGCCATGAAGGTGACGTCGCCGTTGGCAATGGCGATATGAAGGGCGGGATACTTGGCGTTCTGTACGGGTTTGACGTCGTACCCCAGGGCTTCGAGGGCCTTGATGACGATAATCGTTTGGAAGTTTTCACCGTCCACATTGTCTTGCCCCGGCTGAATGACAACGCCTTTGCCGGGCATCATGTTGTCGGCCAGTGCGGCCTGTGTCCCAAGTAAAACGCCCACGGCCGCAAAGGCCGTTAAAGCACTGCGGAACCAAGTCAATACCTTCATCTAATCCTCCTGGGTCTGTCTTGTGAGGTCAGGGCTTAGAGCGCCCGAATACTTTTAGTGCTGCCCCGATGGGGCCCGTCTGATACCAATGACGGATCCCTTTTTCGCGGTTTTCTTCTCCCAAAGCCTGGGTCATGCGATCCAGCACGATGGCTAGTAAAACGATGCCCACGCCGCCAACGGTTGCGAGGCCCATATCGAGCCGCCCGATGCCGCGCAGCACCATCTGGCCCAATCCGCCGACGGCAATCATCGATGCAATGACGACCATGGAGAGGGCGAGCATTAGGGTCTGATTGACGCCTGCCATAATGGTCGGCATGGCGAGCGGCAGTTGGACCTTGAACAGAAGCTGGCTTTTCGATGCGCCGAACGAATGGGACGCCTCGATAAGGTCTGCGGGCACTTGGCGAATGCCGAGATTGGTCAGCCGAATGAGCGGCGGCAGGGCGAAAATAATCGTCACCACGACGCCTGGAACGTTGCCGATGCCGAACAGCATGACGATAGGCACCAGATAAACGAAGGCCGGGGTTGTCTGCATGGCGTCGAGGATGGGACGGACCGATGCGGCCGCTCGGTCGCTTCGCGCCAGCCAGATACCGATTGGCAAACCGATAACCAAGCAGAAGAAAACCGACGTTAAAACCAACGCCAAGGTCACCATCGCTTCGTCCCAAGCGCCAATCAGGCCGACGCAGGTCAGCGAGAACAGCGTCCCGATGGCGAGGCGCAGGGAAGAGACCTGCCACGCACTCAGCGCCATCAATAGGATGACGAGCAGATCGGGTGTAGCCATCAATCCGGCCTCGATGGAACTTAAGGTTTGATCGATCGGCCAGCGCACGGCTTGGAATAGGGGGCGGAAGTTGGCGACCATCCAGTCAAGGCCGGTCTCAACCCAGATATCGAGAGGAATCATCGCCTCGACGAAAGGATCGAGAAGGTTGAAGTCTGCCGACTCTGGGCCTCCTTCCTGCAGCCAGTCTTTTCCTTCGGGCTGGGCTTCCTGGCTGCCCGTCGCGCCCCAGGGGTCGCTTGTCGCGTTAGCCATGGGGCGGGTTCTCCTCGGTGGCGAGCGTTTGCAGGAGAGCGGCCTTGGTGATCACGCCCTTGTATTTGCCGCCAGCATCGATAACGGGCAGGGCGCAGGGGGCATCGGCGACTTGGCAAAGCACCTGATTGAGCGGCATATCGGCGGCAATGGGTTCGATGTCGTCGATAAGGGCTGAGCAAATTTGGCTTTTGTCGTCCTTGGCATCCTTCAGGGATTCGACGGAAACGACGCCATGAAATTCTTGGTTGGAAGAGACGACGTAGCCGTAATCCCGGTCTTCGTTTTTTAACCGCGTCAATGCCGTCTTCACGCCGACACCGTCTCGTTCGATCACGGTAACCTGAGATTTGCGCGCGATGTCTCCCGCGTTGAATACGGAGCTGACATCGACGCCACGGAAGAATGAGGCGACGTAATCATTGGCCGGGTCGTTGAGGATTTCTTCCGGCGTTCCCACCTGGCAGACGATGCCGCCTTCCATGATGGCGATGCGATCTCCGATGCGCATGGCTTCGTCCAGATCGTGGGAGATGAAAATGATGGTGCGCTTGTGCTTGGTTTGCAGGTTAAGCAGCTCGTCCTGCATCTCTGTTCGAATGAGAGGGTCGAGCGCCGAAAAGGCCTCGTCCATCAGCATGACGGACGGGTCGTTGGCCAGGGCTCGCGCAAGACCGACCCGTTGCTGCATGCCGCCGGACAATTCGTCGGGATAACTTTCTGCGTATGAGGCCAGGCCGACTTGCCCCAAGGCCTCCAGGGCGCGATTGTGTCGCGTTTTTAAATCGACGCCTGCCAGTTCCAGGCCGAAGGAGGCATTGTCGATGACGTTCATGTGCGGCATCAGGGCGAAGGATTGAAACACCATGCTTAAATCCTTGCGCCTAAGATCGCGCAATTCACGTTCCGACATCGCGGCAATATCGGCGCCGTCGTAAAGCACATGGCCAGCCGTCGGTTCGATCAGCCGGTTCAGCAGACGGACAATGGTCGATTTTCCCGAACCGGAAAGGCCCATGATGACGAAAATTTCGCCCTCAAATATTTCAAAGCTGGCATCGCAGACGCCAACCGTATTTCCCGTGCGTTCAAAGATGATGTCTTTGTTCAGGCCGTCTTGAGACAGGGCTAAGGCTTGCTCCGGCTTCTCTCCAAATATTTTATAGAGATTCTTGACAACAATTTTTGGTTTTTCCGAAATTGTTCTTCCCCGGCGACAAGTCCAAATAACAAAGCGACCGTACACATTCGATAAATGAAAGTCAAAGCATCGCCAGTATGGGAAATTTTTGATGTTACACCCCTGATGTTAAAGCGTAAATTGTTTTAAAGTAATCAACTATATGTGGTATTTATTATTTGTATAGTTAGATTATTTTTTAGTAATCGCCAATAATTCTAAATATCATATTTTTTATACAGAACGATGATTGCGATTTGTTGTGGGTGTTTCTATCGTCGTTTGCCTGGGTCCTGACCTTAGGGTGGATAAAATCGATTATTCCACCTGTCATTCCAAAGGGTTATGGTTATGGCTGACAAATCCGATCCTGGCGCGTCACCAAGTAGGGGAGCCTATGTCCCATTATGAGATGGAAATAAAGGGGGCCGAACCGGTCGGCAAACTCTCTCCCCAGCCCTGGATGCTCACGGCGGCGGTGCAGGGGGTGATGGATGCGTTCGACGTCGCCGGCGCCGAGTTTCGTTTTGTTGGCGGCTGTGTGCGCGATGCGGTCGCCAAACGGCCGGTTAAAGACGTGGATATTGCGACCCCCGAAGTACCCGAGCGGGTTATGGAGATTCTCGCCGACGCCGGTCTCAAGCCCCTGCCCATCGGTATCGATCACGGCACCGTTTCGGTGGTGGTCGATGGCGAAATGGTTGAGATCACCACCCTACGCCGCGATGTGGAGAGCCATGGTCGGCACGCCACCGTGGCGTTTACCGATAGCTGGTCGGAAGATG
>CBDUMN010000121.1:0-9230 GCA_965368335.1 uncultured Rhodospirillales bacterium
ACTCCCACTCCCACTCCCACTCCCACTCAAAATCGGCTTCAATCGCAATATGACGCGGCGGACGATCTATCTCAACCGCGAAGAAAACCATCGCTTAAAATGCGACACAGACAAACAGGATGTTTGTCTCGGCATTTGCCCGGGCCTCTATTTTTCGTATCATCGGTAAAAATCGGATGAATCAATCGGGATATTTAACCTTGCGGATCCAACGACGCTTTTTCCTGTTTCTTCTGCTGCCCCTTCTCGCCTTGCTTGAAGGCTGTTCGACCAATCCGGCGACGGGCGAACAGAATTTCACCGCCTTCATGTCGCAGGAGAAAGAGCTTGAGATCGGCCAACAGGAACACCCAAAGATTCTAAAAAATCACAACGGCGTCTATGAGCGGGAGACCATGTTGCGCTACGTGGCTCGCGTCGGCAGCCTCCTCGCCTCCCATTCCGAACTGCCGGATCTGCAATTCCATTTCACCATCTTAAACGACGATATCGTCAATGCCTTCGCCCTGCCCGGCGGCTATATTTACATCACTCGCGGGCTGCTCGCCCTGGCAGAAAACGAAGCCGAGGTGGCCGGCGTTCTGGCCCACGAAATCGGCCATGTGACGGCGCGCCACACGGCGCAGCGCTATAGCCAAGCCATGGCGACCAATTTAGGGCTGGCCGTGCTGGGTGCGGTGGTCGGCAATCAGGCGGTTTCGCAAGCCGCCGGTTTCGGGGCGCAAGCCTGGCTACAATCCTATTCCCGGGACCATGAAATGGAGGCCGACCAGTTGGGCGTACGCTACATGACCCGCGCCGGGTACGACCCCAAAGGCATGGAAACCTTCTTTAAAAAACTCGAAAAGCACAAACGCCTGCAATCCCTCATGGCCGGGAAGGACGGCAAAGAGGAATATAGCCTGATGTCGACCCACCCGCGGACCAGCGACCGCATTCGTCAGGCCATCGCCCTGGCCCGCAAAAATGGCGCACCCGACGGCGCACGCCTGGGCCGCGACGCCTATCTCGCCATTGCCGACGGCATGCTCTACGGCGACGACCCCAAGCAGGGGCTTCGCAAGGGCCGCGACTTCATCCACCCCGATCTCAATTTCAAATTCACCGTGCCGCCGGGATTCAACCTGTTCAACAGCACAAGCAAAGTGTTGGCGAAAGGCCCCGATGAAGCGACGATCATCTTCGACCGAGCCGACCCCAAGCTCGACCATAGAGACACCCCGATGACCGTCTATATCCGCGATTTCTGGGTGCCGCGCCTCGCCGTCAACGGGTTGGAGCTTCTTTCAGTCAACGGTATGGAGGCGGCCACGGCCAAAGCCGTAATTTCGACCGATAACGGCAAACAGGACCTCAGACTCGTTGCCTTTCGCCACCCGGATGCAGTGTATCGTTTCGCTTTCGTCACCCCGCCGCAAGTGACCGGCGCGCTGGAAACGGAATTCCGGCGCACGACCTATAGCTTCAACACCCTGACCGAACAACAACGCCGCAACGCCCAACCCCTGCGCATCGGCGTCATTTCCGTCCGTAAGGGTGATACGCCACAGAAGCTATCGAGCACTCTGCCTTTCGAGGAAAGGAAGCTCGAGTGGTTCGAACTGCTCAACATGAACCTTTCCCACCGGGATCTACGCCCTGGCGACAAGGTGAAGGTCATCGCCCATTAGTCTCCGCCTTTAAGCTCTTGCCTTGGCTGGCAAACCGAGGCACCTTATTGCATTCACTTTTAAGTTGTCTTTTAGAAGGCCAACCGAGAATAAAAGCAAGAATGCTAGGGTCAGGACTCATTAATCTGATGCAATTAAAGCGCTTTCTTACAATAGCCTTGTGTTTCTTTGTGGCCGTCCCCGCTCAAGCCGAAGAAGAGCCTTGGGTAATGCCGGTTCCGACGGACAATCTCGCTCCTTTTAAGCATCGTAAAAATGGCGAACCAGGCGGCATCGAGGTCGACATCGTCAAAGCCGTTGCGGCCAAAACGGGAGCCGAGATTCGTTTCGCTCCGCTTTCCATCAGCCAGGGGCGCAAAGCCTTTACCGAAGGCCAAGTCACCGTCGATTGCTGTCTCAACGCCGTTTGGTTTCCCGACGAACAAGACATGGCTGTCCAAATTTTCAGCGCCCCCGTCTACAGCCTGATGGAAATCTGGTTCTTCCCCAGGCGCAAATCCTTTCCCATCCGCTCGACCAAAGACCTCAAAGACAAGCGGGTCGCCGGGATCGAAGGGTTTCATTATCCTGGCCAAGAAGATTTCGGCCAAAGGGTCAACGGCAAGACTGTCGCCGACGTTCTGAATCTATTGGTCAGCGGCAAGGCCGACGTGGCGGTGCTCGAGCGCCATGCGGCGAGACTGGCGATCCAAGAGCAAAACGCCGATGTCGAATTCGGCCCCTATTATTACGGCGTCAAGGTCAGCCTCAGGCTCCACAAGTCATTGGAAAAGTGGCTTCCCAAGGTCAACCTGGCCATCGATGAATTGAAGGCTGCGGGACAGATCGACCGGATCATCAAGGTCAATTCGAAAAAATATTAGCGCGCCGAGCGCTCGAGCAGTTTTTCGATAAACTCTTGCGCCTGCCGCTGGATGCCCGGCGCGGAGCTTTCCCTGGGGCCCGCCACATTGAGAACTTGGATGGCGTTCTCGGCAACCCAGTCGCAGCAGCGCTCCAGCGCTTCGCCGTCTTTAGGATTGGCCACCAAGCAAGGCCGCCCCTGCTTGGCCGCCAATTCAACAGTCAAGCGGGTTCCACCGGTCAACGGCCCGGCGCAAAGCACCAGCGTCCCATCGCTCTCAATGATATTGCGTTCCGTGCGTTGTGGGTAACGCGCCGTCTCGGTTTCCTTTAACGGATATTCTCCCGGGATGGGCCCATCTTCGGCGCGCCGTCCCTTGGGGCACCAACCGCCGCAAGAAACGCCAAGATAAAGGGCCGCATCGAGAGCGCCGCGATCAACGCCGGTCTGCCCGCCTGAAATAAGCTTTTCAATCATCTCTTAAGCCTCAAACCGTTCGGCGATGGTTCCGTCGGCATTGAAACACACGGCTTCCAGCGGGCCGCCAGCGCCGCACCGGTTGTCGAGCGTCGCCGTATGGGGGGAAAAACGGAAACCGCCTTTCTTGGAGTCGTATCCCCTGACGACCATGTCAAAACCGCAACAAGGGGCGTCAATCGCATCGAAGTCGCCGCCGCCCCACCAAAAACGATCTTCCTGATCGGCCAGCGACCGGGTCGGGTCGAGCCCCGCATTAACGAAGATCAGCCGCGAATTGTCCAGTAAGGCGGCGCGCTTTAGGGAACTGTAGAACGCGGTGTGCCCATCGTAGTCGCGCAGGGTGAGCCGCAGGCTATTGGTCCAGTGGGTCAGCCCCATGACGCCTTCTTCCAGCGCCGCCATGCCTTCGGCGGGCGAAGAACCGTAGGCTTCGAGCGTCGGACCAATCCCATGGCCGAGCATCCAGGCCAATACATCCTTGGCGTCGGCGCAGAACTGGATGGTCAAAAGCTTCTGCCACATCTCTTCCTGGCCGCCACGTAGAAAAACGATGCGGTTGGAATCGACCCCATCGGCCATCAGGCGACGGCGCATCAACAGTAACTCATCGACGGTTTCGACGACCTGAGCCCCCCGCCCGATCATATTGCCGAGATAAACCAGATTGTCGCCGGGCTGGAAGTGGTCGGCAATGGCCTTGTTGATGGCCCGAAGGCGAACCGCGTCGCCATGAATCGAGGCGACCGCCCAGGTTCTCCCGTCACACTTCAGCGCGGCAAAGGCTTCGCCCATCTCCAACGTCATGATCCATTTCTAATGGCTATTACTATTTTGACGGGAGTCTAAACGAAAAAGGGCCCCGGTCCAAAGACCGGAGCCCAATTAAGCATAAAGTTTTTTGCTTATGCGGCCTTGTTCAAGACCTCTTCGAGCTTCTTGGTGGCTTCATCGTGTTCGATGCTTTCCACCGCGGCCAGTTCGCTGGCCAGACGCTCGAGGGCGGATTCGTAAATCTGCCGTTCGCTGAACGATTGGTCGGGCTGGCCGACGTTGCGGTAAAGATCGCGAACCACTTCGGCGATGGAGACCGGATCGCCCGAGTTGATCTTGGCTTCATATTCCTGAGCACGACGGCTCCACATGGTGCGCTTGATGCGCGCCCGGCCCTTCAGGGTGACCATCGCCGAATCCATGATCTTGCGGCTCGACAGGCGACGCAGACCGGATTTATCGGCTTTTTGCACCGGAACGCGCAAGGTCATGCGGTCCTGCTGAAAGGTAATTACGAACAACTGAAGTTCGGTCCCACCGATTTCCTGGGTCTCAATGCCGAGCACCTTGCCTACGCCATGGGTGGGGTAGACAACGAACTCACCTTCATCAAAAGCCAGTCCTTTTTCTTTCGTCATACTTTCGTATTCTCCACATCCCAATTCGCCCAAAAGACGCTGAAAAACGCCTTCCCGACCCCGTCATACTGACCGGACGCCGGACGAAATGATCGAATTGTCCACTCGGGCTTTTTGCCGGTCTCCTCTATGAACCGGCCCATCGCTTGCCTTCTTCCCGGCAAAGGCGCGCGACGCCCACTTAAAAGCTGCCCCCAAACAGCCAAGCGCCGGTCCTCTTTTGCCGGACCGGCCCTTACCCCCTTTTATACCATAAATGACGACTCGGTTACAGAGGGAATCTTTTGCAATTGCGAAAGGCCCTGCTCTGTCAACAACTCTTTGAAAAAACGACTGAAATCAAAGCCCGCCTTCAAGAAACGACAAAGGGCGGGAAAATTCCCGCCCTTTAAATTCGTTTCACCGAACCGCCGTCAATCAGTTGCCCTGACCCGGCTTTTCGCTCAGCATTTCGAGCTTGCCTTCCCGGTCTTTCCACTCTTCGGCGTCGGCGGGCGGCTCGCCCTTACGCACGATGTTGGGCCATTCGGTGGCGTACTTGGCGTTGATCTCCAGCCATTTCTCCGTGCCGTCGTCGGTATCGGGCACAATGGCTTCGGCCGGGCATTCCGGTTCGCAAACGCCGCAGTCGATGCATTCGTCGGGGCTGATCACTAGGAAGTTTTCACCCTCGTAGAAACAATCCACCGGACAAACCTCGACGCAATCCATGAATTTACACTTGATGCAGTTTTCGGTAACGACGTATGCCATTCCAAAAAATCTCCGTTCTGTTCGCCGTTCGACGGCTAGTTTTGTTCCAATTTTTCCCGAACCCGCCGCTTGGCCAGTCCGCTTTCCTTATCTGATACGGCGATCAACCCGGCCACGCGCCGAACCAACGCCGCTTCATAGTCGTGGACTTCGCCGTCTGCATAGGCGACTTCCCACAGCATCTCGATAATTTTGCCCCGCTCTTCGAAAGGCATCTTGTCCTTGATCACCCGTGTAAAACCGTAAAGCTGGTGGCTTTGCTCCACCTGTTCTTCGGCGTAGCCGATCAGCTCGGAGCATTCCTCGCCCGACAGCCCGAACTTTTCTTCCAGCGCAATCAGAATGACCGTGCGCTCGTCGTCATCGAAGTTGCCGTCCATAGTCGCGGCTTCCACCAACAGGCAGGCCGAGGCCAAGTGCAACTCGTCCGCAGCCAGCAGATTGTCTTCCGGCGCGCTCGACATACCGTCGAAAAGTTTTTTCAAGCGAGAAATCATGGCGCTCATTACCACATGGCATACGGTCACTCAACCCCAAGGAATTTAGGGATTTCGATTGCCTGATAGCAGTTGCCACCCTACCTTCACCTTGACCGTGGTTAGATATATAGGGACCGAGCCTCCATGAGCCAACGCCAAACCGCGCCCGCCACCGCCCGCAACAGAGAGCCGATCCTCGATGTTTTGAAAGGCTGGCTGCCCAACCGGCCCGACGCCCTGATCCTCGAAATCGCCGCGGGCACCGGCGAACATGCGGTCTATTTCGCCCCTC
This sequence comes from uncultured Rhodospirillales bacterium, assembly GCA_965368335.1. Classification (GTDB taxonomy): domain Bacteria; phylum Pseudomonadota; class Alphaproteobacteria; order Rhodospirillales; family JAPHRK01; genus CBDUMN01. The sequence continues at coordinate 5,928 of CBDUMN010000121.1, forward strand.
ATTTTCCCAAATCGACCTGGCAGCCGACCGATATGGACACCGCCGCCCGAGCCTCAATCACCGCCTGGGCGGCGGAAACCGGGGTGGAGAACGTTTTTTCGCCCCTCTCGCTCGACGTCCGCGACGCCAAATGGCCGATCGACAAGGCCGAAGCGGTGGTCTGCATCAACATGATCCATATTTCCCCCTGGGCCTGCACCGAAGGCCTGATGGCCGGGGCGGCGCGCACCTTAAGCGATGACGGCGTGCTGATCACCTACGGCCCTTATAAACGGGACGGACGACACACCGCGCCGACCAACGACGCCTTCGACCTAAACCTCAGATCGCGCAATCTGGAATGGGGCATCAGAGACATGGAGAAGGTCACCGCCGAAGCCGAAAAAAACGGCCTTCAATGCCGCGACATCGTCACCATGCCCGCCAATAACTTCTGCTTGGTGTTTGAGAAAGATTAGCCACCGCGCAGTTTGTCGGTCAGGCGGCGCTCCCGTTTGGTCGGCCTTCCTGCGCCTTTTTCGCGCTTGGCGGCGGGGGCCGTGAGCGGTTTCTCGGTCTTGGGTTTCGGTTGAGGCGGGTCGAGGTCTTCATAGAGGGTGCGGGCCTCGGTGGCCGGGCCGCGCCGGGTTCCCAACTGCTCTATTTTGATCAGCCGGATATGCGGGCCCAGCGGAAAGGTCAAGACGTCGCCAACCCGCACCACATGGTGGGCCTTGGCGATCTTTGCGCCATTGAGCCGCAGACTCCCGCCATTGACGAATTTACCCGCCAGCGTCCGGCTCTTGAAGAACCGGGCCTGCCACAGCCATTTGTCGATGCGAAGCGACTCGTCGGTCATGAAAATGCGCGCCGTGAGTACCCCTACCAGCCTCCCCGAAAAGGGGAGGGGCGCACTGTCATTCCTCCCCCATCTAGGGGGAGACAGAGGGGGTAGGCCGTCATTTCTTGAGTTTGAGGTCCTTGAGCGCGGCGAAGGGGGAATGGGGATCGTATTGCTCCTTCTTGCCGCCCGCGGTGAAGGTTTTTGGGCCCTTGTCGCGGGGCTTGCCTTTGCCCTTGCGGGGGCCGCCCTTGCGCTCGTCGCGTTTGCCGCCTTTGGCGTCCCGACGGGGTTTGTTATCACCGCTCCGCTGACCTTCCCGGCGCGGACGACGCTCGCGTTTCGGCCCCCAGCGGTAGACGGTCAGTTCGACTTCTTCGTCCTGCCCTTCGGTTTCCGCCTTGGCTTCTTCGGCAGGGGCTTCTTCCGCCGGAGCTTCTTCGGTTTCAGGCTTGGCCTCTTCGGCGGCCGGAGTCTCTTCGGCGGCGGAGGGTTCTTCGTCCGCCTTGGCTTCTTCGGCAGCCGGGGCCTCCTCGGGCTTGGCCTCCTCCTGAGCGCTCGGCTCTTGGGCGCTCGGCGTTTCGCCACGCTCGGCGGCCTTGGCGGCGGCGTAGGCCTTGGCTTTCTTCTCCTTGGCCTCCTTGGCCTGTTCGGCCAGCAGCTTATCGAGCGATTCCATTTCCGATTTCTTGCGCTTTTCACTCACCGCGCGGTAGCCGATTCCTTTGAGGATGGCGTCCATGTCCTCGACGGTACACCCGGCCAGAGACAGCAGATCGGGGGTGATATAGAGCAGACCGGCGCGGCTCATGCGGAAGGCCAGTCCGGCGATCCGCTCAATCATGTCGAGGCGCACGGCCAGACGGCCGAACTTGCGATAGCCAGCCGCTTCGTAATAGCCCTCGGGAACGCCGTCCTGAACCTCGAGATTGACCCGGCCCGGCGGCAGTTCGCAAATGTTGTCGACCTCTTCGTTGAACACCGCCCAAAGCAGCGCGCAGAGGTGCGCGGGGGCGGGCTTCAACAGAGCCGGGAAGTAGGCGCTCAACCGACCGAGCCGAATGCCCGTATCGCGCAGGGCCTGACGGTCGGGGCGTCCGAGGGCGGCGATTTGATCGGCCACCGCGCCGCGAGCCAAAAAGCCGGGCACTTCGCAAAGCTGGAAGACCAGCCCCTTGGCCGGGCCGCTCAACTCGGTCTCACCCGCCTTGATCATCGGCTCCAGCCGGGCGGCGATGGTGTCGGCGACCCACTGGTTCAGCCGCGCTTCGATTTTCTCATGGGCCGTCCCTTCCAATAGGTCGGACGGCAGAATGGAGATACCGGGTTTTAATACCTCGGGCCCCTTGGTCAATTGGGCGATGGTGGCTTCCCGCCAAACGATTTCTCCTTTTGGGCTTAACGAAAAGGCTTCGTTCGGCTCGTTCTCGATGGTCATAACCCGCTCCACTATTTCTCTTCTCAAGGCCCTCATGGCCGCTCCGGTAACCGCCTTGGCCCCGTGGCGCGTATCGGCCGCATCCGCTTTGAAGCGGAAACCGCTAAGATAGCCCACATGGTGGCCTTCGACGATGACTTCTCCGTCATTCTTCACCGCGGCGACCAGCTCCTGCCGGTCACGCAAACGTTTTAACAGAACCGAGGTCCGTTGATCTACGAACCTTTTTGTCAATCTGTCATGCAGGGCGTCGGACAGCTTGTCTTCGATCTGTCGCGTACGGCCCTGCCAGTTCAATTGATCGTCCATCCAGCCCGCCCGGTGGGACATGTAGGTCCAAGTGCGAATATTGGCGATTCGCTGCACCAGGGTGTCGATATCTCCGTCCGTCCGGTCGATGCGGTCCACATGACTCGCCACCCAGTCGGTCGGCAGTTTGCGCCGCCCTTCCATCAGGTGTCGGTAGGTCCGCGACAGCAGGCGCGTATGGGCGTCGCTCATGACTTTTTGGAAATCGGGGATCTGGCAGACCTCCCACAGAAGCTCGATATTCTCCGGCGCATTCGCCAGGGCGGCGATTTTCGCATCGCCACTGAGGGTTTCGAGCGCCCGCTGATCATCGGCTTCCCGCGCCCGGACCAGCCCATCGATCTCGGGCGTCTTCATCAGGCTGTCTTTCAACGCCTCAAGCGAGGTGTAGCGCAGAGATCGGTTGCGCCACTGAATTTGTCGCAGTTTCTCGAAGGTATGGGTCTCGACCCGGTCGATGACTTCGGGGTCGATATCGCCCGCATCGGCCGTGGTGCCGAAGGTGCCGTCGTTCATATGCCGCCCGGCGCGGCCGGCGATCTGGGCCAACTCGGGCGCATGAAGGGGGCGCGGGCTGCGACCGTCGAATTTGCGCAAACCCGCAAAAGCGACATGATCGACGTCCATGTTGAGCCCCATGCCGATGGCGTCGGTGGCGACCAGATAGTCCACCTCACCGGCCTGGAACATGCCGACCTGGGCGTTGCGGGTGCGCGGACTGAGCGCACCGAGCACC
>CBDUMN010000122.1:0-9034 GCA_965368335.1 uncultured Rhodospirillales bacterium
CATCAGCTTCTCAGGCTGGGATCGAATGAACAACCTCGTGAGACATCACAGCTAGAGCACGATTGGATAAGATTGAACCTAAAGCGATCCGACCCTAGTCGAAAAGAGAGTCGATATCATCCTGGGAAAAACCGGCTCCCGCTCCCTCTTGAGCGTTTCCAGCTTTGGGGTCGATGGATTCTCTCGCCGTTTTAATTTTTTGAGCGACAAGATCGGTAAAGCCACAAGCCTGCATGGCATCCAACATTTTTTCTTCGATGGAATTACAGAGATCGTAAAACCGCGAAGGGCTTGGGTCGCCCTGCAATTCGGCAAGCGCTTTCTCAATCTCTTCGAGAGCGCCGACAATGGTATCGCCCGCATCGTCCGTTACCTTGGCGATAGCATCCAGATGCTCCATAGCCTTTTCAACCGCGGCGATATCCATTTCTTCAGTTGGCGCTTGCACCGCCTGAGCCCCCGCTTCGGCCTCCATCGCCATAACCATCGCCATCTCATCATCGGGATCAGCTTCGGCGGCACCGCCTGGCAGCTCAATCATTTTAGCCGGACCGTTGATTTGTTCATCAATTGCCTGCATCAAAGCCATGGCGTTCAAGGGCTTGGCCACCATGGCGTTCATGCCGCCTCGAAGGATGTCGGCCTCTTTCCAATGATCGGCATTGGCAGTCACGGCAATAATTGGAATATCCGATGAAATCTGATCTCGAATCCAGGCGGTCGCCTCCATCCCGTCCATTTCGGGCATTTCCAGATCCATCAATACAAGGTCGTAGTTTCCGTCGCGCACGGCCTCAAGGGCCTTGCCGCCGTTGTCCACGATATCGAATTCGTAGGCAAACTCGGTCAAGATCGCCGTAATGATTTTCTGGTTAATGTGGTTGTCTTCAGCAACCAGAATTCTCGCCGTCATTCCAACGGGCCCCACCTCGATAGCGTTTTCTCCCACCATAAGCCGCTTTAGCGGTTCTGGATTTTGTTCGCTTGAGAGCATACTAACCTCGGTCTTGCTTATATTTAAGCATATGATTGTAAATGGTTCCTGAAGCTACCTGCACAAGCCCTATTTCCATAGGCTTGCGCAAATTTATCGTCGTGCTAATTTTGTTTTTCCCGCCCATCAGGCTCAAAAAGGACACCATGACCGAGCATAATATTTTTCCCTTGTTGACTCGCATCGCCAATGCATTGGAACGGTTAGCTCCAAATGAACCCGAAGCCAACAACCTTGAGACAGGCGATGCCTATGTCTGGCATGCAGAAAACGCTTGGCTGGAACCCATTGAGAAAGTGAACAGAATTGAGATCGGTCTATTGTGCGGAATCGATCAGCAGCAGGACATTCTTCTCGACAATACCCGGCGTTTCGCCAAGGGCCTGCCCGCCAACAACGCATTGCTTTGGGGCGCACGGGGAACGGGCAAAAGTTCGCTTGTCAAAGCCGCTCACGCTGCCGTTTGTCAGGAAAAACCCGGCGCGCTGGTTTTGGTGGAAATTCACCGTGAGGACATTCCCTCCCTTCCCAGGCTACTTAGCCAGCTGAAAGGCTCGAAGCGGCGTTTCGTGCTATTTTGCGACGACCTGTCGTTCGATGGAGAAGACGCCACCTATAAATCCCTCAAAGCCGTCCTGGAAGGTGGTATCGAAGGACGACCGGACAATGTGATTTTCTACGCCACCTCCAACCGTCGACACCTGATGCCTCGCGATATGATCGAAAATGAGCGCTCAACGGCCATCAACCCGGCGGAAGCCGTCGAAGAAAAGGTCTCGCTCTCCGATCGCTTCGGTCTTTGGCTCGGTTTTCACAATTGTTCGCAGGATACCTATTTCGCCATTATCGAAGGCTATGCCGATCATTACGGCCTCAAGATAAACAACGAGCAATTGCGGGCCGAAGCACTTGAATGGTCTATGACCCGCGGCGCCCGCTCCGGCCGGGTCGCTTGGCAGTTTATTCAGGATTTGGCCGGACGCCTGGGCAAAAGCCTCTAGAGCCCAAACCAAAAGGATCCGTCAATGCGCGCAGATTTCACTATCGGCAATAAAACCGTCTCCCCCGGCACGGCGGCGATTGTCGATCTGCCTGTGGGCTCCTTTTCCAATCATATGCCAAGCACCATGCCCGTTCGGATCATCCACGGACGGCGGGAAGGCCCGACGCTATTCGTCAGCGCCGCCATCCACGGTGATGAAGTTATCGGGGTGGAGATCATACGGCGACTGCTAGCCAGTTCGGCCATCAAAGGGCTCAAGGGAACGCTGATTTGCATTCCCGTGGTCAACACCTTTGGTTTCGTCAACCAATCCCGGTACCTGCCCGACAGGCGCGATCTCAACCGGACCTTTCCCGGTGCGGAAAATGCCTCTCTGGCCGGACAATTGGCCAATTTATTCACCAAGGAAATCCTGGGCCGCTCCAACTACGGCATCGATATTCATTCCGCCGCCCGACACAGGATCAATCTGCCCCAAATCCGCTACAACTCAACCAATGAAGAAACCCATCGGTTAGCTCAAGCCTTTGGCGCCCCCTTGATTCTCAAGGCTCCGTTCCGCGAACAATCCATGCGCATGACAGCCCATAAAATGGGAGTTGAAGTTCTTCTTTACGAAGCCGGGGAAGCCCTGCGATTTGACGAAATTTCCGTCCGAGTCGGCTTGAGGGGCATCCTCAACATCATGCATAAAATCGGCATGATTTCGGCCAAACGCATCAGTAAGGCCAAAGTCACCCCAACCATTTCGGAAAAAAGCAAATGGATTCGTTCGCCTGTCGGCGGTCTATTCAGAGGGGTTAGAGCCATTGGCGATTTCGTTAAAAACGGCACCGTACTGGCCTATGTCTCCGATCCCTTTGGCTTGGAGGAAACCGTCGTCACAGCCCCCTTCACCGGAATTGTCATCGGCCGCTCAAATCTCCCGGTCATCAATCCCGGCGACGCAATTTTCCATATCGCAACGGTGAAAAAGCCCGAACAAGCCGGTGAGGCCATTGCTTCGGTCGAAGAAGAGATTGAAATGGACCCGCTGTTCGATGAAGATGAAATTATTTAAAAAAACAATTAAATCAGTATTTTGTATTGTTTTTATGATTTTTTAGGTTAGATATTTCTCAGGGTTGATCGCCCGCTTCCCCTGGCGGATTTCGAAATGCAGTTGAGGACTGCTAACATTTCCGGAACTACCGACCTTTGAGATAACTTGCCCCTTAAGCACCTTATCGCCACGTTTCACCAGCAATACATCATTGTGTGCATATGCCGTCACCCAACCATTTGAGTGCTTAATAAGCAGTAGGTTGCCAAACCCTTTAAGCTCGTTTCCTGCATAGGCGACGACCCCATTCTGGGCCGCCTTAACCGCTGAGCCACGAGGCGCAACGATATTGATTCCATCATTCTGCAGGCCACCTTTTTTTGCGCCGAAACGAGAAACGACCCGCCCTTTAACCGGCCAGGTAAACCCCTTCCCCGCAACAGGCGGAGGATTCGGAAGACGCGCGCTACGGTAGGTCGTGTTGCTCTTAGCGACAGAAATGGTCTGCCCGGTCACCGTCGGGTTCTTAATTGGCGTCCCCGCGCTAGCCACCTCAGAAACGCCTGGAAGCTTAAGATTTTGCCCGACATAAAGCGTATAGGGCGGCTTCAGGTCGTTTTCACGGGCGATATCATAGATCGAAACGTCATACATCCGCCCCAACTGATACAAGGTTTCACCCTTGGACACTTTATGAGTGGTTACCTTGGGAATATAGAGTTTACGCCCCACATAAAGCCGGTAAGGCGGTTTGAGACGGTTATAGTCGATCAAGGCCCGTACAGGTACGCCGACCCGGCGCGCAATACCATAAACCGTATCGCCGCTTTCGACCTTAACGACGCCGCCTCTGGCAACCAGCCTTGAAGAAGCAGTATCCACTCCCTGGCTTGCTCCAGTCCCTGTAAGATCGGAAAAATCTACCCCGCCACAAGACGACACCAGCCACCCGGCGCAAACAAGCGCCAGGAAACGGACAATCGGACGATAGGAAGCAAAGCGAATCATGGAGGCATTATGAGGCGCGGCCGAGCCCCCATCAACACCCCTGTAAGATACTGAAATGGTTAATCCTCTTCGCCGGAACCGGGCATCCCGGCAACTAGAGGAACGAATCGCACGCCCCCAAGGTCTTCCATTTCTACATCATCTTCTGTTTTCGTCACTTTGTAGAGCCGCTGATAGCTCACATGGTCGCCAATGGGAATGACCATAATCCCACCAACGGCCAACTGATCGATCAGCACCGGCGGCACATCATGGGCCGCAGCCGTGACCATAATCCGCTCAAAAGGCGCTTGAGCGGGCCAACCTTTCGAGCCATCGGAAAGGAGGGTTGTAATGTTGTGAATACCGAGACTTGAGAAACGGGCTTCCGCTGCATCAAGCAGCGGTTTATGGCGTTCAATGGTATAGAGCCTGCGGCAAAGCCTTGAGAGAATCACCGCCTGATACCCGGAACCGGTGCCGATTTCCAAGACCTTGATGCGGTCATTAAGCTCCAACGCTTCAGTCATCATGGCAACGACTTGAGGCTGGCTGATCGTTTGATGATAGCCGATCGGCAGGGCCGTATTATCCCAGGCGTTACGGGAAAAAGTCTCAGGAACAAAATTCTCTCGCGGGATATCGGCCATGACCGAAAGCACACGCTCATCAACGATCCCGGCGCTTCGAAGTTCGGCAATCAGCCGGTCGCGATCCTCGTTTTCCCCACCGCTCATGGGAACACCTTTTTAAGGTCTCCCATCATGCCTTCGTGGGTCATTTCCATAGACAACGGAGTGATGGCGATAGCGTTGCGATTGATAGCCGAAAGATCGGTGTCGTCCTCCAATCCCTGGTGTTCGCGCTGAATGCCGATCCAATAGATGGGCATGCCACGCGGATCGATTTGCTCAATCATATCGCCACCAATCCGCCGCCGCCCCTGGCGGGTGATCTCCAGTCCGGAAACTTCATCGGCATCGACGGCCGGAATATTGACGTTCATCAGAACGCTCCGGGGCCAGGGTACGGAAACAAGCTTTTTAACGATTTGGGGAACGTAGTGCGCCGATGTCGCCCATTTGGTTTTACCGCCGACAATAAGCTGGCTGAGCGCAATGGACGGGATGCCTAAAAGCGTACCTTCCATAGCTGCCGAAACGGTGCCTGAGTAGGTAACGTCTTCACCCAAGTTGGCTCCGCGATTGATCCCGGAAAGGATTATGTCGGGCTGCTTATCTTTGAGAATTTGGTTGCAGGCAACCAGCACCGAATCGGTTGGCGTTCCATCAACCGCATACCAAAACTCTTTTACTTTGCGATAACGCAAAGGATTTCTCAGGGTCAGAGAATGGCCAGCACCACTCTGCTCGCTTTCCGGCGCAACAACCCAAACTTCTTTGACCAATGGGCGGATCGCTTCTTCCAGAACCTCAATTCCGGTCGCATGAATTCCATCATCATTGGAAATCAGAACCCGGGCATTAGAAAGATCGAGCGGGGCGTCAAACATTCTTCGCAATAACCTCCAAACCGCCCATATAGGGCTTCAGAGCATCCGGCACGATAACCGACCCATCTTCCTGCTGGTAGTTTTCCAGCACGGCGACCAAGGTCCGTCCGACAGCGAGCCCAGAGCCATTAAGCGTATGGACGTAACGTGTCCCCTTCTCCCCCTCGGGACGATAGCGGGCCTTCATCCGTCGCGCCTGGAAGTCGCCGCAGTTGGAAACGCTGGATATTTCGCGATAGGCATCCTGACCGGGCAGCCAGACCTCGAGATCATAGGTCTTACGGGCCGAGAAACCCAGGTCGCCAGTGCAAAGCGAGACCACGCGATATGGAAGGTTGAGCCCTTTCAGAACGGCCTCGGCACAGGCCGTCATCCGTTCATGTTCGGCCTCCGAGTTTTCGGGCTTCGCGACGACCACCATTTCAACCTTGCTGAATTGGTGTTGGCGAATCATCCCGCGGGTATCCTTGCCTGCCGCCCCAGCCTCGGCACGGAAACACCAAGTCATGGCTGTATAGCGGCGCGGCAAATAGCTTTCGGAGATGATCTCCTCGCGCACAATATTGGTGAGCGGCACTTCGGCCGTCGGAATCATCCAGTGTCCCTGCTCGGTTTTGAACAGGTCATCGGCAAATTTGGGGAGCTGTCCCGTACCATAGAGAGCGGCATCGCGCACCAGAGCTGGCGGATTGACCTCAATAAATTCAAATTCGCCGGTGTGCATGTCGAGCATATAGTTAGCCAATGCCCGTTCCAACCGAGCCAATGCGCCGGAAAGAACGACAAAACGGGAGCCGGAAATTTTGGCCGCCGTCTCGAAATCCATCAAACCGAGAGCTTCACCAATCTCAAAATGTTGCTTTGGCTCAAAGTCAAACCCGGGAATTTCGCCCCATTTGCGAAGCTCTTGATTGTCGTCTTCGCTTTCGCCTTCCGGAACATCGTCATGGGGGATATTCGGCAAAACAGAAAGCATTTCGTCGACTTTGTCGGATAGAACCTTGGACTGTTCTTCCAACTCGGCCTGACGCTGCTTCGACTGGGCGACCTCTTCGATAACCGCACTGGCGTCTTCGCCCTTAGCCTTCAGCGCGCCGATCTGCTTGGCGATCTTATTACGCTCGGCCTGAACTTCTTGGGCTTCGGTTTGAACTTTCCGACGCTCGGCGTCGGCGGAAAGAATAGCGGCGGACTGTCCATCGAGCCCGCGCCGCGTCATTCCGGCGTCAAAAGCTTCGGGATTGTCGCGGATCCATTTGATATCGAACATATGGGAACCTTAGGGGCTATCAGGTTTCGTTGAAGTCGGTTTCGTCTTCTTCGTCAAAATCGTCTTCAAGCTCGTCTTCATCTTCTCTTAGCGCCTTCTTCTTTTCGACCGCGCGCACGGAGAAGATAGAAATCTCATAGAGAATCATGATCGGAATAGCGAGACCGATCTGGCTGATCAGGTCGGGCGGCGTCAAAACGGCGGCAAAAGTCACCACGGCAACTAGGGCATACTTCCGCTTAGCCGCCAAACCACGCGAGGTCACCGCCCCAATGCGGGCCAATAGGGTCAGCAAAATAGGGAGCTGGAAGCTGATGCCGAAAGCGAAAATCAGCCGCATCACCAGGGAGAGGTATTCGTTCACCTTGGCTTCGAGCTGAATTTTCATCATCCCATCGCCGCCGACGCTCTCAAAACCCAGGAAGAACTGCCAGGCTAAAGGCATGATGAAGTAATAGACCAGGGCCGCCCCCATAACGAACAGGATGGGGGTCAGGATCAGAAACGGCCAGAAAGCCGCGCGCTCGTGTTTATAAAGTCCCGGCGCAATGAACATCCAGATTTGACTGGCAATTACCGGAAACGCCAGGAAAAGAGCAGCGAAGAACGAAACCTTGATATAGGTGAAAAAGGCTTCATGGAGAGCCGTATAAATAAGCCGCCGGTCTTCGCCCAGCAACTCGGTCAGCGGCCTAACCAAAAAGGCGTAAATATCTTGAGCGAAATAGTAGCAGCCAAGAAAGGCGATGAAGACCGCCCCCACCGACCACATAAGCCGGGTGCGGAGTTCGATAATGTGCTCCATGAGCGCCATTTTCTTGCTGGAAAGACCCTCGGTCACGCTATCTACGCCTTATCTTTATCGGTTTCGCCAACTTCTTCCGGAGCGGCAATGGTGGGCTTTTCACTGGCGGCCAAGGGCTTGGCGGGTTCGGCTTTTGCCTTGGCGGCCGGTTTCTTTGCCGATTTCCCTTTTTCCGGGGCGGCTTTTTCCTCCACCTCGGTTTCAGCCATATTTTCGTCCATGGTTACATCGAACGCATCAGCAAGTTCTGAATCCGGGTCGACCGTTTCTTTGACCTGATCTTCGATGCTGAAATTCTTCACCGAGTTGATCTGATCGCGCACTTCATCCAACTCGGATTCCTTAATGACGTCTTCCACGCCTTTTTGGAACTCACGCGTAATGGCGCGGGCTTTGCCCACCCACTGCCCAATGGTTTTCAAAACCTTGGGCAGGTCTTTCGGACCAATAACGACGAGCGCTATCATGGCAATGATAGCGATCTCAGACCAACCGATATCAAACATCGAAGCTTCCGAAAATCAGCACAAGAGGTTACGGCAATGCTCCAAGGAGCTTTGATCAGCCCTTGGCGTCTTCTTTTTCTTTCTTCTCAGTTTCTGCGGCTTCGGCTTCAATCACTTTCGCAGACTCGCCGTCCCCCTCTTCCGGCTTGTCAGCGCCGGTCGATGCGGCGAGTTCCTCGTCCTTCATACCCGACTTGAAGTTTTTGATACCTTTGGCCACATCCCCCATCACCCGCGGCAGTTTACCCGCGCCGAAGATGATCAGCACGATCACCAGGATGAGAATAACCTGCCAAACGCCAATCCCCATGAATTCAACTCCAAAACAAAAAAACAGAATAACGGCACCGGATAATGGCAGAAAGCCAAAGCTGCCGCAACGAAGGTTCTACTCCATCTTCCCGGTAAATACAAAGCTTTGTAAACGCATATGGAGACAATGAGCTCCACCCGCTGCGGCGATAACAGCCAGATATCTACAATCCTCAGAAAAACAACGAAAAAAACACCGCTAAATATACTCGTTATTAGTGTTTATTGAATGTAACAATCTCTTGACGGGTATATTTTTTAGGCATACCCTGAGCCCCTACTTTGAGTTCAACCGAGAGGACTTGAACCGTGAATTATCCGATTCCTAACCGTATTCCTTCGCCTTGCAGGCTCCATCATCAGTTCCGCGATACTTTCGTTTTGGAGTTTTATTGCGACAGCCCCGTCGGCACCGACCAAGCGGGTGAAGAGAAAGTCTGCCGCTATCTAGAAGAGTTGGCCGGACTGCTTAACCTCCCCGTTCTTCAGGAACCCAGGGCCCATCTTTCACCGCTCTACGGGTTGTCAGGCTGGGTTCCCTTAGGTCGCAGCTCAGCCGTCCATCTTTACGCCTGGGACGACAGACAACCGAGTTTCATCAG
>CBDUMN010000123.1:0-9030 GCA_965368335.1 uncultured Rhodospirillales bacterium
ATTCCTTTAACAGCTCGGGCCCCGCCGCCCGGTGAATTGCGCCATCGACTCCACCGCCGCCCGCCAAATGTTCGTTCGCCGCATTGACGATGGCGTCCACCTCAAGCTTGGTGATATCGCCTTCCACCACTTCGAGTTTTTCCAGCATGGTTCTCCCCCTCGCTGTCGATTCTTTTTGCTAAACCGAAGTCTGAGGGGCCAGTCTCGCCGCGTCAAGCCGAACGGGTCTATTTGTTTTGTTCCCAAGGAGTGCTAAAACCAAGAAACGAAAAAAGGGGGCAACACCCCGGTGGGATAGAAACGATGACGGGCCTCTACCGTATAACCTTGGGCTTTTTAGCCATCATACTGCTGCTCGGTACGCTGGGCGCGGTGTCGCTGTTCTATGCGCGCGGGGTTATCGAAAGCACGGAAAACCTCTACCGCCATCCTTTCGTCGTCAACAACGCGGTCAAGAACATCCAGATCAATCTGGTCGCCATGCACCGCAGCATGAAAGACGTGGTTCTTGCCGACAACCACCGCCAACTGGCTGCGGCGATTGAAAAAGTCGATACCTACGAGCTTGAGGTGTTCGACGAATTCAACGTAATTTTCGACCGCTTCCTCGGCGACCGCAAAACCGTCGACCGAGCCTATCAGGCCTTCGTCAACTGGCGGGAAATACGCCATTCGGTTATCGCCCTGGTCGGCCAAAAGAAAATCAAGGAAGCCGCCGACATCACCAAAGGGCGCGGCGCCGACCATGTGGAACTGCTGAACCGGGCGACCAAAGAGCTTGCCGATTTCGCCCACATGAAAGCCAACGAGTTCCACAAAAGGGCCAAGACGGTGGAACAGCGCGCTCTGGTCGCCATATCGCTCTTGCTGATGCTGACCATGGGCGCTTCCATCGTTATCGCCATCATCGTCATTCGCGGTCTGGCGCGAAGCAATAAAGAAAACAAGCAAAAGGCCCATCTGATCGACCAGAACATTATGATGGCCTCGCTCGATACCCAAGGAAACGTGCTGAGCGCCAGTAACGCCCTTTGCCGCTTCATCGCCGAAGACAAAGAAAATATCGTCGGCAAACCCAGCAACTTCTTCATCGTCGATGAGAAAGACGGCGAACAGCAGGTCGCTGAAATCTGGCGGCGGATCAGAAGCGGTGAAACCTGGGAGGGAGAGATTGTCCGCCAACACGACACCGGGATGACCTACTGGGCGGTTTCGAAAATTCTGCCGGTGCTCGACGAGAGTTATGAAATCGTTTCTTACTCTAACATCCTGACCGACACGACCAGCAAAAAACTCTCCGTCACCGACAACCTGACCTCGCTCTATAACCGGCGACTGTTCGAGGAAACGGTGGAGCAGCAACTAAAAGTCGCCCGCCGCCAGGAAAAGGACCTGACCCTGGCGATCCTCGATATCGACTTTTTCAAACGCTATAACGATCACTACGGCCACCCGAAAGGCGACGTCGCTTTGAGCCGGGTCGGTGGGGAATTGCTCAAGAGCCTTAAACGGCCCGAAGATTATGCCTTCAGAATTGGCGGCGAAGAATTCGCCATTCTGTTTACCGGCCTGGACCGCGAGGCGTCACGCCGGTTCCTCGAAGAAATTCGCGAGACGATAAAGAATTTGGGCATCCCCCACGAATCCAGTTCGGTCGCCGATGTCCTCACCGTTTCCATCGGCGCTGTGACCACCGCAGCGGCCCTGGTGCCGAGCCAGGAAGAACTTTACACCCAGGCCGACAAGGCGCTCTATCTGGCCAAAAACACCCGCGACACTGTAATCATCACCTAATAAAACGGCGGCCCCATCGAGAGACCGCCGCTTTCAAGTAATTCGATAATAAGCCTTACTTCAACAGTTTGGGCTCGTTTTTGGCGCGCTCCATGCCCTGGATAATCAGGTCCATGGCTTCCTGGGCCTCGCCCCAGCGTTTGACCTCGACCCACTTGCCTTTTTCAAGATCCTTGTAGTGGCCGAAGAAGTGGGCGAACTGCTCGATCATGATTTCCGGCAGGTCGCGGTAGGACGTCACTTCCCGGTAATAGGGATGCAGGTCGTCAACCGGCACACAGAGCAGCTTCTCGTCGAGACCGGCTTCGTCTTCCATGATCAGGACGCCGATGGGGCGCGAACGGATGATCACACCGGGCTGCACGGGAATCCGGCCGACCACCGCGGCGTCCACCGGGTCGCCATCGTCGGAAAGGGTGTGCGGAATAAAGCCGTAGTTAAACGGATAGTACATGGCGGTATGGAGGAAACGATCCACGTACATGGCGCCGGAGTCCTTATCCAGCTCATATTTGACCGGGTTGCCCCCTTGCGGAATTTCAATGAAAACATTGATGTCGTAAGGGGCGTTTCTGCCGGCGGGAATTTTTTCGATGTTCATAAAAAAACTGTCCTTCGTGCTTTTCGATCGGACACCTGTCCTGGGGGGGACCGGACGCCACGGATAAACGGACGGAACGTTATATGGGCCGACTTATTGGCAACCCGCAAACCTTCAAGCGATAATCTCAGAGGGCGGGGTATAGCCGCTGTTCATCGCCTGCGCAACGGCTTCGTGCGTAATTTTACCCTGCGTAACATTGAGACCACCCAATAGATGGGGGTTTTCCGCCATCGCCGAGCGCCATCCCTTATCGGCCAGGGCCAAGGTAAATGGCAGGGTTGCATTGTTCAGCGCGAAAGCCGAGGTGCGAGCCACCGCGCCCGGCATATTGGCGACGCAATAATGGATCACCCCGTCCACCACATAGGTCGGGTCGGCATGGGTGGTCGGGCGGCTGGTTTCGCAGGCGCCGCCCTGGTCGACCGAAACATCGACAATCACCGAGCCCTGGCGCATGGAAGTCACCATCTCGCGGGTGATCAGCCTGGGTGTCGCCGCACCCGGCACCAATACTGCGCAAATCAGCAGGTCGGCCTGCGTCACATAAGTTTCAAGCGCATCGACGGTGGCGAAAATCGTATTGAGCTTGGGGCCAAACTCTTCATCCAGCTGATAGAGGCGATCAAGGGACTTGTCGATCACCGTCACCCGAGCTTCCAAACCCATGGCCATGCGCGCCGCATTGGTGCCAACCACGCCGCCGCCCAAAACCACCACGTCACCCGCCGGAACGCCGGGAACGCCACCCAACAACACGCCGCGGCCGCCCTGTTCTTTTTCCAGATGGTGCGCCCCCGCCTGGACCGACATGCGTCCCGCCACCTCACTCATCGGGGCAAGCAGGGGCAGCCCGCCCCGTGCATCGGTCACTGTCTCATAGGCAATGGCCGTGCAGCCGGTATCTTGCAAAGCCTTCCCCAATTCCGGGTCGGCGGCGATGTGCAGATAGGTAAACAGTATCTGCCCATCGCACAGCAGGGCGATCTCGCTTTGCTGGGGTTCCTTGACCTTGACGATCATTTCGGCTTCGGCAAAAACCGCCGCCGCGCCGGGCGCAATCGATGCTCCAGCCTTTTCGTATTCTTCATCCGGCGCGCCAATCCCGAGCCCCGCCCCGGTCTCAACAACGACCTGATGCCCCTGATGAACCAATTCGCGGACACTCGCGGGCACCATGCCGACCCGGTATTCATGGGTCTTGATTTCCTTGGGCACACCAATCCGCATGTTCGTCTCCTCTTTGTCGGAAGCCTTTGATTTATCAGATGGTAACGGAGTTTAGGAATTGCGAGAAGAGGGTTCGTCGGCCGGATAGGCGCGAATCATCCAGAGCAGCAGAATGAGCCCCGGCACGGCGGCGATGGTGGTCAGCACAAAAAAGACGACCCAGCTCACTTGGTCGGCGAGCCATCCGGCGCCCGAACTCATCACCGTGCGCGACAGCCCCATCAACGAAGTAAGCAGCGCATACTGGGTCGCCGTATAGGCAACGTTGCAGAGGCTCGAGAGGTAAGCGACAAAGGCCGTGGTGCCCATGCCGGTGGTGACGTTTTCGACCGCCACGGTGACCGCCAGCATGGCGAGGTCGTGACCGGCCCAGGCCTGCACGACAAAGATTAGGTTGGAGACCCCCATCAGTACGCCACAGACCACGAGACCGCGCATGATACCGACCTTGGCGAGCAGCCAGCCGCCCAGCAAACCGCCCGCGATAATCGCATTGAAGCCGAACAGTTTGACCACCTCGGCGATCTCGGTCTTGGTAAACCCAATCTCGAGGAAGAACGGGATTTTCATCACGGTCAGCACCGCATCGCCAAACTTGTAGAGCAAGATGAAAGCCACCACGGCCAACCAGCCGCGGCGTCCCATAAACTCGGCGAACGGCCCGATGACGGCGGTATAAACCCAAGCCATCGTATAGGAAACCCGTTTCGGCAAATGCTGCCGGGCTTCAAGAAAGGCTTCGGCCTGCCGTTCGCGCTCTTCCGATTCGGGCGTTTTGACCACCGCCGGTTCCGGGTTGAGCAAAATGGCGATCAGCCCGACCACCACCAGGGCCGCCAGCCCGCCGAACACCACGGACCAGGGCAGGATATCGGCGAAAATCAGACCGAGCGCGCCGCCGCCCACCTGCCCCAAGCGCCAACCGAACACTGCCGTCGCCGCCCCGGCGGCCAGTTGATGATCTTCCAGAATCTCGACCCGGTAGGCGTCGATCACAATGTCCTGACTGGCCGAAGCAAACGCCACGGCAATGGCGAAAAGAGCGGTGATCATCAGGTTTTCGGCCGGATTGGACAGCCCCATGCCGAAGATAACGGCAAGCAGCAAAAGCTGGCTGACCAACACCCAGGAGCGCCGCCGCCCGAGCCATTTGGTCAAGCCCGGCAGCGCCAGATGATCCATCACCGGAGCCCAGAGAAACTTGAGCGATAGGGGCAGGGAAACCAGGGCGAACAGCCCGATGGCGGTTTTTGACACCCCGCTTTCGGCCAGCCAGGCGGTCAGCGGGTCGGCCAGCACCCCCGCCGGAAGCCCGGAGGAAAAGCCCAGGAACAACATAGCCAGCACCCGCCGGTCCCGATAGACCCGCGCGGCTTCCAGCCACTTGGATATGATGCCCGTCCCCTCATTCATGGTCTAGACGATACGCCAGAGGAGTTAACGGAGTGTTGGTCGTTAATCACAGTCATTCCGGGTTCATGCTTCGCATGCCCCGGAATGGCGGGGTTTGTTAACTCTCTTCAGCCTTTTTCGCCCGTTCGTCTTTCTTGCGCTCATGGCCTTTGAGCAGGCGTTTGCGCAGACGGATCGACTCGGGCGTCACCTCGACCAGTTCGTCGTCTTCGATATAGGCCAGGGCCTGCTCGAGGCTCATGCGCTTAGGCGGGGTCAGGCGGATGGCTTCATCGGTGCCCGAAGCGCGGACGTTAGTCAGCTGTTTGGTTTTTAGGGGGTTCACTTCCAAATCGTTGCCCCGGCTGTGCTCGCCGATGATCATCCCTTCATAGACCGGAACGCCCGATTTGATGAATAGCGGGCCTCGGCCTTCCAGGTTGAACAGCGCGTAACCGACCGACTTACCCTGACTGTTGGAAATCAGCACCCCATTGCGCCGCCCCGGAATCGGCCCGGCGTAGGGACCGTATTCGAGGAAGCTGCGGTTCATGATGCCGGTGCCGCGGGTCTCGGTGAGGAATTCACCATGATAGCCGATCAGGCCACGCGCCGGAACGTGGAAGGTCAGCCGCACCTTACCGCCGCCCGAAGGCGCCATGGCCTTCATCTGACCTTTGCGGATGGAGATCGCCTCGACCACAATGCCGGAAAAGTCTTCATCCACGTCGACCTGAACTTCCTCAAAAGGCTCAAGGCGCTGGCCGTCTTCTTCGATCATCAGAACCCGCGGACGCGAAATGGCCAATTCGAAGCCTTCGCGGCGCATGGTTTCGATCAACACGCCGAGCTGAAGCTCGCCGCGCCCGGCCACTTCGAAGGAATCCTTGTTTTCACTATCGGACACCTGCAACGCGACGTTGCCTTCGGCTTCGCTCATCAAGCGGTCGCGGATCATCCGTGAGGTGACCTTCGAGCCTTCCTGTCCGGCCAGGGGCGAATCGTTGATCGAAAAGGTCATGGCGAGCGTCGGCGGGTCGATGGGCTGGGCCTTCAAGGGGCTGTCTACTTCGGGGGCGCAGAGAGTGTCGGCCACGGTAGCCTGGGCAAGCCCGGCGATGGCGACGATATCGCCGCTCTCGGCCTGATCGACCGGCACCCGCTCAAGCCCCTTAAAGGCCAAAAGCTTGCTGATCCGGCCCTGCTCGATCACCGCACCATCGCGGGTCAGCGCCTTGACGTTGGCGTTCTTGGCGATGGTGCCGGTTTCAATGCGTCCGGTCAGAATACGGCCCAAGTAGGGGTCCACTTCGAGCGTCGTCGCCAGCATGGAAAACGGCTTGTCCATAATCGTTTCGGGCTCGGGCACATGGGAGAGAATCTGCTCGAAGATCGGCACCATGCCTTTCTTTTCACCCTCGGGCGATTCCGACATCCAGCCTTCTTTGGCCGAGCCGAAAATGGTCGGGAAGTCGAGCTGCTCATCATTGGCTTCAAGGGCGGTGAACAGATCGAAAACTTCGTCCTGCACCTCATAGGGCCGCGAATCGTGACGGTCCACCTTGTTGACCACGACCACCGGCTTGAGACCCAGCTTCAGGGCTTTGGAGGTAACGAACTTGGTTTGCGGCATGGGGCCTTCGGCGGCGTCGACCAGTAGAATTACGCCATCGACCATGGACAGGATACGCTCGACCTCGCCGCCGAAATCGGCGTGACCCGGCGTGTCGACGATATTGATCCGAACGCCCTGCCAATCGACGCTGGTGCATTTGGCGAGAATGGTGATCCCGCGCTCACGCTCCAGATCGTTTGAGTCCATGGCTCGTTCAGCCACTTGTTGGTTGTCGCGAAACAAACCGCTGGCCTTCATCAATTCGTCGACCAGGGTGGTCTTGCCGTGGTCAACGTGGGCGATGATGGCGATGTTGCGTCTTTCCAAAGTCTTTGTCCTTTAAAAAGGCTCTTTTAAACGGTCATTCCCGCGCAAGCGGGAATCTTAGGAATGTCAAATTCAGAGCCTTGCTTTTCCGTTTACTGGACTCCCACCTGCGCGGGAGTGACAGCGAGAATTAAATTCGGTGCCCGATCAGTTGGCCGAGCGGGGTTTCCGGGCGACCGCCCATATGGCCGATCACTTCACCCGCCGCGATGCCGCCGACCCGGGCGCATTCCACCAGTTCCATGCCCTGGGTATAGCCGTAAAGGAACCCGGCGGCGTAAGCGTCGCCTGCCCCCGTCGTGTCGATCACCTTTTCGACCGGCAGAGCGTCGCAGATATGGATTTCGCCCTTGGCGACCACCACCGAGCCTTTGGCTCCACGGGTGATGGCGGCCACCTTGCAATGCCCCTGGACCTTCTGGAAGGCTGCATCGAACGTATCGACCTGATAGAGCGATTTGATCTCTTCTTCATTGGCGAACAGGATATCGACATGGTTGTCGACCAATTCAAGGAAGCTCTCCCGGTGGCGGTCGACGCAGAACGGATCGGAAAGCGAGAGCGAAACCTCGCGACCCGCCGCATGGGCGGCTTCGGCGGCCTTGATGAAAGCCTTCTTGGCCTGTTCCGGGTCCCAGAGATAGCCTTCGAGATAGGTTACCTTGGCCGCCGCGATGATGTCGGTATCCACGTCGTCCGGCCCCAGTTCGACACAAGCGCCCAGATAAGTCTGCATGGTCCGCTCGGCATCCGGGGTAACGAAGATCAGGCACTGCGCGGTCGGCGTACCGTCCAGCGCCTTGGGCGTTTCGAAGGTGACGCCACCGGCCTGGATATCGTCTGAGAAGGCATTGCCCAAAGAGTCGTCCTTGACCTTGCCCATATAGGCCGCCTTGCCGCCCAGCGAGGCGAAGCCTGCGATGGTGTTGGCCGCCGAACCGCCCGAAACCTCGATCACGTCGTCCATCGAGCGATAGAGTCGGTCGGCGGTATCGGAATCGATCAGGGTCATAGCGCCCTTGGCGAGACCCAGCGCGGTGAGACCGGACTCCTCAGCCTGGCACAAAACATCGACGATGGCGTTGCCGATCCCGACAACATCGAACTGGGTGGTGGTCATTATTAGGGATTCCTTACTTTCGGGCCGTTTTAAAAAAGTGGCGCGGAGTATAGCTTCCGCGCGCTCAGGCGCAAGCAAAGACAAGTAAACGGCGAAAAATCACCGCTAAATACCGGGAGAAGCGTGCTCCCCCCCACCTCTTCAACCGTCGTACGCGGGGCAAGTCCGCGCATAACCAGGGAGGGAAAGACAGAGTTGTTTTGAGGCCGTTGACCTTGTTAACCGCCGTTATAATACTGACGGCTGTACCAGTACCAGCGGCCCTGGCCGGCAGGCGCCGTGCAGTTGATGCGGGAGCGGCCATTGGGGAAGGGGGTTTCCAGGCGCACCTCGATACGCACCTCGCCGAGCCTTTCAAGTCTGGCCTTGCCTTCATGAGAGGCGTAGCAAGCCAACTGGTTGAGCGCCGAAAAGTTCTCGGGCACCGTGAAGCCGAACAGCGGCGGGTTGTTTTGCGGATCGACCTTCCAATTGGGCGGTAGAACGTCCGAAACGGGAAGAGGCAAAACGTTGACCGCCATCTTGAAGCGCGACAGGTCGCCGTATTTTTCGTTCAAGGCAAAGCGCGGCAGGAACATGGCGTCGGCCCCTTTGCCGAGCGCGCCCGAATGCTGGCCGAAAGCTTCCTTAAAGCCGAATTCCCCGACCACAGCAGCCAAGGAACGGCTCGCCTCGCCGTAAGGGTAGGCGAACAGCGCCGGTTTATGGCCGAGCATTTCCTCAAACCGTCGAACCGCCTGGGCGATATCCTCGCGGCTGGCCTCACCGGAAAGGGCCGCCATATGGCGATGGCCCGAACCGTGGTTGCCGATGGTCACGCCGCCGTCGCTCATTTCCTTGATCTGATCCCAGGTCATATAGCGGCTGAACCCCTGATCGACCGCATTGGTCGAGACGAAAAGGGTGAACGGAAAACCAGCCTCTTTTAGCCGCGGCCAAGCTTGGCTGTAG
>CBDUMN010000124.1:0-8921 GCA_965368335.1 uncultured Rhodospirillales bacterium
CGCCATCGCCCTGCCGGTGGGGTTTGAAGCTCAAGTCCGGCCGCGCTCAGGGCTGGCCGCAAAAAATGGTGTCACCGTGCTCAATAGTCCCGGCACGATCGATGCGGACTATCGCGGCGAAATTAAAGTGATTTTGATTAATCACGGCAAGGAGGCTTTTACTGTCGAACGGGGAATGCGGATCGCCCAAATGGTGGTTGCGCCCGTTACGTCGGTGGCCTGGAAAGCCGTCGAGAACCTCGATGAAACGGCCCGGGGTGCGGGTGGTTTCGGCTCGACGGGAACAAAAACGGAAAAATAGACGAAAAGAGGTAGGGGAAGTTTAGTCATGTTGCGTTTGTCCAAGAAGATGCTGTTTGCCATTGAGGCGGTACTTGATATCGCCTATCACGCAGGCGGCGAACCGGTGCAAAGCCGGGAGATTACCCGCCGCCAGGGCATTCCCCGGCGGTATCTGGAGCAGGCTCTTCAGCAATTGGTGCGCGATCAGGTTCTGATCGGCGTGCGGGGGCCGCGCGGCGGCTACCGGCTGGCGCGGGAGCGGCGGCGGATTTCTGTCGGCGATATCGTCCGTGTGGTGCGGCGCATGGAAACTTCCGACGATCCGATTCACGACGAGGCGGGATCGGAGCTTGGTCATGCGGTCGTCCGTCCACTGTGGATGGAGTTGCAGGAAGAAGTGATGAAGCAGCTCGATACCGTGACCATCGACGACCTTTGCACTCGGGCTCATCAGGCCAATATCAAGAGCGAAGGGCGTGAGCACCTGGACTTCTCCATTTAAACCGGAGACGCTGCGGGCGCCCGCTTGAAAAAACTTGTGAAATCTATAAAACGGCTGCAACAAAAAGAGAAAAGCCGAAATTCAGTGTGGAGACGATAAATGGCAGACGCTGGTGAATTCAGAGGCAAGATTTACGACAGCATCCTCGACACCGTCGGGGCGACGCCTCTGGTGCGGCTCGACCGGTTGGCGAAGGATAACGGCTGCAAGGGAACGGTCGTTGGAAAGTGCGAATTTTTTAACCCGCTGGCTTCGGTCAAGGACCGGATTGGGCTGGCGATGATCGATGCGGCCGAAGCCGATGGAACCTTGAAGCCGGGCGCGACGATTATTGAGCCGACTTCGGGCAATACCGGGATCGCCCTGGCTTTCGTTTGTGCGGCCAAAGGCTACCGATTGATCCTGACCATGCCGGAAACCATGTCGCTCGAACGGCGCAAGATGCTCTACCTGTTGGGCGCTGAGATCGAGCTGACGCCGGGCGCCAAGGGTATGAAAGGCGCCGTCGATAAAGCCAATGCTCTGGCCGAAGAAATCGATGGGGCCGTTGTTCTGCAGCAGTTCAACAATCCGGCCAACCCGGCCATTCACAAGTCCACCACGGCCGAGGAAATCTGGAAGGATACCGGCGGCAAGGTCGATGCGGTGATTAGCGGTGTGGGTACCGGCGGTACGCTTACGGGTATTGGGGCGGTGCTCAAAGAGCGCAACCCTGACATCAAGATCATTGCCGTCGAACCCGAAGACAGCCCGGTGCTTTCTGGCGGGGTGCCGGGACCTCATAAAATTCAGGGGATTGGCGCGGGCTTCGTGCCCGGTGTCTTAGATGCCGATCTGGTCGATGAGATTTTGAAAATCGGCAATGAAACCGCTTTCGCCATGGCCCGTGCGGTGGCGAAAACCGAAGGTCTGCCGGTCGGCATTTCTTCGGGTGCGGCGTTGGCGGCGGCCATCGAGGTGGCCCAGCGCGATGAAATGGCGGGCAAGACAGTGGTCGCCATTCTGCCGTCGTTCGCCGAGCGCTATCTATCCACCGCCTTGTTCGAGGGGCTTGGCGGCGCGGTCGAGGCCTGACGGCGGTCATGGATTTCAGCGACGAGCAGGTCGAGCGGTACGCCCGGCATATTCTCCTGCCCGAGGTCGGCGGCATTGGGCAGGCCAAGCTCCTGGAGTCGAAGGTCTTGGTGGTCGGTGCGGGCGGCCTCGGTTCGCCCCTGCTGCTCTATCTGGCTGCGGCCGGGGTCGGAACCATCGGGGTGATCGACGCCGATACGGTCGATCTTTCCAACCTTCAGCGCCAGATCGTTCATACGACGGCAAGCGTCGGCTTGCCCAAGGTGGAGAGCGCAAAGAAAACCCTGGAAGCGATCAATCCGGACGTCAAGGTGGTCGAATATCGCGAGAAAATTACCGCGGCCAATGCGCTCGACATTATCAAAAATTATGATGTGGTGGCTGACGGGACCGATAACTTCCCAACCCGCTTTCTGGTCAACGACGCCTGCTATTTCGCCGGAAAAACGCTTATTTCGTCGGCCATTCTGCGCTTTGACGGACAGCTCTATACCTTCAAGGCGCATGAAGAGGGCGAAGACAAACCTTGCTATCGTTGCCTGTTTCGCGAGCCGCCGCCACCGGGGCAAATCCCCAGTTGCGCCGAGGCAGGCGTGTTGGGCGCGCTGTGCGGCACCATGGGTTCCCTTCAGGCGACCGAGGTTTTAAAAGAACTGATGGGAATCGGCGAGAGCATGGCCGGTAGCCTGATGATCTACGACGGTCTGGGTAGCGAGTTCCGCAAGGTGAAGATCAAGCGCGACAAGGGCTGTCCCCTCTGCGGCGAAAACCCGGAAATTACGGACCTCTCGATCCATGAGCAGTGAGCGAGGCCGTCCCGAAAAGCTTTCCGTCGTCGTTTTTTCCGGCGATTTCGACAAGGTTCACTATGCCCTGGTCATGGCGAGCGGGGCCCTGGCGACGGATACGCCGGTGACCCTGTTTTTCACCATGTGGGCCTGCAAGGCTTTGGAGAAACGTGACGAGGCTGGTATTCCCGGTTGGGCCAAGATGCCGGTGAGCCAAGAAAAAATCCTCGGTATCGATCTCGATAATCGCTTCCGGGAGCGTAAAGTGGCGACGTTTGAGGAAATGCTCGAAGCCTGCACCGCCCTCGGCTGCAAATTTATGGTCTGCGAAATGGGCCTCAAAGGCATCGGCATGACGCCCGATCAGTTGCGCGACGACGTGACCATCGAGCCGGGTGGCATGGTGACGTTCTTAGACGACGCGCAAAAAGACGGTTCGGTCGTCTTCGTATAAAAAAACGCCGCCCGGTGAGGGGCGGCGCTTCTTAGCTAAAAGCTCAAATTTTAGAACATGGTCTCGATAACCCGGTCCGGTGGGGTATGGCCGTCGGCGAAGGTCTGAATGTTGATGATCACCCGCTCGCCCATGTCGATGCGGCCTTCGATGGTGGCCGAACCCATGTGCGGCAGCAGCACTACGTTGTCCAGTTCCAGCAGCTTCGGATTGATCGCCGGTTCGTTTTCGAACACGTCGAGGCCCGCGCCGGCAATCTCGCCCTTGGCAAGCATCCGGGTTAGAGCGTTTTCATCGACCACTTCGCCGCGCGAGGCGTTGACCACGATGGTGTGAGACTGGAGATGTTTCAACCGCCGGGCCGACAGCAGGTGATAGGTGGCCGGTGTGTGCGGGCAGTTGATCGACACCACGTCAACCCGGGCCAGCATCTGGTCGAGGCTTTCCCAGTAGGTGGCTTCCAAAGCGTTTTCCACGTCTTCGTGAACCCGGTGACGGTTGTGGTAATGAATCGACATGCCGAAGGCCTGGGCGCGCTTGGCGACGGCTTGGCCGATGCGACCCATACCGACGATGCCGAGGCGTTTGCCATGGATGCGGTGGCCCATCATCCAGGTTGGCGACCAGCCTTTCCATGCGCCGCTCCGGGCAATGCGTTCGCCTTCGGTCAGGCGGCGTGACGTGGCGATGATCAGGCCCATGGTCATGTCGGCGGTATCTTCGGTCAACACGTCCGGCGTGTTGGAAACCGTGATGCCCTTGCGCTGAGCGGTCGCCAGATCGATATTGTCGACACCGGTGCCGAAGTTGGCGATCAGACGCAGCTTGGGACCGGCGGAAGAGAGGATGGAGGCATTGATCTTATCGGTCACGGTGGGAACCAGAACATCGGCCCGTTCGACGGCTTCTTTCAGCTCGGCCTGAGACATGGGCCGGTCTTCAAGATTCAGCTCCACGTCGAACAATTCCATCATGCGGGTTTCGACCACGTCCGGCAATTTACGGGTCACCACGACCTTGGGTTTTATTTTTTGGACCATAAAGTCCTCTCTCTCTTAGAAACTGTTAACGAGAATCCTGTTTTAATTGGCTCTAGAGACGTTTGCAATGGGCTCCGGCCAGAATGAATAGCCGGTTTTTGCTTTTTTGACGATGTATTGAACGAGGTAATGAAGTTTTTGGGACGGTTTGGAGATTTTAAGTTTTTCGGTGGCTCGGGCCTGTTCGTCGCGCTGGCGGGGCTTGCGCTTTGTTTCACCACAGGGGTTATGACCGGTGCTGTGACGGGCTCCAGCGGGACGGCGTTCGCCAACCAACATACCTCGGGGCTGCCGTTGCCCCGGTTCGTTTCTTTAAGGGCCGATGAGGTCAACATGCGGGCCGGGCCCAGCGTACGCTACCCGGTGGAATGGGTCTATAAACGGCAAAATCTCCCGGTCGAGGTGATCGCCGAGTTCGATACCTGGCGCAAGGTGCGCGATCCTTTCGGCGGCCAGGGATGGATTCACCGCTCCATGCTGTCGTCCAACCGCACGGCTGTGGTAATTGGTAAAGTGCGGACCCTCCGGGTGCATGCCGATACGCGGTCCCAGCCGGTGGCCAACGTGGAGCCCAATGCCGTGGGCAAGCTGATTGCCTGCGATAAAGACGATATCTGGTGCCGGGTCGATTTTAACGGCTACGACGGCTGGCTGCGCCGCAAGGAAATCTGGGGCGTCTATCCGCGCGAAGAGGTTAAGTAGGTATTCTTTTGCGGCGTAACATTAAATTCATAAAAAATGCCCGCCTCTTTAGTGAGGGCGGGCTTTTTGATGTAAGCTTGCGCGCTTTAGGCTGAAGCCAAGCGGACCACCACATCGACCTGTTTGATGGTCGTGCCTTCCGGTGCGGCGGGGAGTTGAGCGACGTTGAGCTGATCGCCCGGAATGTCGCAAAGCTCACCGGTGTCTTCGTAGAAAAAATGGTGGTGGGCGGAGATGTTGGTGTCGAAGTAGGAGCGTCCGGAATCGACGACGATTTCGCGGAGCAGCCGGGCTTCGGTGAATTGGTGGAGGGTATTGTAAACGGTTGCCAGGGAGACGCGGATCGAGCTGCCCAGCGCTTCGCTGTGAAGCTGCTCGGCGGTGATGTGGCGGTCGCCGTTTTCAAACAAAAGTTTGGCAAGAGCGAGTCTTTGGCGCGTCGGGCGCAGGCCGGCTGCGCGGAGGCGGTCGAGGACTTGAGTATAAGGTCTCAAGGCGTGATCCTTTCATTTTATTTTTGCTTAGAATCGGCCTAATAACCGATCCAGAAATCTCTTGGTACTACCCAGGTAATTGTTATTGTTGTTAAAAGTACCGTAGATTTAAATTTTAAGCAATATAACTAACGTTCTAAGCCATTAGCGAAATCAGGCTCAAACCCCCTGATTTCAACGCTAATCTGGATTTAAAAGAATTCCAATGTCTCAACCATAACTCTGGTCAAGGGTTTCAAAAGAAACCAATCTGGTGAGGGGTCAGTCGCCTGTTTTAATCCGGTCGATCAGTTGTGCGACGGTCGGAATGAAACCATCGTTATAAAAAGGATCGTCGGCGAACATAAAGGCGTTGTGACCGGCGAACATCAATTCGTCGTCGGGGTTGCCGCCATGGCCGATGCTTTGCAAGGTTTTCTGGATGCAGAAACTGCGCGGGTCCGCTGGGTGGCCGGTGTTGCCCGTGTCGTTGTCGGCCCAATTGGAGAACTTACACTGGCTGAGGCAGCCCATGCAGTTGCGCTGATCGGTCTTGATCTCTTCGGCTTTTTGCGGTGCGACGAAAATCAGCGTCTGATCGGGGGTGCGCAGGGCTTCGGTGAACCCGGCGTCCAACCAGCCATCCATTTTAGCGGCGTTTTGGGCGCTGACATAGACCTTGCGCCCCCGAGCCCCGATGCCGCGCTCGACGGTGGCTTCGCCTTCCGGTTCTTTGGCGAAAGGAATTTGGCGGTCCGAGCGCTGGCGCAGTTCGCCAATGAAGTTGTTGTTGACCGCTGACGAATAAAAGCCGGTCGGGCTGAAGCGGTTAAGGAAAACGTCGCCGTCCTTAAGTGTTAGAAGGCGTTTTTTCCAGGCGTCAGAAATGGGGCTTTCCTGGGTCAGGAGCGGTCGCGTGCCGTACTGGAAGCCGATGGGGCCCAGTTCGGGGTTGTCGATCCAGTCGGCCCAGTCGCGCAGGTACCAGACCCCACCCGCCATGAGAATGGGCACGGTTTCGAGGCCCACTTCGTTCATGAATTTGCGGAGTTCGGCAACCCGGGGATAAGGATCTTCTGGCGCTTCCGGGTTTTCGGCATTGGTTAGACCGTTGTGGCCACCGGCGCGCCAGGGGTCTTCGTAGACCACGCTGCCCAAAAGTTCGGGAGCCTTGCGGTAAGCGCGTTTCCAGAGGGCTCTGAAAGCCCGCATGGAAGAAACGATAGGGTGATAATGGACCTGATGACGGACGGCGATTTCTGCGGCTTTATAAGGCATGCCTGCGCCACAGGTGATGCCGTGCACCAAGCCTTTTGCGCCTTCAAGTACGCCTTCGAGGATGCGCTCGGTGCCGCCGGCTTCCCATAGGGCGTTTAAATGGATGCGGCCTTCCCCTTTGGAAATTTCATGGGAAATTTGAGCCTGCATGATGCCGCCGCGAATGGCGTAGTCGATCAGTTCTTCGAAGCGTTCGCGTCGTGTCTTGCCTTGATAAACCTGGGGAATGACGTTGCCGTCGTCATCGTAGGTATCTGCGTTGACGCAGGAATAGGTGCCGACCGCACCTGCGGCGGCGAAAGCGCCACTGCTGGCCCCCACGGAAACTGCCACGCCCTTGCCGCCCTCGACAATAGGCAAGACCTCACGGCCCGAGATCAGGATGGAATTAAGGGGTTTCAAGCGACGCATCTCCTAATTTTCCGGTGGTGCGACCAAGGTGGCGGTTTCCTTTAAAAGGACCCGTCCAACAAACCCGACCCCCATTGGTTTCGAGGAACCTCCGTTCCAAGAACCGGCGATATATACAAGGGATTTGAACAAAAGACGAGGGTTTGTCATTGAAATGCCGCAATAAATTTAACGATTGTTGCGAAGAAGTGCGGCCATGGGGGGCGGTAGGTCTGAAAAAACCGAATCGACCCCCCAGGACCAGAGGATTTCCGCTCTTTGAGGATCGTTGACCGTATAGACGGCGCAGAGATATCCCTCCGTCTTAATGGCTTCAACCTGACCTTGCGTTATCTCCCGGTTCCGGCAATGAATGCTTGCGGCCCCGAGGGATTGCGCCTGTGCTTGCCAATCGGCCGGGAGCCCCTTGAACAAGAGCCCACGCGGCAAATGGGGTAGTTGGACCATGGTCTGGGTTAAAAAAGCCGCCTTGAAGCTTGAAATCAATATGGGCTCGTCATGTCCGGTAAGTGCTTCGGTTAGGGCGGTGGCGGTTTGTCGCGCCGACTCAGGTTTCCCTTTGATCTCAATATTGACGCCAAGGCGGCGGTGCCGTGCAAGGGCGAGCGCTTGGTCGAGCAGGGGCACCGGCTCGCCGCCGCCCGCGTCCAATCGGCAAAGCGCATGAGAATCGGTTTCGTCCAATCGGCCTCGGCCATTGGTCGTGCGCTCCAGTGTCGCATCGTGAAAAACGGCAAGTTTTCCATCCCCTGTGAGCCTCACGTCCAGTTCAATCCAAGTCGCGCCCAACTCGGCGGCTCTGTCGAAACTCGCAAGTGTGTTCTCGGCAACCTGCGCCGCTGCGCCCCGATGACCGATTATAGTTGCAAGAGAAATCATGGCTAAACCCTTGCGTTACAACATCTTGAGAAATCTATAAAAACTGCCGTTCTCTCGAATTTCAATCAACAACCGGCCCTGAAAATAGAGTATAATCTGGAAAAGAATAAATGCTTGGCGATGGCTTTTGCCAGGACGATTCTTAAGGGGATGATTTTTGCGAAAGATTGTTGGACTTTTTTTTGTCGGCATAGCTTCTTGGATTGGTCTTTCCGCCGAGACCCTGGCCGAAGAGGCGCGCTGTCCACAAAGAATAGCTTACATCCAGAAAGACTCCCTAAGCACAGCCGCGACGAATATTTTAAGGAAGATATATTTTCGTCTGGGATGTCGGCAGACGGAGTTTATCGACTTGCCTGGCCGCCGGGGTATTCACTTGTTCAATCACCAACAAGTCGACGGTGAAGTTTACCGGCTTGCCCAAGCCGAAGCGCTCTATACGCGAAAATTCGTTCGCTCTGGGACACCCTTATTCAGCCTCACAAGTTCGCTCTGGCTCCATCCCGGCGAGGCCAAAATCAAGAGTCTCGGAACCGGCTATATCCTTGGAGTGGTCTGGATGGAGGAGCATCTTAAAAATCGAAAGAGCAAGGCCTTTCATAGCGCAGAAGAAATGTATGAAGCCTATAATGCCGGAATGATCAACGGCTTTCTCGCCGCCGATTTCAGTGTCGGCGTCAAAATGGCTTCCAACGAATTGTCTCCTCCTCCAGCCCATGCAAAGACTCTGCACGATCTGCCGCTTTTTCACTATCTGGGTGAGGAATACGCTCCCTTTATGGCGCGAATTGCAAAACTTCTGACGACGGAAGCGCCGTTCAAAACACTGTTGCCTAAGCGGTAAGTTTTTAACCATTATGTTCGTCTGAAATCGATTTTTCCATGAGAACAGTGTGTGTTGAGCCGGTTAAGAGTTTTGATCCTGGCTGTTGGTCTGTGATTCCATCAAAGAAAGAACGGGCAATAAAAAAGGGCGGAGATGATCAGCCTGTGTAAAAAGAAGGAGTTCCGATTTTGGAGCTCCTTTTTCTTTGGGCG